>JAUNUR010000001.1 GCA_030538085.1 Pseudomonadota bacterium | reverse complement strand
GCGCCCTGCAAGGGCGAGGACGCGGCAGGCTCGTGCCTGCAAGGACGAGCAACGCCGCATGGCGCGGCCAGCGCGGTGCGATCGGGTGCATAGCGCGCTCACCCAGCAGGTGAATGTGATCGAAGCCATGAAAGCCAGCGTTCATGCGGGTTGCCCAAGGATGGTGAGCGGTCAACTGCCGTTTCTAGGTTCAAGTGCTTTGTTACAGGACAGCACACTAGAATGACTCGCGCCCGGGCGGTTGGTGGCCCTTCAAAGCGGCGATTCACGGCCTCTGCATCCATGAAACTGGCAACCTACAAAGACGGCTCGCGCGACGGGCAACTGGTGGTCGTCTCGCGCGACCTGACGATGGCCCATTACGCGACCGGCATCGCCAGCCGCTTGCAGCAAGCACTGGACGACTGGAACTTCATGTCGCCCCAGTTGCAGGATTTGTACGACACGCTGAACCATGGCAAGGGCCGCCACGCTTTTCCGTTCGACCCGGCGCTGTGCATGGCGCCGCTGCCGCGCGCCTACCAGTGGGCCGACGGTTCGGCCTACCTGAACCACGTCGAGCTGGTGCGTGCCGCGCGCGGCGCCGACATGCCCGAGAGCTATTTCACCGATCCGCTGATGTACCAGGGGGGCAGCGACGATTTTCTCGGGGCGCAGGATGCCATCCGTGTTGCCAACGAGGACTTCGGCATTGATTTCGAGGCCGAGTTGGCGGTGGTCACCGGCGACGTGCCCATGGCCGCCACGCCCGAGCAGGGGCTGGATGCGGTGCGCCTGCTGATGCTGGTCAACGACGTGAGCCTGCGCCATCTGATCCCCGACGAGCTGGCCAAGGGTTTCGGCTTCTTCCACGGCAAGCCGTCTACCGCTTTCGGCCCCGTGGCCGTCACGCCCGATGAGCTGGGCGAGGCCTGGGTTGAAGGCCGCGTGCACCTGACGATGCAGGTCGTATGGAACGGCCGCAAGGTGGGGCTGTGCGATACCGGCCCCGACATGCACTTTCACTTCGGCCAGCTCATCGCTCATGCCGCGCGCACGCGCCGCCTGCGCGCGGGCTGCATCATTGGCAGCGGCACCGTCAGCAACCCCGGCATCGAGAAGGATGGCCGCCGCGAATGGCCCAAGGGCTACGGCTGCATTGCCGAGAAGCGCGCCATGGAGACGATTCAGGACGGCGCGCCCAAGACCGACTACATGCGTTTCGGCGACACCGTGCGCATCGAGATGAGGGGGCGGGGCGGCGAATCGGTGTTCGGCGCCATTGATCAGCAGGTCAGCCAGATCGGTGCCTGATACCGTTTCGCGCTCAAAACGGCAGCTTTTTGACGAATGACGGAATGACTTCGCCGCTGCGCTGCGTCATGACGAAATGACACGGTGATGTGCGAAATGCCTCGCACTTGGTGGGAATCATGCTGCCATCGAAGCGCAGCGAGGTTGTTTTGTTATCGGATCGCGCGTGAGCCGCCATCTTTTTTACGCGAAACAGCATGAGCGTCCCGGTTGCCGTTTTTTTGGTCCATGCCACCCCATCGGGGCTCATGGCGTGGCCGCGAAAGCCTGGGTGTTGCCGTTCTGCGTGGGCGATACCTGGCCGTCGCCCGTGCGGCGCGCTTTCAGCGTCGAGCGGTACAGATCGGCATAGGCGGCCGTCATGCGCGCTCCGGTGAACAGTTCCTGATACCGCACCCGTGCCTGCACGCCCATGCGGGCGGCCAGCGCGCTGTCATGCCAGAGCGTGTGCATGGCCTGGCGCAAGGCCGCCGGGTGGCTGGGCGGTGTCACCAGTCCGGTCACGCCGTGCTGGTTGACGTAACTGGTGCCGGTGCCAATGTCGCAAGAAATTATGGCCTTGCCGAACATGGAGGCTTCCAGCAAGGAGATGCCGAAGGCCTCGGAACGCAAGTGCGACGGAAACACCATGGCATGGCACAGATCCAGAAGGGCCACCTTGTCTTCATGGGGCAGGGAGCCGGTGAAGATGATCTGGCCGGGTGCCAGGCAGCGCGCCTGGGCACGGATGGCGGACTCCATGGGGCCAGACCCCACCAGCACCGCGCGCATGCCGGTGCCGCGCAGCGCCTCGACCAGCACGTGCAGTCCCTTGTAGTAACGCATGACGCCCAGGAACAGGAAGAATGGCGCTGAACCCAGTTGACTCTGCCAGTGCCATTTGCGCTCGGCGGACACGTCTGGGTAGGTGGCGGCATCCAGCCCGATGGGAATGACGTGCACCTTGTCCCGGTAGCGCTGCAAGACCGTGCTGCTGGCCAGATAGTCCGGCGAGGTGGCGACGATCCGGTCCATCTGGCCGAGAAAGCGGTGCATGAGCGGGCGGTACAGCTTGAGCAAATGCTTTTGCCGCACGATGTCGGACTGGTAGGTGAGCACGCTGGGGCGGCGCAGGCCGCTCGCGAAATGCACCATGTCCATGAACGGCCAAGGAAACTGGTAATGCACGATGTCGGCCTGCCGTGCCAGTTCGCGAAAACGGTGCAGGGCCGAACGGGAGAAGCCGGTGGACGAAATCTGGAAATCCAGTCTGGCGGTGTGCCGGGTATAGCCCGGCATGGCGTGCGTGGCGGGGCCGTCCGTGCTCAGCGACAGCACGTGGCTTTCAATGCCGTGTCGCGCCGAGCCGCTGGCGATTTGATGCATGCACTGTTCGATGCCGCCATACGTATCGGGCACGGCCGTCTTGTAGAAATGCAGGACCTTGATGGGAGGGGTCATGGCGAGGCTCCGTGCGCGCCCGCGGGCGTGGATCGCAGCCGGATGCGGCGGCGGTACAGCGCTTCTTCAAAAATTAGCCGCGCCTGTTGGGCGGCATGCTGCCAGTTGAAGCGCTGCGCGTGATGCCCGGCTCGCGCCGCCAGACGCGCATGCAACGCGAAGTCGCCCAGCAGGGCGTGCAAGGCGGCCGTGATTTCCTGGACTTGCAAGGGGTTGACCAGCAAGCCCGCGTCTTGCGCCACTTCGGGCATGGATGACAGGTTCGACGTGATCACCGGCACGCCGCAGGCCATGGCTTCGACCAGTGGCAGCCCAAAGCCTTCATGCAGCGAAGGCATGGCCAGGCAGCGTGCGTGGGCGTAGAGCGTCGCCAGCACCTGATCGCTGACGTAGCCTGGCAGCACGGCGGTATCTTGCAGCCCCAGCGCGGCCACCGCGCGCGGCAGGTCCACGCCGCCCCAGCCCTGGCCGCCGGCGACCACCAGCTGGTGGCTGGCGCGCAAGTCCGCCGGCAGGGCGGCAAAGGCTTGCAACAAGCGTGGCAGGTTCTTGCGCGGCTCCAGCGTGCCGACGAACAGCACATAGGGGCGGGTGATGCCCAGCGGGCGCAGCGCCTCAAGACCCAGCGCGGGTGGCAGGCGGCTCGCGGCGGGGTGGACCACCCGCACCTTGTCGCGCGTCTGGGGAAACTCGGCCTCGATATCGGCGGCCGTGTGCGCCGAATCGGCCATGACGACATCGGCCTGCGCCACCGCGTGTGGCATCAGGGCGCGCTCCAGCAGGCGGCTCAGGGGCCGCATCGTGGCGCCCGCGTGCCGCCACACCAGATCGTGAATGGTGACCACCCGCGCGATGCGCGCGGGCAGACGGGCTGGCAGCCGGTGCGTGGGGCCCCAGAACACCTGCACCTGATCGCGCGCGGCCCACAGCGGCAGCAGGGTTTGCGACCACAGCATCTTGCCCGGACGGCCTGGCATACGCGCCGTGCGCAGCGTGGTGCATGACGCCGATGGGTTGTCGCCCATCACGGGACGTGGCAGGTACAGGCGCAGTTCCAGTTCCGGCTGTTGCTGCAGGGCGCGCACCATCTCCCACGTGTAGCGGCCAATGCCGGTGATTGGCTCGGCCATGAGGCGGGCATCCACGCCGACGCGCATCATGCGAAATTTCCCGCTTCGTGCATCCAGCGCAAGGTCTGCGGCAGGCTGATGGAGGGCAGGGGGCCAATGGCTTGTCGCAGCCGCGCCGGATTCCCCACCAGATGGCGAACCTCATGGGCGCGCACGAACGCGGGGTTGATGCGCACCTGCATGGCGTGGCCGGTCAGATCCTGCATTTCCCGCAGCACCTGCTGCAAGGACCAGGCCTGGCCCGAGCAGATATTGAGCGCGCGGCCTTCCACCCCTGGTGTTTCCAGCAACCGGACGTAAGCCTGCGCCACGGTGCGGACATCGGAAAAATCGCGCGCCACGTCGAGGTTGCCCAGTTCGATGCAGTCGGCGCGGCGCTGGAAGTGCGCCACGATCTTGGGCAGCACAAAGCGTGTCGATTGCCCGACGCCGGTGTAATTGAATGGCCGCGCCAGCACCAGCGGCAGTTGCGCCATCCACAGGCATGCCATGTGTTCCATGGCCAGCTTGCTGACCGCGTAGTCGTTGACGGGCGCGGCCGGCGTGTCCTCGTCCAGCAGGCCGGTGGCGGATGCATTGCCGTAGATGTTGGCGCTGCTGGCCAGCACCACGCGGCGCGGAGGCCGTGGCAACTGCGCCAGCGCCTGCAACAGGTGGCGGGCGCCGACGATGTTGACGCGGTACATGGCATCAACATCGCCGTGCGGCACGAAGGACACCGCCGCCAGGTGCGCCACCACCGTGGGCTGTGCTTGCCGTACCAAGGCCTGTACCTGATCGGCACTGCACAGGTCGACCCGGTGCAGGTCGCCGGTGCCGTGCGGCCCGTTGGCCGCTTCGTCAGCGGTGGCGTGCGAGGTGCCGATCACGCGGTAGCCCGCGTGCCGCAGCGCGTCGCACAGGTGGCGTCCCGTGAAGCCGGTGGCACCCGTGACCAGCGCTACCGGCGCGGCATCAGAAGGAGGTGCCGCGCTCATTGCGTTTCAGGTCCTCCCGCACCATCAGCGTGCACAGCTCTTCCAGCGTGGTGCTGGCCTTCCAGCCCGTGCGCTCGTGCGCCTTGGTGGCATCGCCCACCAGCAAATCGACCTCGGCGGGGCGGTAGTGGCGCGGATTGATGCGCATCACGGTCTTGCCGCTGCTGGTGTCGATGGCGCGCTCGTTCTCGGCATAGCCCTGGAATTCGATTGGGATATCAGCCGCCTGGAACGCCAAGCGCACGAAGTCGCGCACGGTTTCCGTCCGGCCCGTGGCCAGCACGAAGGTGTCGGGCTCGTCGGTTTGCAGCATGCGCCACATGCCGTCCACGTATTCCTTGGCGTAGCCCCAGTCGCGGCTGGCGTCCAGATTGCCCAGATCCAGGCAATCGAGCTGCCCCAGACGGATCTTGGCCACGGCATCGGTGATCTTGCGCGTGACGAACTCGCGCCCGCGCAATGGGCTTTCGTGGTTGAAGAGGATGCCGCTGCAGGCAAAGATGTCGTAGCTCTCGCGGTAGTTGACGGTCATCCAGTGGGCGTACAGCTTGGCCGCGCCGTAGGGGCTGCGTGGGTAGAACGGCGTGGTTTCCGATTGCGGCACCGCCTGCACCATTCCGAACATTTCAGACGTGCTGGCCTGGTAGAAACGGATGGCTGGATTGACCAGGCGAATGGCCTCCAGCAAATGCACCGCGCCCAGGCCGGTGATGTGCGCGGTGGCGATGGGCTGCTCGAAGCTTACGCCCACGAAGCTCTGCGCCGCGAGGTTGTACACCTCATCGGGCTGTACGCGTTGCAGCAAGGCGATGGTGTTGCCCAGATCCGTCAGGTCGTATTCGACCAGATGCAGGTGCGGATGCCCCGTGATGCCCAAATCCTGTATGCGCCAGAAATTCACCGAACTGCTGCGGCGGTAGGTGCCGTACACGCTGTAGCCCTTGTCCAACAGCAATTGCGCCAGGTAGGCACCGTCTTGTCCCGTGATGCCTGTCACGACCGCTTTTTTCATGTCACCCTCTCTCCTTCTTGCTTGTCCCGCGCGAGTGATTGATCCAATGGATCGACTTCGCGCTCGATTCCGACCGCTTGCAGCAATTGCGCCGCGCTTTCGGCCCATGTCAGCACGCGCAAGCCGGTTGACTGCACAACGTGTCCTTGCTTGTGCTGCTCCAGCCATCGAACGATGGCCTGTACCAGGATCTCCGGCTCCCGCGAGTTACTGAAATAGCTGGCGTGCTCCTGCGTCACTTCACGGAACACGGGGATGTCGCGCGCCAGGATCGGCAGGCCATGACGCGCGGCTTCGATCAGCGGCAGCCCGAAGCCTTCGCCTTCGCTGGCGGCGATCAGGCACTGGCAGCGCGCATAAACGGCTTCCAGATACTCGTCGCTGATGCCTTGCAGCCAGTGCAGGCGCTTGCCGCCCTGCGGGTGGTGCGTCAGGCGGTGGGAGAAATCCTCCATCTGCCAGCCTTGCTTGCCCACGATGACCAAGCTGGCATCGACGCCCGCCGCCCACAGCGACTCGAACGCTTGAAGCGTCTGGATGTGGCCTTTGCGTGGCTCCAGCGTGCCCACCATCAAAAACGCGGGGGTTTGTTCAAGCATCTGCAACACCCGTGTTCCGTCACGCGGCATGCCTTTGCTTGGGCTGGTGTTGCACACGTCCGCTCCCAGGCCAAAATGCTTGACAAGTGGCCGCCGTGACTCCGACGGTTGCTGGCCCAGCCATTCCCGCAACTCATTGGCCACCGCGGCGGAAATGCAGGCCACGCCATCGAAATCGGTGGCTACCTTGAGCCAGCACTCATGCCCCGCGTGCGCTTGAGGCAAGAAGAACTGCGGCATCCGCATCGGCAGCAAGTCGTACAGCACGAACCACACACGCACACCGCGCTGGCTCCAGGATTTCAAAACCGCGTGCTGCGCTGGAACGATGTGCGGTTGCAGATCAAGCCCTATGAAGATGTCGCTTGCCCAGGCAGTGACTGCCGTGTCGCGCGCCCAAGCGTCGGGGATTTCCAGCATGCGCGAAGTGAACTGCCTTGCATACCGGTAGCCCGGTTGCCCCTCGATGGCATAAACAGGCTCGACCTGCCATCCCCGCGGCGGATGGGTTAGCCAAGACAACAACAGGGCGCGAACAACGCGCTGAATGCCCGAGCGAGCGTCGCGCTGCACCAGCTCGGAAATGTCCACCAGCAACTGGTGGCGTCTGGGGTGAGGCGGGAAGTTCTCGGCCAAGGCCCCTGCCAGCGCTTGCACATCGTCACTTGGACCGATATGCGCGGACAGTGCCTGGACTGTTCCGTGCAAACCCAGGTGCGCACGCTGATAGAACTGCTCGATGGCGTGCGCATACTGCTTCGCGCAATCCGCCGGCGCATGGGCCTGATGAACGAAGGCGCGTGCCTTGTTGCCCAGTGTTTTGCACAACTCTGGATCACGCCACAGTTTTTCGAGCGCGCTTGCCAATTGCTCGTCGGTAAATGCGTCGGGCAACATCCAAACCGCATCCCGTGGCAGCTCAGCCAGGCTTCCGTGCGCGTTCACGATCACGGGCAAGCCGTGGTTCATGCAATCCAGCACCGCCGCGGACGTTTCTCCCCGCGTGTTGCCACGCAACTGAATCGCCAGATCGGTGGCGGCCAGATATTGTTGGAAAGTATCCTGATCAACCCAACCAGTGATGACGATTGGTGAAGCCGCGCCAGCTGCTTGCATGACCTGAATCAGTTGCTGGCCATATTCTCCCGGGTGATTTTCTCCCACCAGCACCAAATGGGCGTTCGGCAACTCGGACAAGGGAGAGGCAAGCCAGGCATCCAGCAAGCGGTGATTGAGTTTTCCAGGCCCCAGCATGCCGAAGGAGCACACCACGAAGGCGTCTGTCGCCAGTCCCAAGGCCGCCCGTGCTGCTTGTCTGTCGGTTTTTACCGCTGGCTGGCGCATCAGGTTGATCACCGCCCATTCGTTCGAAAAAGTGGGGCCATACCACTGCTGCGCCAGTTGCTGGTTATACCGGCTGTGCACGATCATGCCCAGCGCATTTTGCAGAACAGGCAGGTTTGTTGGATATTTCCAAACCACGTTCGCGGTGTCTTCGGCTAAAAACCTTGATTGCACCGCCGAGTACCCGTGGCTGGCCTGAAGCGCTCGCGCCCATGCCCAAGTTCCCGGGTTTTGTATTTCCCTGTGTGCTTGAATTCCGGAGAGAAAGAAATCATGCAGCACCACCACGCCGGGAATTTCTTCCAGCAGATCGAACATGTGTGCATGAAAATGAGAGTTTCCGAAATGGTAGAGCACACGGTCATAGCTTTTGGCGTGTTGCTTCAGCCATGCAATGGTGCGTATCTGACAATGGCTTTTGAGCCAGCTGTCATTAATTTCGGTTTGATCGGTTATCAAATCCACCTGATACCAGCGGACCAGCTCGCGCAATAGCTCGGCGCTATAGTCACTTATCCCGCTTTTCTCAGGAGGCAAAGGCGAAAGATAAGCCATTCGCAAAAGCGGCCGCGCGGCGGGTGTTGGGGTTGTGCCTGCCGCCGTGGGTTGTTTCTTGCTTGCATGTGTGGCCAGATATTGCTCAAGGGCGAGCCAAACAGCATCAGCGGTTTTTTGCCAACTGTAATTCTTCGAGCGCTCCAGGCCATGTTTTTCCAGTTCCGCTCGCAATGCGTTGTCAGACAGTACGCTCGACATCCGATCGGCCATCTCCTGATGATTGAGCGGATCGAACAGCACGTCATCACGTCCCACCACCTCGGGCAGGCTGGACGTGCGTGCCGCAACCACCGCCTTGCCACATTGCATGGCTTCAAGTACTGGAAGCCCAAAACCTTCATGCAAGCTGGGAAATACGAAAAGACGGCAGGCGTTATAGAGAGTGACCAGGTCGGCCTCGGGGACGTGACCCGTCAGCAAAAAATCATCACCCCGTAGTGTGCGCTCACTTGCTAACTTGAGTAGGCGCTGGCGATCTGCGTTATGCACCGAGCAAACAACAACCAATTGCAGCTTGCGTCGCATGCCGGCTGGCAATAGAGAGAAGGCGTGTATCAAGCCTTCCACGTTTTTTCGTGGATCAATGCCCCCTGTGTATAAGACAAATGGTTTGTGGATTCCATATTTATTTTTCAGTTTTTCGATCGCATCGTGATCAATGACTTGCGGTTGGAACTGTGATCCGCATGCGGAAGAAATACAAACCGTGCGGTTGGCGGGCATGTCGAGATGGGTCAAGGCCTCGTTTCGGCTTGACTCTGAAATGGCCAGTAGCAAATCTGATCGGTTCAATTGAACCAATTTTTCAAAATACCATTTTTCGAAGGGGGCGTGTGTTAGATAAAGCTCTGGCCGAAGAAGAGGAATCAGGTCATACAGTACCACGGCGCATGGGATCCGAGTGTAATTCCCGATGCTGGTGATGGCGGCATCTCCCCATCCCTCGAACAAGCTGCAAATCAGCACCATGTCGGGATTCAGGCTGGCAATGAACGCTTCCAGCATGATGGCACGGCAATCGTCGTGCACACGGGTGCCGGGTCCTTGCGCCGGATCGGGAGCCAAGCTGTTCCATACCTGAATGCGGCAGCTGTCCATCAGCCCTTTGAAGGCGTTCTGAATATCCGCTACGGAATCCGGAAAACCGCCGTTGAGTACCAGGATGACTTCATGCTCATTTTTTTGCATGGTCAGGTGCTGTACCAGCGATAGCGCATAGCGGCCAATCCCGCGTGAACGATTTGAAGCCTGCGCCGCTTGCAGATCGACGATCAGCCGCATCTAGTTCCCTCCCGATGCAAACTTTTGATTCTGCAGACGCTTGCAGATAATCGCAGTCCATGCGGATGCATCTGGTTGCTGCGAAATGGCCGGGGCGGGGGCGTCATGAGAAGTGGCGGAAATTTGTGCTTGCACGATCCTGCGCTTGATATCCGGGTGGTGATTCAACCAACGAACAACGGCGCTATTCCAGCGAGGATGTGCGCTCAACCACTGCCTAAAAGACGTCAGCAAGCGGTGCCGCCAGTTATGTGGTTCAGGCGTGAAATATTTTTTGACGCCATGCCGAAAGGCATGGGCAGTGGCTTCTGCCCGCCTGAGCGGTTGTGTGAGGCGCCATGAACGGCTTGCGTGCAGTTGCCTTAATTGTTCGGTGACTGCTTCGGCATGCTGTTGGGCTGCGTGCAGCGCATGTTCCAAGTTTTGACCATACGCCTGCAATTCGGCCGCGATCTGTTCCTTGGCGGCAAGTTTTTCCGTCAGTTGCTGGCTGGTTTTCTGTTCGCGCTCGAATGCGCTTTGGAGTTTTGCCGCTTCTGCTTCACTCCGGGCCAACCTGGTTTGCGTTGTTCTTATTTCTTGCCGTGCACTTTCCGCGCGTACATGTGCCTGCTGCGCTGCAACCTCAAAGGCGGCGGCGCGCGCATGACTTTGCTGCAATGCGAATTGATAGTTTTGAATATGCTGATGCAAGTCTTGTATCTGGTGTGGTTCAGAGGTCAGGGCATGCTCGATGGCGGAGTGAGCAGAAGCTCGCATATGCGCTTTTTCTTGGGACATGGCGCTGTATGCCTATGCCACCGACACCGGGGTGTCGCGGCCATAGACGTCTTCGAGGCGGACGATGTCGTCCTCGCCCAGGTAGGCGCCCGACTGCACCTCGATGATTTCCAGCGGTACCTTGCCGGGGTTTTCCAGGCGGTGTGCTTGCCCCAGCGGGATGAAGGTGGACTCGTTTTCCGACACCATCAACACCTCCGTTCCCCGGGTGACGCGCGCCGTGCCGCGCACGACCACCCAGTGTTCGGCGCGGTGATGGTGCATTTGCAGGCTCAGCCGGGCGCCGGGGTCCACCACGATGCGCTTGACCTGGAAGCGCTCACCCGCGTCGATGCTGTCGTACCACCCCCAGGGGCGATGGATCTTGCGGTGGGTACTGGCGGAAGTGCGTCCCTCCTGCTTCAGTGCCTCGACCACCTGCTTGACGTTCTGGGCGTGGGCCTTGTCGAGCACCAGCACGGCGTCGCTGGTTTCGACCACCACCGTGTTCTTGAGGCCGATGCCCACCACCAGGCGGGTGTTCGAATGGAGCAAGCTGTTGGTGCAGGCCTGGGCCCGGGCATCGCCGTGCAGGGCGTTGCCACAGGCGTCCTTGTCCATCACGTCCTGGATGGCATCCCAAGTGCCCACGTCGTTCCACCCGGCCTGCAGCGGAACCAGCATGCCCTCGACGGCGGGACCGTGCGTTTCGGCCAGGCGCTCCATCACGGCGTAGTCGATCGAGTCGGATGGGCAGTCGCCGAACAGCGCGGTGTCGACACGGATGAAGTCGACGTCGACGGCGGCTTGCACCACGGCCTGCCGGGCCAGGGCATACATGTCGGGTTCCAGTTGCTGCAGGGCGTGCCGCCAGATCTGGGCGCGCAGCATGAACAAGCCACTGTTCCAGAAGTGGTGCCCGCTTTCCATGTACGCCTTGGCCCGCTTGCGGTCTGGTTTTTCCATGAAAGCCTTCATGCGGAAAGCCTTCTTGCCTGGCAGTGCCTCGGCGTCGATGTAGCCGTAGCCGGTCTCGGCTCGCTGCGGCACGATGCCGAACGTGACGATGGCATCTTGCCGGGCGGCCATGGTCTTGGCCTGCTCGATGGCGGCGCGAAAGGACTGCAGGTCGCTGATGACGTGGTCGGCCGGCATGACCAGCATCAGGGCGTCGGGCGTGTCCTGCAGGATCATTTCCACGGCCAGCGTGAGCGCTGGTGCCGTGTTGCGGCCGCATGGCTCCAGGATGATGCGGGCATCCGTGATGCCGATGACCGACAGCTGTTCCGCCACCATGAAGCGGTGCTCCACGTTGCAGACCACGACGGGTGATGTGAACTGCAGCCTGGACCCCTCCATCGCCGCCAGCCGCAACGCGGTTTGCTGCAGCAGGGAGTGCCCGCGAATCAGTGGCGCCAGTTGCTTGGGGTGCGTCTCGCGTGACACGGGCCACAGGCGTGTGCCCGAGCCGCCACTGAGAATGATGGGGACAATCTTCATGTCATGGCCTCCTTCAATCTGGGTTGGAGCGTTCGTCGTTGCCGGAAATAGCCTTGTTCGAACAGGCGATAGGAAATGATGGATGCCACCAGGGTGAATGCCAGGTTGATGGCGCTTGACAGCAGGAACTGGGGTATGAGGCTGTTGGAGGCATGCTTGACTGCCCAGCCAGTAATAATTGAAATAAAAACCAAGTGCCAAAGATAAAGGCTGTAGCTGATGAGCCCGATTCTGACCAACCATGGATGCTCCAGCCAAAGTGTGATGGGAGTGGGCTGGTTTTTCGTTGCCAGATAAGCAATGATCGTGGCGAAAAGACCTGATGCCAGTGTGTATCCAATAACTTGAAAAGTCACACTGTGGTGGATATCAATGCTCTGATATCCTACGACAACGAATAGCACGGTGAGTGCACCTATTGCTACCTTGGCGAAAAGGCAGAGTGTGCGTGGCGGTATGTGCTCTGCCCGTGCCGCAGCCAAGACACCAAAGGCAAAGCCATCCATGCGTGCAAAAGTAAAGAAATATGCGGCACTGGCTGATCTTTCTGGCAGAAGCCAAAGCATGAAAAGCCGTACGCACAGTGCCAACGCAAGCATCCCAAGCGCTGTCTTGACAGGCGATTTGCTAACCATCAGCACCAAGGGGAAAAGCAGATAAAAATGCCATTCCATTGCCAGCGACCAGAAGTGATCTAGGCCATATAAGGGGTCTGACACAATGAATGGATTGCCAAACGCCTGAGCAAAATTCACCGTGAATGTCCAAACCCACCACTGAACATGGAGTACACGACTATCGGGGGTAAAGGCAAGCGCTACGATATTTATGAATATCAAGCAGGCCACATATGCCGGCAGCAGGCGTCGTGCCCGGCTGTTAACAAAGCGAGCGTACGCTGGCCAGTCGGTGACTGGGCTTGATAACAATTTTCGGGCAATCAGATAGCCTGAGAGTATAAAGAATAAATCCACGCCCAGCCAGCCGTTATTGGAAATATGTACCCACCATTTCCATAAACCGCCTGTGTCAAGTAACTGTGTTCTGAAGGGAAATGTGAAATGAAAACCAATGACTCCCAACACGGCCAGCGCGCGTATGCCATCCAGACTGGGTATGTAGCCAACACGCGGCGAAAGATTGCTCATTGACATGGCATTTGTTTTCATTTCGGACTCACAGTGGAAGCGGTTCTGGCGTTTGCACCGTTTGCTGTGCCTGCAAGGATGCGAAGTAGGCGTCCGTCATGCGTTGCTGGTACTGCCCCACGGACAGCACTTCCTGCAAGACACCGTGATGCATCACGATGACCTTGTTGCATTCCTTGAGAATCAATTGCGGGAAGTGGGAGGCAATGACCAGGATGCCCGAGTCGTTCACGATCGCGCGCAAGCGGCTTTCGGCCTTCCGCGAAAAATCCGCGTCGCCCACGGCCAGCCATTCGTCCATCAGCAGGATGTCGGTGCGGATGCATGACACGATGGAAAAGGCCAGCCGCATGACCATGCCGGTGGAGTAGGTGCGCACCGGCAGGTGGATGTAGTCGCCCAGGCCGCTGAAGTCGACGATGTCGCCGGCCAGCGCCTGGATGGCGCCTTTGTCCATGCCCATGACCAGGCCGCGCAGCAGGATGTTCTCCATGCCGGTGGCATCGCCCTCGATGCCGGTGAGTAAGTCGATCAGGCTGGTCACGTGGCCTTGCACGTGCATGCGTCCGGCGGTGGGTTCATACACGCCCGACAGCAGCCGCAGCAAGGTGGTTTTGCCCGATCCGTTGTGGCCCACCAGTCCCACCCGGTCGCCACTGCGCAGCGACAGCGTCACGTTGGACAGGGCCTTGATGGTGGTGACCCCTATGGCGCCGCCAAAGCGCCCGCCCGTGACGGACGAGGCAATGCGCTTTTTCAGCGAAACCGAGGATGCGTCGTAGACCGGGTAGTCCACGCAGACGTTGTGCAAGTCGATCCGTGCCATGGGGTCAGAGCCAGTAGATGAGCTTGCGCCGGTAGCGCATGAACACCAGCAGCGCCAGCACGAGGTTGACGCTGGTGAACAGGATCACGCCTTCCCAGTTGCCAGCGCCCACGTCCTGGTTGAGCAACGGCGCGCGCAAGATGTCCAGCAACTGCGCCAGCGGGTTCAACAGGGCAAACCGGGACCGCTCTGGCAGCTTGTCCGCCATCCAGAACACGGGCGTGAGGAACATCAGCATCTGCACCACGCTGGTGACGATTTGCGGCACGTCGCGAAAGCGCGCGCACAGGATGCCCAGCCAGATGCCCACGGCCTGGGCGTTGATCACGAACAGCGCCAGCGCGGGCAGGACGTACAGCATCTTCCAACTCGGCGCGATGCCGGCCCACCAGGCGATGGGCAGGAAGATCAGCACGTGGTGGCAGAACTGCAGCAGGTTGCGCGCCACCATGCGCCACACGAACAGGCTGGTGGGGAAATAGGCCAGCTTGAGGTAGTTGGACGAGGCCATGAAGACGCTGGTGGCGTCGGTGATCGTCCCGGCGATCAGGAACCAGAAAATGATGCCCAACGCCAGATACGGAAAAAATTCGGTCAGGTTGATGCCGAAAAGCTGGCTGTAAAGCGGTCCTATGCCGGCGATCATGGCGCCCATGCTCAAGGTCAGCCACAAGGGGCCGAGCATGGAGCGGCGGTAGCGCAGCACGATGTCGTAGCGCGCCAGCGTCCACCACACGCGCAACTGGCGCGTGCCGTGCCACCAGTCGTTCAGCGCCGTGCGCAGCTTGCCCGCGTCGGAAGGGGGCGGCGTGGCTGGCTCCGCCGAGGAAGGGGCAGGCCGTGCAGACGCGTTCAGCGCTGGTGCCGGGGCTGGCTCGCGCGGTGGCAAGACGGGTTCAGCGCCTTGCGCAAGGGCTGGCTGTGTCGTCTGGGCCGCCGGGGGGGCGGTGACGACGCTTTGCGGCTGACGGCTCTCGAATGCGGGCGAGCAACCCACGTCCAGACCGGCCAGATACTTCACCACCTCGTCCCGGTCGTGACCATGGTGCCAGCGGGACCAGCTGACACCGGTTTTCTTGGCAACGGCAGGAACGCCTACCATCAGGGTACATGGCGCAACGGTCCCCTTGACCACACATTTGCTGGCCACGATGCTGCCAGCGCCAATGTCGGAGTCGCTCAGGATGGAGGCAAGCAAGGCGACCCACACATGCTGGCGGATGTGGATTCGGGGTGCTTCCTTGACGTTGAGCAGTTCCCCGCTCGCGACATCAAAAATGGCGTGTCCGTCACCCACGTGCAGGTGGCACAACGAGAACATGCAATCGTCCTCAACGATCAGCTCGGCATTTGGAGTGAGAAAGCAATCCACCCCGTTGGAGGTGACGCCCTTGCCGACTTCCACCCTGCAGGGACCGAAGGTGCGGAACATCCAGTGCCCCGAGGACTGTTCGCCAAACCGGTATTTTTGATCGTGACCGGAAAGCTGGATGGTCAAGACCAGGCGATCGGAGTCCAGCACGATTTCATGCCCCGTGCTTTGCGTCGGATCGTCCGCGAACCAGTCCAGCTGCAACCCCGCCAGCACTTGCGTGCGCGACAGCCCCTTGCGATAGCGCACCAGCCCGCTCGTGCGCCGGGCCGCTTCGCTCTTGAAGCAGCCGGGCGGCAGCTCCGAGAAGGCCATGGTTTCATAAAGATGCTCCATGCCGCCGTTCCTCAGGGCTTGCGGGCCACGATGATTTGCGATTTCGGCAATATCTGGTTCAGATGTGCCCTGACGCGCGCCTCGCCCGGCAGATCCATGAGCAGCGACCACGTGTGTGCCCAGCTCAGCGCCAGCGGGTCGGCGGTGCGCAGCGAGGGGTCTGACTTGCACAACCAGAACAGGCCCCACCAGACGGCCCCGAAGAAGCTGTAGCCGTTCTGGCGGATCACGTGCAGGCCGGCCTGCTGCACCAGGGTGGAGAACTCGTCGCGCTCGAAGATGCGGATGTGGTTGGGGTACCGGAACATGAATTCGGAAGCGACCGTGTTTTTTTGCAAGTGCTCGCTGGCCGTGTCGGGCACCGTCAACAGGTACAGTGCTCCGGGCTGGCCAATGCGCACCAGCTCTCCCAGAAACTGCCGGACATCGGCGACGTGCTCCATGACCTCGGTGCAGATGACGCGGGTGGCGAATGCATCGGCAATCGCCAGCGGGCGGGAGTCGCCCACGATGCCCTCGACCTGGCGTGCGCGGGTGGTGCGCAAGTGCTCGACACTGGCGCGCACCTTGTCGGCGTCGATGTCGGCCGCGACCAGATGCGCGCCTTGCGCGCCGCAATAGCGCAGGTTGCCCCCATCGCCGCAACCCACGTCCACCACGATGTCCTGCTGTGCGATGGGGAAGTCGTGGTAGAGGTGTCCGTCCGGCTGATACCAGCCGTCGAACACCACGTCTTTCAGGCCGATTTCAAAGCTGCGCTCGGGGTTCAGCGCGTGCAGTTCCTGCACGGACAGCGCGGAAGTGTTCATGCGGCTTCTCCCGTGCGGGCCAGCTCGTTTTTATGCGCCAGCGCTAGCCAACTGCCCATGGGCAAGGCGTGCAGTCCCTCGATCAGCAAAGGTCCACGGTCTTTTTGCTGCAGCAGCTCCCAGGTGGTGGTCCATTGCTCCAGCAAGGCTGGCTGCCCGGCGGTGGTACTGGATGGCAATGCCCGCAAGAACTTGCGCCGCAGCGCGAGGTAGAACCCGGCGGGCCGCACGCTGTCCAGATGCAGACCATGGGGCGCCAGTGCGGCCCGCAACTGGTCGGCCAGGTTCGTCGAGGTCGGCTCTGCGGCTGCCTCGTCCATGTCGATGGTGTCCAATTGCAGCAGATATTGGGCGCCTGGTTTGCCCAGTGTGGCCAATCCGGCCAGCAGTGCCGGCGCCAGGGCATCCATGCCGTCCGCTTCCAGCCACACCACGCGCGTAGCGGTGGCGCCGGTCGGCGCCACCTGTCTGTCTTGCAGCGCCTGACGGTTGATTGCCCGCACGTTGGCGCCTTGCCGCTGTGCAAAGGCTGCGACGGCCTGTGCCGTATCGGTTATTTCGACCAGCACGTCATCGGGCGTGATGGAAAAACCTGGGCAGACCATGCCACTGGCCGTGTCGCACCACAAATGCTCGTTTGACGACGCGGGCTGCGTGTTGGCTGGCCGCGGCTTGGCGGTGCCAGCAATGGGCGCGGAACTGGTTTCTGTGCTCGCATCGGCCGCCACGACCGCCGGCAGGCGTGGCACCAACCGGGTCAGTTCGGGCAGCCAGGGTGCGTGGCTCGTATCGTTCAGGGTCGCCTTGCCAGCATCTCCATCGTGCTGGGGGTGGTCCTGCAGCAGCCAGTGGCCCAGGCGGGTGCGCCAGCCAGGTGCGGATGGTTGGGTCTGGGCACACGGCGTCGGCGCTTGTGCCGCCATACAGCGTTCCACCAGGGCGCTTACCCGGTCATGCACCACCTGTTGCGAGCAATGTCCCCGCAAGGTGAGCATGGCTGCTTCGGACATGGCGGCATAGCGCGCGGTGTCATGCTTGGCGACTTGGTAGCTGTCCTCGAAAGCCTGCTGCACCGACGGCCAGTGGATGCGAAAGCGCAGCGCCCGGATGGCGCGGCGCGGGTCGTGCGCCCAGAAGGTGGGCTCGGGATGGGAGTCGATGAGGAAGGTGTTGTCGGCGTTGACGTAGTCGGACAACGAGCTGTGGCGCGGCGCCAGGGCTGGCTTGCCCATCGACATCAACTCCATCAGCGGCAGGCACTGGCCTTCCGCGCGCGTGGTGGTGGCAACGTAGTGCACGTTGCGCTGAAGCGCCTCGTACGCGGCGTCGTCCAGGTAGCCGTGGATCAGCACGATGCGGCAGGCGTAGGGCTGCAGAAAATACAGAAAACGCAGCACATCGCGCAAAATCCACGAGCGCCCCATGTGGACCAGCTTGACGATCAGCGTGGTGTCGGTGCGATGCCGGTGGGCGGCGACGAAGCCGTCGAGCAGGTCTGCCCAGTTTTTCCGGTCGTCTTCCGGGTTGAAAATCGCCAGATACAGAATGCCGTCCAGCGTCAGCGGGGTGGGGTTGATTCGGGCTTCGTCCTTGTTGCGCAGCAGCCGGTTTTCCGGCAAGCCCTGCTCTCGCATGTCAAAGGGCGCCAAATCAAGCGTGCGCGAGTCCAGTACGGTGCCCTGGATCGACAGGGTAAAGGCCTGCGTCGCTGGTGATGCATGCAAGGCGGAGCAGCGATCCCACACTGGCGCTGGCGCTGAAATGACCGGGTATTCCGGCCCCATGGCATCCAGAATCGCTTGGCGCGCGTATTGCGAATGCGTGATCGCCATGCCGCAAGCGGCCAGGCCCGTGCGCCAGTCTTGGTGTGGTTGCCCAAACCATGTTTCGACCGGGATGCTTGAATATTCCCACGCCAGTACGGGAATGGTGGGGCACCGCAAGGTCAGGCAGGTCTTGTGGGGTGGCGAGAACGACAGGAACACGCAATCCTGTCCGTGATCACGGGCGTTGGCCCAGAGCCTGTCCACCTCCTGTTCCGGGTCGTGCACCACCACCACGATGCCGATGCGGCGCAGCACCGGCAAGTATTCCCGGAGCACGTAGTAATAGCTGTATTCGGGCTTGCCGAGTTGCGCCTCCACGTTGCCGGCGTGGGTGTCGGAGTAGACCAGGATCAGCATGCGGCATGCTCCTGAACCTGGGGCTGCAGGAACGTCTCCAGTGCCCGCTGCACGCGCGCGCTGTCCGCATATTCCCGCATGCGTGCCAAGCCGGCCTGGCGCATGTGCTCATAGCGCTCCGGCTCCTGCTTGGCGACCAGATAGCTCTCGCGGTATGCGGTGCACAGGCTGTCCCAGTGCATGCGGTAGCGCAAGGCGTGCCGCTTCTTGCGCGGGTCGTGCGGCCAGGCCGCCATCTCCGTGCTGGCCGTCAGCACGAACGCGACTTCGGCGTCGATGTAGTCGGCCATGGCGGTGTGCCCTGGAGCGATGGCGGGAACCCCGCAACTCATGAATTCCAGAATGGGAATGCACAGCCCTTCGCAAACCGAGCTGTTGACGTAATAACTGCTGGCCTGGATGAGCTTTGCATAGGCCGCATCGTCCAGATAGGCCTGTATGCAGATGACGCGGCACTTGAATGGGGCCAGCCTGGACAGCAGGATCTGCAAGGAGGCCCCATACCGGCTGAAGTCATGCTGCGACGCCTTGATCAGCAGCGTCGCGTCTTCAACGTCACGGAACGTCCAGCAGAACGCGCTGAGCATGTCCTCCCAGTTCTTGCGGCCGTCGTTGGGATTGAGGACGGCGGTATACACCACGCCATTCAGCACCAACCTTTCCAAACCCGGGCGCAGGACCTCCTGCGCCTCGTTCGTGAGCGAGGTGCCGGGTGCGTCTGCCGGATCGCGCGCCGACTCTGCCGGTGCAATCTCGACCGAATACAGCGCGCCCTGCGTGCCGGCAGGCATCCAGACGCGCACCTCCAGATCGGTGCAGTCGTTTTCCAGGCTGATGGTCAAGTCGGCCAGGCAGCCGGTGGGGCCCGCGTTTTTCAGGGATTCTTCGTCGATATCGCGCCGCGCCAGGATGACCTGGCCCTGGTGGCAACTCACATCGACCCATCCCGTGCGCCCCTGCGGAAGCTGGGCACGCCCGAATACGGTGACCGCGTAAGCGCCCGCTTGCCACGGCAGGTAAGGGCCGTATATCCAGAATCCGTCGCCTTCATCCTTCAACACCAGACCCTGGTTGGCGGTGCGCTGGCCGGTTTGCGTCAAGAATCGCTTGTCGGTCGTGGACAGCACCTGTGCCGGTGTGACCGTCAGGGGAACATGCAGGGACTGGTCATCCACCTCTTCCATCGAGGCCAGCCCCTGGATCAGCGCATCCGGCGAGAAATGCACGACACGACTGTCCAGAACCATGCCTTGGGCGGGCAACAGCGCGTTGTGCCGCACTGCATGGCCGGCTTGGGCGGCCCGTACCGGAGCCAGGCGCTCCCATACCGGCGTGGGAATGACGAGCATCGGGTAATCATTTCCCATTGCCGCGCGCACGGCCCGTGCCGCATATTCCGACAAGGTAATGGTCTTGCCATGAGCGGCGAACACGTGGCGCCAGTCATTGCGGGGGTCCTCGTCCCAGGTTTCCGTGGGAATGGTGGAAAACTCCCACGCAAACACGCACACCACGGGGCAACGTAATCCAACGGGAGCCTTGTGTGGCGGCGTAATTGAAAGCAGGACGCACGGCGAGCCGTCCGCGCTCAACTGGTCGTACAGCGCCTCCACGCCGTCCAGGTCATCCACCAGGTGCACCTGTCCCAGCCGGGAGAGTACATCGGCCAGTTCACGATAAATGAAATAGTACGAATAATCGGCATTGCCGATGGTTACCTTGATATTATTCTGGTTGCTGGAGCCGCAGTACACGATTAAATGGTTCGGCACATTACTTCCTGTGATTCAAATATTCAAATCATCTGACCGTGAATATATTTTTCTTTGTCCGCCTGTTAGCAAACATGTTTTAATAACGAGGCTCGTCTCGGCTTTTGGCTTAAAAAAACGAACGTTCGTACGCAAATTCAGGGCATGATAGCCAGCCCACTCGCTCCTGCATCTAGGGGGTTCCACTGAGGTCGGTATCTGAAACTGGGCTGGGTTTGGCTTGTCGTTGGCCCGAAGCCGTTGCTTTGACCGGACGCTTCCACTGACACCCTAAATCCGGGAACGACGAAGCTGGCAGCCATGTTTGGGTGGCGATCAACTGGTGATTCACGCAATTCCCGCCAACGGCGCGGCTTGTTCCCGGGCTGGGCAGCGCGGCCCTTCTTTTCCCCTGGGCGCGGCTACGATCAGTTGATCTGGACATCACAAGGAGACATGCCCATGAGCGCCCCCGCCATCGACTATGGTCGTTACCAGACTTTCAACATCACGCGCCGTGGCAAGGACGGCGCGGTGCTCGATCTGCAGATGAGGGCCAAGAACGGCAAGCTGCCCACCGCCGCGCACGATGGTCACTGGGAGCTGTCCGAGATCTGGCGCGACATCGACAAGGACGACACCGTGCGCGCCGTGGTGCTGCGCGGTGAAGGCATGGGCTTTTCGGGCGGCGGCGACCTGGCGCTGGTGCAGGACATGGCGGCCGATTTCGCCGTGCGCACGCGCGTGTGGAAGGAAGCGCGCGACCTGGTCTACAACGTCATCAATTGCGACAAGCCCATCGTTAGCGCCATGCATGGCCCGGCGGTGGGCGCGGGGTTGGTGGCGGGCCTGCTGGCCGACATCTCGATTGCCGCCAAGAGCGCGAAGATCGTCGACGGTCACACGCGCCTGGGCGTGGCCGCGGGCGACCACGCCGCCATCTGCTGGCCGCTGCTGTGCGGCATGGCCAAGGCCAAGTACTACCTGATGCTGTGCGAGGCCGTGACCGGCGAGGAGGCCGAGCGCATCGGCCTGGTGTCGCTGGCCGTGGATGATGACCAGTTGCTCGACAAGGCCTACGAGGTGGCCGACAAGCTGGCCGCCGGCAGCACCACCGCCATCCGCTGGACGAAATACTCGCTCAACAACTGGTACCGCCAGGCGGGGCCGAGCTTCGACACCTCGCTGGCGCTCGAATTCATGGGCTTCGCCGGCCCCGACGTGCGGGAAGGCGTGGCGAGTCTGCGCGAGCGGCGGGCGCCGAAGTATTGATCCTATTGAAAGTTTCGTAATTCATGACACGCCGCTTGCCCTCACCCCAACCCTCTCCCAGAGGGGAGAGGGAGATTTCTTTCTGATGGCCCGCGCTGTCGTAATTTTTGAAAACCTCAATAGAAGCAACGGTTGATCGCTTGATGTCGCGTAAACAATTCATCCTCATCTGACCCATAATCAACCCGTGATGGAAGCTCTGCGCCGCGCTCATTACCTTGCCCGCCTCGTGCTGGCGTGGTTCGCGCTCGCCCTGGGCACGGCGGCAGCGGCGCCGCTGATCCATCCGCAGGCCATTGAACTGATCTGCGGCGCGGGCGGCCAGATCAAGGCCGTGGTGCACACCGACGATGGTGTGGTGGAAATGGGTGCTATCCATCTCGACTGCGCGCTGTGCCTGGTCGCCTCGGCGCCGCCGCCAGCGGCGTTCGTGACGCCTCCTCCTCCCCCGCTGCCGGCGCTGGCATGGGCCACGCCCGCCCCTCGCCCGCTGCCCATGCCCGCGGCTCTGCCGTGGCAGGCGCGCGCGCCACCCACTGCCTCCTGATTGCTATTGACTTGGTAGCTGCCGGCGTTTGAGGAACAAGCGCTGGCGCCTGTCTTCAATCGGTATCTCACAGAGGGCGGCATGCCCCAACCATCACCGGCAACATGGCACACCCGCAGTGCGCGGCAAGCAAATCGCGCAAGGCCATTCCCCAGCCGCAGGCGGCCTGGCTGGCCGCCTGCGGATTTCTATCGGTTCTCAACCACAGGAGTTCTTCTCATGAAACGCATCAGCTTCACACTGGCAGCCCTGCTGCTCGCGGGCGCCGCGCAGGCTCAGGTCACCATCCACGAGCCCTGGGTGCGCGGCACCGTGCCACAGCAGAAAGCCACCGGCCTGTTCATGCGCATCGACGCCGCGCAGGACGTGCGCCTTGTCTCCGGCCAGACGCCGGTGGCTGGCATCGTGGAAGTGCACGAGATGGCGATGGAAGGCGACGTGATGAAGATGCGCCAGCTCAAGGACGGGCTGAAGATCGCCAAGGGCCACGCCATGAACCTCAAGCCCGGTGGCTACCACATCATGCTGATCGACCTGAAGCAGCCGCTCAAAGGCGGCGACACCGTGCCCGTGACGCTGACCTTCGAGGATATCGCCAGCAAGAAGCTCTTCACCCAGGAGGTGAAGGCGCCGGTGACGGCGCTGGGCACGGGGAATGGCGCCCACGATGCGTCCATGAGTCATGACAAGCATTGATTTCGGGCGTCTGAACGGCATGCACTGAACAGGGCTTGACGTGAGGGCCGCACGCACCATCGACACCTGGCGCGAACGATGCCGCTGGGCTGGTTGGCTGGCATTGCTGGTCATCGGCCTGGCCATGCTCGCGCCCACGGTGTCGCGCGCGCTGCCCCGTGGTGTTTCCGACGCCATGCCCGCCGGCTGGGTGGAGGTTTGCACTTCCACCGGCCTGCGCTGGGTTCACCTGGAAACCGGCGAAACGGTCGAAAAAGGCGGCGCACCGGGCAAGACGCTTTTGGATGACTGCCCTCTCTGCTGGCTGGCGTGGGACCGCCTGGCGCCGCCCCCGCTGCCCGCCACGCCGGTGCTGCGCACCGACCTCACGCACCGCGCGCCCCTGCATGCCGCGCCAGCGGCGCGTGTCCCGCTTCGTTCACTTTCCGGGCGCCCAAGAGGGCCGCCCCTGCTCATCCATCCCTTCTTCGTGGCCTGAAACCGCGCGCATGCCTCCTGGGCTAGACAGCGCGGGGGCAGGCGGGATTGGAATGAAGCGCCGACACCCACGGCAACCGGGGCAGGATCGGCAGGAGCAGTGAACATGAACATCGAAACAGTTTGGGCAACTTCGCGCCGCATGGCCCCACCGCTGACGCTGGTGGCGGCGACAGGAAATCGCTCGTTTGAAACCGGGCCCATGGTCACGGCGTTCGCGCCGGGGCAGACGCTGCTGCGCGCCGGTGAACACGGCGTGCTGTGGCGCGTGACCAGCGGCGCCTTTCGCGTGGAAAGGCAAGGTGATGACGCCAGCACCTTGATCCAGTTGGCCTTGCCGGGCGACCGCGTGGGACTGGAATCGCTGCTGGCGCAACCCTATGCCGTCACGGTGTCGGCGCTGGTGGCCAGCACCGCGTGGATCGAGTCCGTGCACGACGAGGCGGCGCGCCTGATGGTGCTGGCCGACATCCTGGCCCAGCAGCAGCGCCAGGCCCAGGACATGGCGCGACTGCGCAGCGGCCCCGTCACCGACCGGCTTACCTGGCTGGTGCACTGGCTGGGAGGCGGCATCGACAACCCCATGGCGCGCAAGGCCTTGCCATCGCTCAAGGAGATGGCGCAGCTTGTCGACTCGGCGCCGGAAACCGTATGCCGCGAACTGGGTCGGCTGATGCCGTCGCAGAAGACGCCGCACCGGCGTCGTGCTACGAGCCGTACGCGCGCGGCGTCGCTGGCCGCGGCCTGACCATGAACGCCGGTGCCTGGTTCCGGCACCGACGCGCCCGCTGTTGACAGTGTCGTCGCCAACGTGACACGCTGCGTCATTGGGGAATCAATGCTGCGGCGCAGCAAGGGGTTTTCCCGCTCATGGTGAAGTGGCTTCTGGTTTTAGATTCCGCCAGTCCGTGATTTTCCGCACGAACGTTCGCATATCGGATGCAAGCGTTCGCTGATCCGGTCTGGCGTGTTCACACAACTCATTTCCAGGAGACTTTTCCATGCGTGCATTCCGTCCCTTTGCCGCCGGCCGCCAGCTGTGGCGCCGTGCCGTGCTGGCCGCCACCCTGGTGGCCGCCGCCGGCGCCGCCCACGCGGGCTACACCAGCACGCGCTATCCCATCGTGCTGATGCATGGCATGACCGGTTTCGACCGCATCGGCTCGGTGGACTACTTCTACGGCATCCCGCAGGCCCTGCGCAACGACGGCGCGCAGGTGTACGTGGCCGAGGTGTCGGCCTTCAACAGCTCCGAGGCGCGCGGCGAGCAACTGCTGGAGCAGGTGCGCAGCATCGTGGCGCTGACCGGCGCGCAGAAAGTCAACCTGATCGGGCATTCGCACGGCAGCCACACGGTGCGCTACGTGGCCTCGGTGGCGCCGGAGCTGGTGGCTTCGGTCACCGCCGTGGGGGGGCCCAACAAGGGCTCCGAGATGGCCGACTTCATCGACACCAAGGTGCCCGATGGTTCGCCGCTGCGCCCGATGGTTTCCTCCGTGGTCGATACGTTGGGCAAGCTCATCGGCTTCTTCTCGGGCAAGCCGGAGTACGAGGAGAACTCGCTGGCCGGCTTGCGCTCGCTCACCAGTGCCGGTTCGGCCGAGTTCACCGCCAAGTTCCCGCAAGGCATGCCCACCACCGCCTGCGGTGATGGCCCCGAAATCGACAACGGCGTGCGTTACTACTCCTGGACGGGCGACAAGGTGTTCACCAACCCGCTCGACCTGGTGGACTGGGGCATGCTGGCGCTGTCGCCGATATTCGGCGGCATCAAGCAGGACGGCCTGGTGTCGGTCTGCTCGTCCAAGCTGGGCAAGTCACTGGGCGTGTACAGCCAGAACCATCTGGACGAAGTCAACCAGCTGATCGGCATCACCGACTGGTTCGCCGTCAGCCCGGTGACGCTGTACCGCCAGCACGCCAACCGCCTGCAAGGCCTGGGGCTCTGACCCAGCCATGGCGCGAGCCACGCTGGTTTCCTCGCGCACGGTAGCGGCGCGTCCGCGCTGGCAGCGCGCCGCCGCCGTGGCCCTGGCCGTCGGCGTGTTGACGGCGGGCCTGTGGTACGGGCGTGGTGTGCAGTCAGCGCGCGAGGGCGCCACGCTGGCGCCACGTGGCACCGCGCCCACGGCTACCTGGTTCGGCCCCACGCCCGAGTTGGCCGCGCCTTCGGCATCGCCCTCCGCGCGCCAGTCGCCTGGCCGGCAGGCCTTGCTGGCTACCCCCGGACTGGCGCTGCGGCTGGAAGACCTGATTGGCGAGGAGCTGGGCACCGGCTCTTTCCGCGACGACCCCGAAGGCTTCAAGCAGCGCCTGTTCTCCCGCATCGCCCAGCGCTTTCCTCCTGATCAGGTGGAGGCCGCGCGTGCCCTCGTCTCGCGCTACATCGACCACCGCACGGCACTCGACCGCCTGGCCGCCGCCGGAGCCAAGACGCCCGAAGAGCTGAGCGAGGCTTTCGAGGCCCGCAAGCGCCTGCGCCAGCAGCACTTCGATGCCGATGAATACGCCGCCCTGTTTGGCGCCGACGACCGACTTGACCGCTACACCCTGGCGCGCATGCGGATTGAATCCGACAAGACGCTGAGCCCCGGGCAGAAGCAGGCCGCGCTGGACGAGGCCGCCAGCATCATGACGCCCGAAGAACGCCGCCAGCGCCAGCAGGTGCAGCAACACCTGACGCTGCAGCAACAGACGGCCGAGCTGAACGCCCGCCAGGCCAGCGACGGCGAGCGCTACGCCGCGCGCCAGGCCAGTTTTGGCGCCGAGGCCGCCAACCGGCTGGCCGCGCTGGACCAGCAGCAGCGCCAATGGAACCAGCGGATCGACCAGTACGCGCTGGCTGAGACCGCCGTGCGGCAGGGCCAGATGTCCGCGCCGCAGCTCGACGCGCTGCGCCAGCAGCTGTTCACCCCGCAAGAGCAACTGCGCCTGCCTGGCGCGCTGGCGTTGCGCCAGTCACGCTGATTCGCGCGGCCCGCGGCCAAAACCGCCGCCACGGCGCGGGGCTTTGGGTTAAGCTGACCGCTGGATCCACCCTCTTCGAAAGGTGCCGCCATGAGCGAATCCAGCGCGTTCCCCTTTGGCAAGTTCATCCCCGGATTTGACTTCCTGCAGCAACTGGCGCCCGGCGGTCAAGCAGCTTCAGGACTGACCGCATGGGTGGCGCCCACCGTCAGCATCGACGAACTGGACAAGCGCATCCAGGAGCTGAAAACCGTGCTGTTCTGGCTGGAGCAAAACGGCACCGCGCTCAAGGCCACCATCCAGGCACTGGAAGTGCAAAAGATGACCTTGGCCACGCTGGCGAGCATGAACCTGAGCATGGCCGAAATCGCCAAGGCCTTCACTTTGCCCACGCAGAGCGAGCCCGCCGCCCCATCGCCCGCCGCGGGCGCGACACCCGAGCACTGGCCCTTCACTGCCGCCCCCGCGCCACAGGCCGAGCCCGCCGCCGCGGCGCCTGAGCCCGCTGCAGCCCTCGCGCCGGCCACGGCTGCCCAGGCCGATCCCATGCAGTGGTGGGACGCGCTGACGCAGCAGTTCCAGCAGATCGCCGCCAACGCCATGCGCGATGCCGCCCAGCCGGCTGCCACGGCGGCGGATGCTTCTGATTCAGTAGCTTCTAGCGTAGAAGGGGCAGGCTCTGAAGGCCAAAAAGGCTCTCAAAAGAAAGCCGCCACCAAGCGCCCGGCGAAGAAGGCCGCCAAGAAGGCCAGCGCACCCGCCGCACGCAAGGCCCCGGCCAAGAAAGCCGCCGCCAAGAAAACCGCAGCACGCAAGAAACCCGCGACCAAGTCCGCGCCCGCCAAGCCCACCGCCACCGCCGCCAGCTGGCCGCTGCCGCCGCCCTTCAAGTTCGGGCGCTGAGGCTGGCTGGCGTGCCGCACGTTGTGGGAGCGGGCTTGCCCGCGATAGGGCGCTTCTCGCCCCACACGGCGGCCCCATCGCGGGCAAGCCCGCTCCCACAACGCCGCGCGGCAACCGTTGATGATCAACCTGTCATGACCCTGTTCCCCACCGGCCACGCCACCCACCCGCAATGGCCCATGGCCTGCGGTCTGGTGCTGGCGCAGTTGCGTGCGCAGATGGCGCTGCCCGGCCACGCCGCAGCGCCCACGCTTGGCCTGCTCTACATCACCGATCACTACGCATCGGAAGCGCGCGCCATCCTTGAATACCTGCAGGCCGAGCTGCCCGGGGTCACCGACTGGACCGGCACCGTCGGCATTGGCGTGTGCGCGGGCAACGCCGAATACATCGACGAGCCCGCGCTCAGCGTGATGCTGTGCGACTTGCCCGCGGACCAGTACCGCGTGTTTTCCGGCGTTGCGCCGCTGAGTGCTGGACGCGGCTTTGCCCCGCACACGGCGCTGATCCATGCCGACGCGCAAACGCCCGATGTGGCCGAGCTGATCGCCGAGATGGCCGAGCGCACCGCCACCGGCTACCTGTTCGGCGGCCTGGCCGCCAGCCGCGGCGACGTGGTGCAGTTCGCCGCCAGCGGCCACGGCAACGCGCCGGGGCAGGGCGCGGCGGGCGGCGTGTTCTCAGGCGGCCTCTCGGGCGTGGCCTTCGGCGAGGGCGTGGCGCTCGTCTCGCGCGTCACCCAGGGCGCGCAGCCCATCGCGCCCGAGCGCGAGGTCACCGCCGCCGACGGCAACGTGCTGCTCACGCTGGATGGTGAGCCCGCGCTTGATCTGATGCTGGACGCCCTGCAAGTCAGTCTGAATGCCCCGCGCGAGGCACTGGACGCCGTGCGCCGCACGCTGGTGGGCCTGTCGAGCCCCGGCGACCAGGGCGTGCACCGCACCGGCAATTTCGGCGCCGACGTTATCGTGCGCCACATCATTGGTGTTGACCCTGGCCGGCAAGGCGTGGCGATAGCCGAACATCCGCGGGTGGGCCAGCGCGCCGCCTTCTGCCAGCGCGACCGTCAAGCCGCGCGGGCTGACTTGATGCGCATCTGCGCCGAGATTCGCGAAGAGCTGGAGCCCGAGGAAATACTTGATGCAGCCGCGCTGCATGAGGCGCCGTCACCGCATGCATCTCGCCGCATCCGTGGAGCCATCTACGTCAGCTGCGCTGGCCGCGGCGGCCCACACTTTGGCGCTCCAGGGGCTGAGTTGCAGACCGTGCGCCAAGCCCTGGGCGACGTGCCCCTGGTCGGCTTCTTCGCCGGCGGCGAGATCGCGCGGCATCATCTGTATGGATATACGGGGGTGTTGACGGTGTTTGTGGACGGGGAATAAGCCAAGTCATATTGAATCGCTCTTCTCAACGGATCGCTTGTTACCGTTCATCCCGCAGCAATACATAGGACCAAATAATGCGCTGGTTTCAAATTGATGATCCGAGGTTTGCCGTTTTCCCACCTTGGATGCGCGCTTTTGGTGTGTCGAAGCAAGATGGAGTGATCTATCTGCCAGCTTCTATTGCTGGGCCGGAAGAGATCGTAGTGCCCAAAGGGTCCTTAGCCGGCGTGCAATTTGCAACGCGACACGAGCATGCGTTTCTGCCTGCCGATTGGATGGCTACAGCGTTTCCGGAAGTGTCGGAGGTTTGTCGCAAGCTGGTCGCTATGGCCGAGCAAGTGCGCCCGACCGATTCGCAGTGCGTTGCTCGCTACCTCGAATTGGTAGCACAAGCGGATGAAATTGACGATTTTCGGATCTCAAGAACCATGGACGACGAAAACTATTCCAGACAGCAGATCACAGACGCCACATGGTTCATCCCGATTGCCTTGGGGCGTCGAGCCCTTCGAAACAAGGGCCTCGGCTTCGCAAAGATGTACCGCGTCTTTTCGCCAGATGGGGAGGTCGTTAACCAGGGTGCGTTCCTTGATAACGGGGTTTACATGCAAGCCAGTGAGCTGCAGTCGCCCTTGCTTACTGAACCAGTGGTCAAGAAGCTGGCTCTTCGATCTCCTGAAGTTCTCGGTTATCGAGAGGCTATGTCGAGTGGTGCCAAGGCAGCTGATTTTCAGACCGTCCCCGTCGTATTTTTTACGGGTACGCCTACTGAGGCTGGGCTTCGCCGTGCCAATCAGTATGCAGAAAAGTGGGCAGTAGCGCGCGGCGAGCAATGCTGAGACGTGCTTGGCTTCTCACCTAATGTCCCACAAACCGCCCCGCCCTTCGCTTCACAAACGATCTCATCCCCTCCTTCGCGTCCTCCGAATTCGCCAGCCGCTGCTGCGTGGCCTCGAATTCCTGCATGGCGGCGAGGGGCCGTCTTCGCCCCACTTGTTTGTCGGCCCGGAGCAGTTGGTCGAGGACTTCATCGCCGCCATCGAAACCAGGAGAGCAACATGAGAACGTTGACGATCACCCAGAGCACTGATTGGCGTACCGGGCTGCGCGCGGCGGGTCGTGCGGCCGCGGCCCGGCGCTACACCGTAGAGTCGCTGAACTTCGAGACGCCGGCGCAACTGTTTTCGCACATGACGGAGAAGCGCTGGCAACTGATCCAGCTGGCGCAGGGTAAGGGCGAGTTGGCGGTGCGCGAACTGGCCCGGCTGGCGGGCCGCGACGTCAAGCGTGTGCTGCCCGTTCGAGCGGGTGATTGTCGATTTCATGCTGCAAGCGGCGTGATCCGTAGGGCGGAACCGCGCAGCGATTCCGCCGCCTGCGTGTATTCAATCGCCCAACGTCGGAATCGCTGCGCGGTTCCGACCTACGAGGTTTTGATCTGATGCTGGACGCCGTGCGCCGCACGCTGGTGGGCCTGTCGAGCCCCGGCGACCAGGGCGTGCACCGCACCGGCAATTTCGGCGCCGACGTTATCGTGCGCCAAGCCCTGGGCGATGTACCGCTGGTTGGCTTTTTTGCCAGCGGCGAAATCGCGCGACATCATCTGTATGGATATATGGGGGTGTTGACGGTGTTTGTGGAAAACTTGTCTTAATCATTTAATATGAAAAACTTGTTCTTTGCCTTCTTTGTTTTATCGCTGCCACTTGCCTCCAGTGCTGCGGGGCCGTTTGAAGGGCGCTGGAGTTACTCTCAATCCTGTGGATGGCGTCACGCAGCGAGCCTGCACCTTACGCAGAAAGGGCCAAATGTTTCTGGCATCTGGAGCGATGGTCATCGTGCAGCGGGTTGGGGTGGGGAGTTGAAAGGACAAATTAAAAACGACAAGCTATTTGTCCAGTTTTGTGACGACGATGAGTCGGGTGATAAAGAGTATATCTGCCCTAATTTTGAACCTGAATCAACCGATCATTTCATTATAAAGAGCGGTAAACTGGTTTGGTACAGAGGAGGCGAGAAATACATAACCTTGCATAAAGAGGTTAAAAATCGGCCTGTTCCTCAGGATAACAATTGCTCAGAAGAATGATGATCATCGTTTGGTGACTCCATGCCGTTTCCACTGGAAACGGCATGGAGTCAAGCTCGTGTAGGGCGGAACCCCGAAGGGATTCCGCCGCGTGACGCTCAACGCCGTAGCGGCATGAATGCGTCGAACTCCCAGTCGCGCATGGCCAGCAGCAGGGTGTAGCCCTTGCGGTCAGCGTCCTTCAGCTTCTGGTCGGCCTGGTGCTGCTGTTGAAAATCTTGCGCCACGCGCTGCATGCGTTCCAGAAACGAGGGCGCCAGCGCGCGGCTGATGCTGCCGTGCACCAGCAGCAGGCCCTCGGCATGGCCGTCGAAGCCGCCCGAGAAGAAGTCCAGCGCGGCGTTTTCGCGGAAGTACTGCATCATCGGCCCGTGCGGGCGCCAGCGGAAGGCCTTCGCCAGCTTGAGGCGGTAGCGGTTGCCGGCTTTCAGCTCGATGATGCCGATGCGGTCCAACTGCGCCAGGCCCAGCACCACCTCGGGCTCGCTCAGGCGGTAGGCGGTGATGATTTGCTCCAGCGTCCACTGGCTGAGCACGCAGGTGGTGACCAGCAGCAGCTTCTTGTCGGCCACCACGGCGCGTTCCTGTTCGGCCGTGAGTTCCTTCAACAGTGGCTGCGCATCGGCCACGCGCTGGGCCAGTTCGGAAAAGTCCATTTTCAGCGCGCGGCAAATGGCGTCGATGCGTGACAGCGGCATGTCGCCCTTGGCCAGCATGCGTTTGACGCTGCTTTCGGCCATGCCCAACTCCCTCGCCAGGTCGGCATAGGTCATCTGGGCGGATTTCAGCTCTTTCTTGAGAACGGCAACGAGGTCGGCGGTGGTGCTCATGGGCAGCTTCCAGAAGGAGGGATCGTTTGGCGATACCTGAGGTTGATCGGGTTGCGGTGAGTGTCGATATTCTCAGCCATGGGGCGCGGGCAGGCCGACAGTGGGTGTGTTCATCCACTCATGCCTTCGGGCTGATTCCATCATGCGTCTGCACACCGCCTCTCACCGCTGGCTGGGTCATCAGGTTGATACCGCCAGGCACGCGCGCACCGCCGAATTCGCGTTGCTGCTGGCCGTGGCCGCGCTGGCGTTGCTGGCCGCGGTGCTGCCCGCCACCGGGCTGCCCGCTGGCTACCATGACTTTGCCGATCAGCGTGCGCTGTTCGGTTTGCCACACGCCATGGACGTGCTGAGCAATGGGCTGTTCGTGGTCATGGGGGCATGGGGCCTGCTGTGGCTGCACCGCCTGCCCGTGGGGCGCCTGGGTGTGGCGCAGCGCGGGTTGGCGACGCTGTTTTTCATTGGCCTGATCGTCACCACGTTCTGCTCGGCGGGCTATCACCTGGCGCCGGATCATGCCGGGCTGTGCATTGACCGCGTGGGCATGAGCCTGGCCTTTGCCGGTTTGCTGGGTCTGGCGGTGGCCGACCGTGTTGGTGCACGGGCTGGCGTGGCGCTGGCGGTGGGGGTGTCCGTGGCGGCACCGGCCACGGCGCTGATCGCCTGGCTGGGCGGCAACATGACACCCTGGGCCGTATTGCAGGGCGGCGGCCTGCTGTTGCTGGCGGGGCTGGCGCTGCGCCGCCAGCAGCCGCGCGCGCTGGGCTTTTCCGTCACGGGCGTGATTGCGTTCTATGCCGTGGCCAAGGTGCTGGAGCTGGCCGATGCGCCCATCTTCGCACTGACGCAGCAACTGGTCAGCGGCCACAGCGCCAAGCATGTCGTGGCCGCGCTGGCGGCCTGGCCCGTGGTGCGCGCGCTGCAACGCGCGGCGCGAGCCCCCGCCGCGCGGATGACCGGCGGCACAATTCGCTGACAAAAGCAAAGCATTCACCGAGGAGAGTTCCCCATGAGCCATACCCCCGGCGCCCTGGCGCCCGATGCAACGGTGCCCGCGCCGGCCACCGGGCAGGCCGCGCCCAACCAGTTCGCGCTGCTGCGCCAGCGCCGCTTCGCGCCGTTTTTCTGGACGCAGTTCGCCGGCGCGGCCAATGACAACCTGTTCAAGTTCGCCTTCACCGTGATGGTGACCTACCAGCTCAGCGTGAGCTGGCTGGAGCCGGCGATGGCGGGGCTGGTGATCGGAGCGCTGTTCATCCTGCCGTTTCTGCTGTTCTCGGCCACCAGCGGCCAGCTGGCCGACAAGTACGACAAGCGCGCCATGATCGTGTGGGTCAAGCGGCTGGAGATCGTCATCATGGCCATCGCGGCGCTGGGCTTCTTCTACAAGAACGTGCCGGTGCTGCTGCTGTGCACTTTCCTGATGGGCTTGCATTCCACCGTGTTCGGCCCGGTCAAGTTCGCCTACCTGCCCTATCACCTGGGCGAGCGCGAGCTGACTGGAGGCAACGGCATGGTGGAGATGGGCACCTTCGTCGCCATCCTGCTGGGCAACGTGGTGGGAGGGCTGATCATCGCCGTGCCCGAGATCGGGGCGCACCACGTGGGCTTCGCGTGCATGGCCGTGGCCGTGGCCGGGCGCGTGGCGGCCCACTACATTCCGCGCACGCCGGCCACCGACCCGCATCTGGTGGTCAACTGGAACCCCATCACCGAAACCTGGCGCAACCTCAGGCTGGCGGGCGAGCAACTGGCGGTGTTCCGGTCGTTGCTGGGCATTTCGTGGATGTGGTTCTTCGGCGCGGTGTTCCTGGCCAACTTCCCGGCTTTCGCCAAGGAGGTGCTGCACGGCAACGAGCAGGTGGCGTCGTTGCTGCTGGTGGTGTTCTCGATCGGCATCGGCACGGGCTCGCTGCTGTGCGAGAAGCTGTCGCACCGCCATGTCGAGATCGGTCTGGTGCCGCTGGGCGCCATCGGCATGACGGTGTTCTCGGTCGATCTGTACTTTGCGTCACGGGGCTTGCCCGCGCATGCCGGACACACGCTGAGCGGTTTTCTGGCGCAGCCGGCGCACTGGCGCGTGATGGGCGACCTGCTGTTGCTCAGCCTGTCCGCGGGGCTGTACAGCGTGCCAATGTACGCGCTGATCCAGTTGCGCAGCGCGCCCACGCACCGTGCGCGCATCATCGCCGCCAACAACATCATGAATGCGCTGTTCATGATTGCCAGCAGCGTCATCGCCGGGCTGTTGCTCAAGGCCGGTTTCAGCATTCCGCAAATTTTCCTGGTCGTCGGCCTGGCCAACGCGGCGGTGGCGTTCTACATCTTCATGCTGGTGCCTGAATACTTGTTGCGCTTCGTCGCGTGGGTGTTGTCGCGGCTGGTGTACCGCTACCAGGTGCGGGGCGACGAACACATTCCGGCCGAAGGCCCGGCGGTGCTGGTGGCCAACCACGTCAGCTTTGTCGATGCCGTGCTGCTGATGGCCGCCAGCCCACGCCCGATTCGCTTCATCATGGATCACCGCATCTTCAGGGTGCCGGTGCTGGGCTGGCTGTTCAAACTGGCCAAGTGCATCCCCATCGCCCCGCAGCAGGACGACCCGGCGACGTACCAGCGCGCGTTCGAGCAGGCCGTGCAGGTGCTGCACGAGGGCGAGTTGCTGGGCATCTTTCCTGAAGGCGGTATCACCCGCGACGGCCAGCTGCAGCCCTTCAAGGGCGGCGTGATGAAGATTCTTGAGCAGGCCGAAAGCCAGGGCCTGCACGTGCCGGTGGTGCCGATGGCGCTGACCAATCTGTGGGGCTCGTACTTCAGCCGCATCGAGAAAGAAGGCGCCATGGTGCGGCCGTTCCGGCGTGGCATCTTCAACCGGGTGGGGTTGAATGTGGGTGAGGGGGTGCCTGCGGCACGGGTGTCGCCGCAGGGTTTGCAGGAGAGGGTGGGAGGCTTGCTGGCAACGTAGCAGGTCTTGCCACGGCGTGCATCAGGACTGAAATCGTTCTGCATGCGTGCTGGCCGGAATGCGTGAGGCGCTGCCAGTCCTTCAGGAAGGCGCCGGTGCAGTCGCTGGCCCGTGGTGGCTTGGCCAGGATCGGCCAGCAGGGCGCGCGGCCTGTGTGGTGCGGGGGGTGTCAGGCGCCGGTCTTCGGGGGCTGTGAGGCGGTGGCAGCCAGATGCCGCTCCGTCACGTCCCGCGCCATCGCCACCGAGCCCAGCACGGTGCCGCCGTCATCCTTCACCACGCCGAAGCTCATGTCCACGTACAGCTTGCGGCCATCCTTGTGCGTGCCACGGGTGGTGCGCACTTCCGCGCCGTGGCTGGTGGTGCCGCGCTCCATGGCGCGGTGGAAGCCCTTCCAGTGGGCCGCGCGCAGGCGTTCGGGAATGATCAGGTCAAGACTCTGGCCCAGCGCTTCGGCGGCGCTGAAGCCGAACACGGCTTCGGCGCCGGGGTTCCACACGCGGATGAGCCCCCGCACGTCGGCAAAGATCAGTGCATCGGGCGTGTGGGTCAGGATGTGCTGATAAGGCGCGGTATCGGGGGCGTTGCTGGTCATGGTGTTCTCCTCGTCGCCTGGGGCGGACGCCAAGCATGATGCGACGCCAATACACCGCGTGCAAGGCGCGCCCTACGGGCAACAGGGTCATGGTGACTATTGATATTTTCAAAAATCACGACAACGCGGGCCATCAGAAAAATCCCCTCACATCCCCTCGTCATTGCGGCGAAGGCCGCAATCCATGGGGCGTCACCTTGACACGGTGTTGACCTGCGGACACCGTGTGGATTGCGGCCTTCGCCGCAATGACGGGATGAGGTGAAGGCATGACATAGGCTTGTCCTGAATTACGAAACTCTCAATAAGTGAGCGTGGCGCAGCGACTTTGAGGACGGGTTCTCGGGTTCAAGGTTTTTGAATGCCATCGTGAAAATCCCCGGCTTGCGCGAGCAGGCTGTGAGCGCAAACTTGCCCATCATGAGCTTGAACACCACGTATCCCACCGCTGCCAGACAGCCCACGCTGTTCATCTCCCACGGTGCCGGGCCGTGCTTTTTCATGGACTGGAATCCGAAGGACGCCTGGGACGCCACCGCCGCCTTTCTGCGCGGCATTCCAGCCAGCCTGCCGGCCACGCCAAAGGCGATTTTGCTGATCTCCGGCCACTGGCTGGCGCCCCAGGCCACGCTGGGCGCGACCGTGCAACCCGGACTGATCTTCGACTATCACGGCTTTCCGCCGCACACCTACGAACTGCGCTACCCCGCGCCCGGCGCGCCCGAGGTGGCGGTGCGTGTGCAGCAGCTTTTGTCCGATACAGGTCTGCCGGTGGCGCAGGATGCCGCGCGCGGCTGGGACCATGGCGTGTTCATCCCGCTGAAAGTGGCCTTCCCCGACGCCGATGTGCCGGTGCTGCAGTTGTCATTGCTGCAAAGCCTGGATGCGGCGGCGCACATCCGGCTCGGGCAGGCGTTGGCGCCGCTGCGCGACGAAGGCGTGCTGATCGTCGGCAGCGGCATGAGTTACCACAACATGCGCGGCTACGGTGACGCGCGCTCCACGCCCGTGGCGGCCGAGTTCGACCGCTGGCTGGGCGAGACAGTGGCGCTGCCGGCCGCCGAGCGCAACGCACGCCTGGTCGCCTGGGACACCGCCGCCGGCCCGGCCGGCCGCCTGAGCCACCCGCCGCGCGCCGAGGAGCACCTGCTGCCGTTGCACGTGGTGGCCGGCGCGGCGGGCGAAGGCCGTGGCGCCAAGGTGTTTACCGACCACGTGATGGCGGTCGACATCTCGGCATTCCGCTTTGATTGACTGGGCGGGCGATTGCGCTGAGCAGTGGATGGAATCGCTGCCGATGGCGAGCCTGCCACGGCCTTGCGGCGGCTGAAAAGTATCTTTAAAAAATACCTGTCGGGTGCTGTCATGCCACTCGGCAGCATTGGTGTGTTGTTCGTGGGTCGCGTGCTCATACTTCCGCTCCCTGGTACGCCGACCTGGCAAATCGCCATTTGAAGCTGGAGCCAGCTTCAAAAATCAGCTCGTCAGGATGGCACATCACTGGCGGGCAATGACTCAAGCGACTCAATCAGGAGCAAACCATGTCGGATGAAAACTTGATGCAACACCTGCGCCGCACCACCGCAGCCGTGCTGTGCGCCAGCGCCGTGCTGACCGCGGTCACCGCGCAGGCGCAAAGCGAGGTCTCGGTGGGGCTGTCGATGCTGCCGGTGGCCTCGGTGGTTGGCGCCGCGTCGGTGGCTGACACGGCCGCCAGCGCGATGGTGGCTGTTCCGGCGGCGCTGGCGGTGAGCGGCGCGGTGTTGACCGTCAAGGCTGTGGAGGCGTCGGCGCACGGCACCGTCATCGTGCTGGAGCGCGCCAGCGATGCGGCCACGGCCAGCGTTGAACTGGGCGCCTCCGCGGTAAGCGGCTTGGCGCTGTCGGCGGGCAATACGGTGACGACGACGGTGATCGCCAGCGGCGTCATTCTGTCGGCGGCGGGCGAGGTGCTGTGCTTCATCCCCAACGCCATCGGCCACGCATTGCTTCACAACGAAAAAATCCTTTGATCCAGCAGGCGCGACGACCATGACCTTTCGATTCACCCACATCCTGATGGCGGCGGGTGCGCTGCTGGCGACCGCCACGGCGGTCAAGGCCGGTCAACGCTGCGACGCGGCCAAGCCCTCGCCGAACGTTATCGAGCGCGGCATGAATCTGGCGCAGCGCACCGCCGCGGCGCTGGACGCCGCCCACACGCAAAGCGGTACGCGCGTGGTGCTGCTGGCGCGCGCCGGGCAGGACTTGAGCAAGTACGGTCAGCACTTCTCGCACGTCGGCTGGGCGTACAAGACACCGGAAGGGCCTTGGCGCGTGGTGCACAAGCTCAACGAGTGCGGCAGCGACCAATCCATCATCTCGCGTCAGGGGCTGGGCGAGTTCTTTCTGGACGATCTCTGGCGCTACGAGGCGGCCTGGCTGGCGCCAACGCCGGAGCTGCAGGATGCGCTATGGACATTGCTGCAAGACAACCAGCATGCCGGTGCCTTGCACGAGCGCCGCTACAACATGGTCAGCTATGCCTGGGGCACGCGCTACCAGCAGAGCAACCAGTGGGCTATCGAGACCCTGGCGCTGGCGGCCGAACCGACCGCGGTGCGGCGCGAACAGGCGCAGGCCTGGCTGCGACTGAAGGACTACCGGCCGGCCACGCTGCGCATTGGCGCGCTCACGCGGCTGGGCGGACGCATCACGGCGGGCAACGTTGCTTTTGATGACCACCCTTCCGCGCAACGCTTTGCAGACCGCATTGACACCGTGACAGCCGACTCGGTGCTGCAATGGTTGCAGCGCCTGACCGCAGGCGCTGGCGTGCAGCATGTCAATGGCTGATGGGGGGAAATCCGTTTTGGTTTTACCCTAGAAACGGTAGTTGGATGCGCCCGAGCGTGCCGTGATGGGCGTGCCAGGCAAGGCGCGAGGACGCGGCAGGCTCGTGCCTGCAAGGACGAGCAACGCGGCATGGCGCGGCCAGCGCGGTGCGATCGGGTGCATAGCGCGCTCACCCACCAGGTGAACGTGATCGAAGCCGTGAAAGTCAGCGCTCATGCGGGTTGTCCAAGGATGGCGAGCGGTCAACTGCCGTTTCTAGGTTTACTCACCTCGGCTGCCAACGGGCAATCGCAGCATGTCCTGATCGGCCTTGCGGGCGCGCTCCTGGCTGAGCTGCTCGTCCAGCTCGGTGCTGGGTGAGACGTCGGCCTGCGTGCGCGCCAGCGCCGCATGGTCGACGGCCTCGGGCGCGGCTGGGGCCACGGGGGCGTCCACTGCAGGCGCGGCCCCGATCAGTTGCACGCGCTGCACCGGTGCTGGCGGCTCGATGCAGGCCTGGGCCAGCGCCTGGCGCACCAGGCGGATGGCTTCGCTGCGGACCTTGCCGAAATCGGATTCGCGCTGGTCGACCCAGGCGAAGAAGCTGAGAGTGGCGATGGAGTCGACGATGGTGTCCACCGTGGCGCTGGGGCCGGGGTCGGCCAGCACGCCGGTCATGGCGGCCAGCGTGGTCACGCCCACGTCCTGAGCGGCCTGCAGGTCCTCGCCGCCGCCCACCACCAGCGAGAAGTTGAAGCGCCGGCGCGGGTTGTGCGTGAAGTTCAGGACCACGGCCTTGAACACGGTGGCGTTGGGCAGGCGCAGTTCGTTGCCGTCCAGCGTCATCAGCACCGTGCTGCGGGTGGACAGCGACACCACGCGGCCCTCGTGCGCGTCGATGCGCACGTGGTCGCGCGGCTCGAACGGGCGCTTGATGCTGAGCAGGATGCCCGAGAGATAGTTCTCGGCCATGTCGCGGAAGGCGAACCCCAGCACGATGCCCACCACGCCGGCCGAGCCGAGCACGGCCGTGACGAGCGCCGTGGCGCCCAGCAGATCGAGTGCGATCAGCAGGCCGATGACCAGGAACGTGGCGCGCACGCCGCGCCGGATCATGGTGCCCAGGAACGGGTTGTGGCTGTCGAGCCGCACCACGTGCAGATGCCGGGCCAGCCAGCCGCCCAGCCAGTGCATCGCCAGCACGACGATGAAGGCCGTGATGAGCAACGGTATGGCGGCCACGCCGCGCGCGGCGCGGTCTTTCAGCAGCTCCCAGGTTTCGCGCAGGCGCGCGCCGAAGTCGGCGGCCAGGCCCAGGTTGTTCTCCACCGCCACCACGCCGTTGACGGCACCCACCACCTTGGCGGCCAGCTGGCGTGCCTCGTTGTCGGGCACGGTGCCATCCAGCGTGGCCACGCCCGCCTGCACCGATGGCCGGATGGCGCGAAAGGTGGCGTTGCGTTCCAGCCGCGCGGTGACTTCGGCCAGGATGCGCTCGTCGTCCTTTTGCGTTGCCTGCGCTGCTTGCCGTACCAGCCGTGGGTTGGCCGCTGGCGCTTCCGAGGCCGGAGCGCTGGCCGTCACGCGCGCCTTCAGCGCGCCCAGCAGCTCGGCGGCGCTTTCCTGCGCGTGGGCGGGTGCCGCTGGCAGCAGCGCGGTGGCGAACAGTGCCACCAGGAATGACCTGGCGGACACCCGTGCGCGGGCAGTACACGGGAGGAAATCAAGGGCTGAAAAGCGCATCGCGTGATCATGCCGCAAGCGGGGCTGTGGAAGGGATGCCTCTCACACCCCACGCGCGCGGTCGGTGTGAAATTGCGCGGCGAAGGCGCTCAGCTTGCCCGCGTCCAGCGCGGCGCGGATTTCGGCCATCAGGTTCAGGTAGTAGTGCAGGTTGTGCACCGTGCCCAGCATGGGGCCGAGCATCTCGCCGCAACGGTCCAGGTGGTGCAGGTAGGCGCGGCTGAAACCGTCGCGCCCGCCGTCGGCATACGGCACGCCCGAGCTGCCGGCGCAGGCGTGGCAGGTGCAGGTTTCGTCGATGGGGCGCGCGTCTTGCTTGTGCCGCGCGTTGCGGATTTTCAGATCGCCAAAGCGGGTGAAATAGTGGCCGTTGCGGGCGTTGCGCGTGGGCATGACGCAGTCGAACATGTCCACGCCATGCTGCACGCCGTACACCAGGTCTTCCGGCGTGCCCACGCCCATCAGGTAGCGCGGCTTGTGCGCCGGCAGGCGGTGCGGCGTGTGGGCGGTGATGCGCAGCATGTCCTCTTTCGGTTCGCCCACGCTGACGCCGCCGACGGCGTAGCCGGGGAAGTCCATTTCAACGAGTTGCTCCAGCGACTCCTGCCGCAGGTGCTCGAACATGCCGCCTTGCACGATGCCGAACAGGGCGTTGGGGTTGCCCAGCCGAGCGAATTCGGCCTGGCACCGCCTGGCCCAGCGCAGCGACAGTTCCATTGACGCGCGCGCCTCGCCTTCGGTGGTGATGTGGCCCTTGGTCTCGTAAGGCGTGCATTCGTCGAACTGCATGACGATGTCGCTGTTCAGCACGGTCTGGATCTGCATGCTGATCTCGGGCGTGAGGAACAGCCGGTCACCGTTGACCGGGCTGGCGAACTTCACGCCTTCCTCGCTGATCTTTCGCATCTCGCCCAGCGACCAGACCTGAAAGCCGCCCGAGTCGGTCAGGATCGGCCCCGGCCAGTTCTCGAATTGATGCAATCCGCCGAACGACTGCATCACGTCCAGCCCGGGGCGCATCCACAGGTGGAAGGTGTTGCCCAGGATGATTTGCGCGCCCATCTCGTGCAGGCTGCGCGGCATCACGCCCTTGACGGTGCCGTAGGTGCCCACGGGCATGAAGATGGGGGTCTCCACCACGCCGTGGTTCAGCGTCAGCCGGCCGCGGCGGGCGTGGCTGGAGGGGTCGGTGGCCAGAAGCTCGAAATTCAGCATGGCAAGGATGGTTGGTCGGGTTCGGGCGCGGTGCGGGTCAGCCACATGGCGTCGCCATAGCTGAAAAAACGATAGCGTTGGGTGATGGCGTGCTGGTACAGCGCCATGATGCGCTCATGGCCCGCGAAGGCGCTGACCAGCATCATCAGCGTGCTGCGCGGCAGGTGGAAGTTGGTGACGAGCGCGTCCACCACCGAGAACCTGAAACCCGGCGTGATGAAGATGCCGGTGTCGCCGTTGGCCTGGCTGCTGGCGGCCCAGCTCTCAAGCGTGCGCACGCTGGTGGTGCCCACGGCCACCACGCGGCCACCGCGCGCGCGGCAGTCCTGGATGGCCCGCGCGGTTTCGGGCGGCACGCGGTAGCGCTCGCGGTGCATCACGTGTTCGGCCAGCGTTTCGGTTTTCACGGGCTGGAAGGTGCCGGCGCCCACGTGCAGCGTGACCGCCGCGCGCTGCACGCCGCGCGTTGCCAGTTGGGCCAGCAGGGCATCGTCGAAATGCAGTGCCGCCGTTGGCGCGGCCACGGCGCCGGGGTGCCTGGCGAACACGGTCTGGTAGCGCGATTCGTCTTCCGCCGTGTCGGCGTGTTCGATGTACGGCGGCAGCGGCACGTGGCCGTGCGCGGCCATCAACGCATAAGCATCGTCGGACAGGCGCAGATGAAACAGCGGCCCCCGCGCGTCGGGCCAGCGGCCCAGCAGCTCGGCCGTGAAGCCGCCCGCCATGCGCAGCACGCTGCCGGGCGCGGGCTTCTTGCTCACCTTCATGTGCGCGGCCACCGTGCCGTCGTCCAGCACGCGCTCGATCAGCAGCTCCAGCTTGCCGCCGCTGGGTTTTTCGCCGAACAGGCGCGCCTTGACGACTTGCGTGTCGTTGAACACCAGCAGATCACCGGGCTGCAGCAACGTGGGCAGATCACGAAAGTGACGATCCACGGGCTGCGCGCCACCGCCGTCCAGCAGGCGCGATGCACTGCGCTCTGGCGCCGGGTGCTGGGCTATCAGTGCTGGCGGCAGGGCGAAGTCGAAGTCGCTGGTGGTGTATGGGGGCATGCGGAGAGTACAAGCGCGGCGGCGGCCCACGCATTCTGCGTCACGCCGGCGCACGGGCGCCGCCGCGCGAGGTTTTCAGCGCTGGGCCGGGGCCGGTGGGCTGGCCGGGCTGGCGTGTGGGCGTGGCGCGGCCTCGGGCGTGCGCATGGCGTGGTGGGCCAGGTGGGGCAGCCGGCCCAGCGGCGCGGTTTCCTGCAGATGCAGGCCCATCCGCTGGTAGACGGTCACGTTGGTCGGGTTCTGTGTTTCCAGGTACATGCCGACGCCGGTTTGCTCCGCATGTGTCAGCACCGGGGCCATGCCGCGGCGCAGCCAGCCCTGTTTTTGCGCCGCCGGCGCTACGGCGGCCAAGGCGGTGTACCACGCGCCCGGCCCGTGCCGCTGGCGCAGCGTGGAGGCGCGGCTTTGCACGTCCAGCGCCGCGGGCAAGTGCCAGCCCAGCAGCGGCAGCAGCGCCAGGCCGCCATTGAGTACCTCGTCGCTCAGCGTGAGCACGCGGCGCGGCGGCAGAAACGCCAGCACGGCCTGCAGTTGCTGCCCCCGGCGCGCGGCCACGCAGACGCCCTTGTCGTTGAAGATGCGCAACTGGATGCGGTAGAAGCGCAGCAGCTTGTGCGCGCGGGCGGGGCGCCGCGTATCGGGCAACAGCTCGGCCATGAGCGGGTCGGCCTCGAAGGCGCTGGCCATCATCTCGGCCGCGGCGGCCAGTTCGCCGTGCTGCAGCGGCTCGAATCCCTGTGTCCGCCAGGCGTTGATGAGTTCAGGGGGACAGTGTTTTTCTGGTGGGGGCGAAGACATGTGACAGCATTGCAGGCGTAACCGAAAGAATTATCGCCGTGCGCCGCCGGCCCAGGCGCCGCCTTGTTTGTAGACTGTCAATTTTTTGGTGGTCTGCTGCGTAACGTGGGTATCCGGCGTTCTCGCAACCATCCCTTGGTGTGTGCTGTCCCTCAAATAACTTGCCTGTGAAAAACCGTGCCTTCGCCCGCATGGCGGCGTTGCAAACGCCTCGCGATACCACTCGGTATCGCTGTGTTTTGCGCCTTGCCCCGCGGGCGGATGCATCCATTTCAATTCATGCAACTATCGACGGGACAGCACACTGGCCGCGCGGCGTTTGTCCACGCGGCGCCTGCATTTTCTTGACTCGCCCCGCCGTCTTGCATGTCCGTTTCGCCGGCCGTTTCTGAACCCGCCGCCAAGCCCCTGTCCGCGCCGCAGAAGGCGTTGCGCAAGCTCGGGCTCGCGCGCGACATCGACTTGGCGCTGCACCTGCCGCTGCGCTACGAGGATGAGACGCGCATCGTGAAACTGCGCGACGCGCGCGATGGCGACACGGTGCAGATCGAGGGCGAGGTGACGCATCAGGAGATCACCTACCGTCCGCGCCGGCAGTTGCTGGTGAGCGTGCACGACGGCAGCGACAGCTGTGTGCTGCGCTTTTTCAACTTCTACCCCTCGCAGCAAAAACAGATGGCGGTGGGCAGCCGCATCCGCGCCCGTGGCGAGCTGCGTGGCGGCTTTGCCGGTCTGACCATGATGCACCCCACGGTGCGCGCGGCCGGTGGCGGCTTGCCGCGGGCGTTGACGCCGGTGTATCCCACGGTGGCGCAGTTGCCGCAGCCCTACTTGCGCAAGGTGGTGCTGGCTGGCCTGGCGCAGGCGGATCTGGGTGAAACCGTGCCAGAGCAGATGTTGAATGACATTGGCATCCAGCCCTTGTGGAGTCTGCGGGATGCGCTCTTGTTTTTGCATCAACCAACGCCCGACGTGGCGCTGGCCCAACTGGAAGACCGCAGCCATCCCGCCTGGCAACGCCTGAAGGCCGAGGAGTTGCTGGCGCAGCAACTGTCGCAGCTGCAGGCGCGTGGCGCGCGCGCGCACTTGCGGGCGCCGGTGCTGGTGCCCGCGCGTGGTGGTCTGGTGGACCAACTGCTGGCGGCCCTGCCTTTCGCCTTGACGGGGGCGCAACGCCGCGTTGGCGAGGAGATTGCCGGCGATCTGGGCCGTGCCCAGCCCATGCACCGCTTGCTGCAGGGCGACGTGGGCAGCGGCAAGACGGTGGTTGCGGCGCTGGCCGCGTGCACCACCATCGACGCCGGCTGGCAGTGCGCGCTGATGGCGCCCACCGAAATCCTGGCCGAGCAGCACTTCGCCAAGCTGGTCGAATGGCTGGAGCCGCTGCTGGCGCCGCGCGGCCAGCGCGTGGCCTGGCTCACCGGCAGCCAGAAGAAAAAGGCGCGCGCCGAGATGCTGGCGGCCATCGAATCGGGCGAAGCGGCGCTGGTGGTGGGCACGCACGCGGTCATTCAGGCGCAGGTGCGCTTTGCGCGGCTGGGACTGGCCATCATCGACGAGCAGCACCGCTTTGGCGTGGCGCAGCGGCTGGCATTGCGGCAGAAAATGGCGGACTCGGATGTGGGAGCGGGCTTGCCCGCGATGGGCGCTGATGGCGGCGGCACGGCCGTATCGCGGGCAAGCCCGCTCCCACAGGAGGCAACGGGGGCGGGCCCTGTGCCACCGCCCGCCATCGAACCCCACCTGCTGATGATGAGCGCGACCCCGATCCCGCGCACGCTGGCGATGAGCTACTACGCCGACCTGGATGTATCCACCATCGACGAGTTGCCGCCTGGCCGCACCCCGGTGGTGACCAAGCTGGTGGCTGCGCACCGGCGGGCCGAGGTGATCGAGCGCATCCGCGCGCAGATCGCCCAGGGGCGGCAGGTGTACTGGGTGTGCCCGCTGATCGAGGAAAGCGAGGCGCTCGATTTGCGCAACGCCACCGAGACGCACGCCGAGCTCGGCGCCGCGCTGCCGGGCGCCGCCATTGGCCTGCTGCACTCGCGCATGCCGGTGGCCGACAAGAAGGCGGTGATGGGCGCCTTCACCGCCGGGCAGATGGCGGTGCTGGTCAGCACCACGGTGATCGAGGTTGGCGTGGACGTGCCCAATGCCAGCCTGATGGTGATCGAGCACGCCGAGCGCTTCGGCCTGAGCCAGCTGCACCAGCTGCGTGGCCGCGTGGGCCGTGGCGCGGCGGCGTCGGCCTGCGTGCTGCTGTATGAAGCTCCTGAAGGGGGGCGCCTGGGCGAGACGGCCCGCGCCCGGCTGAAGGCCATGGCCGAGACGAACGACGGCTTCGAGATCGCCCGGCGCGATCTGGAAATTCGCGGGCCGGGTGAATTTCTGGGTGCGCGCCAAAGCGGCGCCGCGCTGCTGCGCTTCGCCGATCTGGCGGAGGATGCCCGGCTACTCGACTGGGCCCGCCGCGCCGCGCCGCGGCTGCTGGCGCGGCATCCTGGGCTGGCGAAGAAGCACGTGGCGCGCTGGCTGGGGGGGCGGGTGGACTATCTGGGGGCTTGAGTGGGCACGAAAAAGCCCGCGCACGCGCGGGCTTGGGACGAGAGGCCGTATCCTCTTTGGAAAAATTACTGACGAATGATGTACCTGTCCGTGAAGGTCGTGGGATAGCCTTCGGCATCCAGCGGCGTGTTGTCGAAGTTGAGGTACAGGCGGTTGCCTTGCAGGAACAAGATGCCTTTGTCAGTCTCGTCCACGGTGAAATAGTCACCAGGAATTTCCAGGTCGTTCAGCGTGACATAACCGGCCGGCGAAACTACATGGGAGCCACCAATAGGGCGCTCAATGCCAATGGCCTTGTGGGCAGTGACCATCTGGCCACTGAGGGTGGCGGTTTTTTGACCCTTCAGCGTGATGGTGTTGTCGGGGTTGTTGGAAACCAGCTCGCCTACGGGTGTGCCATTGCACTGGGTGCCAATCGCAAAGAAGATTTGCCGAAGTTCCATACGAAGCTGATTGGCGTTAAGCGGAGTCATTTTGTATTCGACGTAGTGCTCGAGCTTTGCCTTCGTGCTTGCCACCTGTACAGGGGTTCCTTCGCATTGGGAGCGATAGGTGCCCGCATAGCTTTCTGCTGCTTGCGTGGTTGTAGCAGGTGTCTGAGTGTCAGGGGTGGATGGCTTGTCATCGCCACCGCCGCAAGCGGTCAATGCCGCCGCCATGGCCAGCACGGGAATTAGGGAAAGTGAACGCATGGAACCTCCTTGGTGTTTGTAAAGCGTGTGATTTTAGCGTCCCGTAACGCGAATGTGTTCATTTATCGCAGCTTGCGTTCTGCTTTCAAGCAGCGCTGGCTTGGCCGGACAAATAAAAAAGCCCACGTATAACGTGGGCTGTGTCAGGCGTGCCTGGCGAATTACTGCCGGGTCAGGTAATAGCTGCCGAAGTCCACCGGGTAGCCATCGGCGTCCACGGGCGTGCTGCTGCCAGCGAAACGCATGTGCAGGCGGCTGGCTTGCAGCGACGCGATGGCCTTGGTGGTGGAACCGCGGGTGAAGTAGTTGCCCGGCAGCACCAAGCCATTGATGCTGATGGTGCCGCCAGACGACAGGCCACCGATCGGGTTCTGCACCACGATGAGCTTGTCCGCCGTTACCGTCTGGCCGCTGGGCAGCTTGGTGGATTTGGTGCCTTGCAGGGTGGCTGTATTGCTCTTGCTGTAGGCAATGGTGTGCAGGGGTGAGCCACTGCAGGTCTTGTTGGTGTCGGCGTAGAAATCTTCCTGGATCTCCGCATTGAGCTGGCTGCCGTCAACGGCAGTCAACTTGACCCGCGTGAGGCTGTTGGCGAACGGGCCAGTGGCCGTGCCAATGCGTGCTTCCGAGGTTTCACACACCGATACGTAGTTGCCAGCGTATTTGTCGGTGGCCTTGCCTGCGGAGGTAGTTGGCGGTGTGGTGGTGGTTGGCGGTGTGGTGGCTCCGGGTGACTTGTTGTCGTCGCCACCGCCGCAAGCGGTCAATGCCGCCGCCATGGCCAGTACGGGAATCAGGGAAAGTGAACGCATGGAACCTCCTTGGTGTTTGTTGAGGGCGTTAATCTAACATTCTTTAACACGAATGTGTGAAATTTTTGCTTGGTATTCTGCTTTCAAGCCACCCTGATTTGTAAAGCACCATATAAAAAGCCCGCGCATGGCGGGCCGTGCTGGATGCCTGTTGGCTCACTGCCGTACCAGGTAGTAGTCACCAAAGTCCACGGGATACCCGTCGGCGCCGACCGGCGTGGTGCCACCGGCGAAACGCAGGTACAGGCGGCTGGCTTGCAGCGAGGCGATGCCTTTGGCGGTGTCGCGGCGCATGAAGTAGTCGGCGGGCAGCACCAGGCCATTGATGTGGATGGAGCCGCCAGCCGAAAGCCCGCCAATGGGGTGTTCTTCCGCGATGACCTTGTCGGCCGTCACGGCCCGACCGTCGGGCAGCTTGGCTGGCTTGCTGCCCTGCAGCGTGAGCGAATTGCTTTTGTTGTAGGCCACGGTGTGCAGGGGCGAGCCGCTGCAAGTCTGGTTGTCGGCGGCATAGAAATCCTCGTGGATCAAGGAGTTCAGCTTGCCCCCGTCAGCAGCGGTCAAGGCAACGCGCAGGTGGCTGTAGGCGGCCGGCCCCGCTTCGCTGCCGATGTTGGCCTCGGAGGGGCCGCATACCGACTTGTAGGTGCCAGCGTATGGGTTGGCCGCGGGCGGCTGGTTGTCGTCGCCACCGCAGGCGGTCAATGATGCTGCGATGACCAGTGTGGAAAGTAGAAATAGGGCGCGCAAGAGGTGTCCTGGGTAAATGAAAAGTTCATATTTTATGTGTTTTCGTTGACTTTATGGCGCTTTTTGAGCGCTGTGTGTTGGCAACGCCAGGCGCGGGCGGCGGGGCGGAATGCGCCCGGTTGGCACTGTGCCGGTGAAAGCCAGAAAATGGGGGCACCATGACCCTCACTGAATTGAAATACATCGTTGCCGTGGCCCGCGAAAAGCATTTCGGCAAGGCCGCCGAGGCGTGTTTTGTCTCGCAGCCCACCTTGTCGGTGGCCGTGAAGAAGCTTGAGGACGAGCTGGAGCTGAAGCTGTTCGAGCGCAGCGCGGGGGAGGTGACGGTGACGCCGCTGGGCGAGGAGATCGTGCGGCAGGCGCAAAGCGTGCTGGAGCAGGCCGCCGAGATCAAGGAGATCGCCAAGCGCGGCAAGGACCCGCTGGACGGGCCGCTGAAGCTGGGGGTGATCTACACCATTGGCCCCTATCTGCTGCCCGAGCTGGTGCGGCGCAACATCGCGCGCACGCCGCAGATGCCGCTGATGCTGCAGGAGGACTTCACCGTGCGTCTGCTGGAGATGCTGCGCACCGGCGAGATGGATTGCGCCATCTTGGCCGAGCCTTTCCCCGACACCGGGCTGGCGATGGCGCCGCTGTACGACGAGCCCTTCATGGCCGCGCTGCCGGTTGGTCATCCGCTGGCGGATGGCGGGCAGGTGACGACCGAGCAACTGAAGCAGGAGCACATGCTGCTGCTGGGCGCGGGCCATTGCTTTCGCGACCACGTGCTCGATGTATGCCCCGAGTTCGCGCGCTTTTCCAGCCATGCCGATGGCATTCGCAAGAATTTCGAGGGCAGCTCGCTGGAAACCATCAAGCACATGGTGGCCGCCGGCATGGGCGTGACGCTGGTGCCACGCTTGGCGGTGCCGCATGAGCATCAAGAAAAGAGTGATTTACAGCGATGGGGGGAGGGCAAGCCAGTCAAGACGCCGCTGATCCATTACCTGCCCGTGGTGGACCAGGGCGCGCATGCCAGCCCACCCGTGCGCCGCGTGGTGCTGGCCTGGCGGCGCAGCTTTACCCGCTACGAGGCCATTGCCGCCTTGCGCAATGCCATCCATGCATGCGTACTGCCGGGTGTAACCAGATTACCTCAACAATCCCCGCAACCATTGCCATCACCATCGCCGTGAATTGCGGTCGGCCAATGATGGGCCTCAGCGCGGGGTTCGTTGTTCAGTTGACCAATTCCCGCCAACTGGTGCGGCGCACGGTAGCGCCTGCACCAGTTTTGATGTCGACGCGAACGTTCTCGACCTTGCCGCTGTCAAAACCGACCAGGCCCACGCCCTGACCAGTGCTCAGCACGCCGCCGCTCATGCCGACGATTTGCGCGCCGAAGGCGAACACAGTGCCTTCGGCGGACTTCATCGATGACGTGGGCTGTGTCTGCATCGCATAGACATAGCCCTTGCCTCCAGCATTGCAGGCTTCGGTGAAGGTGGCATCCGGCAGGTTGGACGCCACGACCAGCGTGGTCTGGTCACCCATGAACAGCATCGGCATGACGGTGACCCTTTCTCCCGCAGGAAGATCCATGTACCAGCCGGGCGCTCTGGCGGTGACCTGTGCATATTGAATCTTCCGTTCAGCGCCATCGCCTTCTGTGCTGAATTGAACGACGCCCGATACGCTGCGAAACGAGTTGGCGTACTGCTTCAGGCCGGCGCTGTCGTCGCGAATGGCGTATACGGTTTGAACCGACCGGTCGGATGCATCGCCCGCAACCGTCTTGTTGTTGGGGTCGTACACCCGCATGTCACCCAGGTAGCGACCGGTGGCGATATAGATAGCGCGCTGTGTGCTGGTGCCGCCGGCCGTGTTGAGGATGTCGCCCAGTTCGGGGCGGCTGGTGACGGGCTGGGTGTTGCCCTGGGCATCTTTCAATACGGCCAGAAGGTCCGGTGCCGTGTTGGTGGCTTTGGTCAGATCGAAGCGCCATACGTTGCCGCCCAAGTCGCCACCGTACACGTGTCGCACGGTCGAATCCTGCATGCCTTGGCCAGTCCAGCCGTTGATCCATGCCAAGCCGCTGCTGACCGGCTGGTCGCTGCCATTCGTGGCCGTGAATTGCTTGAGCAGTTCACCGGTCTTGAGTTTCAACACGAAAAGATTGGTTCTACCGTTGCCAGCCGTTGCGCCGGTTACGGCGTTGTTGTTATAGCCCGAGCCGAAGACGGCAACCCATTGCTTGTTGCGATCAGCTTCACCGGAGATTTTCGTGATCAGGACGTTGCCGTAGGAGTAACCCATATCCTGGTGCGTGAATTCCCACAGCAGCTTGGGCGTGCCGTCGGTGATGTCCAGCGCATAAAACGCCCTACCTCCCTTGCCCAGGCCGCCGATCAGCACCGTGTGCCATTTGTCGTCGAAATAGACATCCTGTACAGAGATGTGCCCGTCCACGAAATAGCGGTGATTGTTGCCCCTGGCGTCGCCGTAGCCCGCGTCGGCCAGCTTATAGAGGTTGGGTAGCACCGCAGCTGGTATGAAGGCCCAGCGCTCGGCACCCGAGGCCGCATCGAAGGCATGCAGCATGCCGTCGTTGGCGCCCACGTAGACCGTGGGGGCGCGACTTTCGACGGTGGTTTTGAAAGCGTCGTACCCTTCGTCGGTGAAGTCCATGACAACCTTGTTGCCTACGTGGACGATGGGCGAATTCACCATGTCACCCAGCGCGCTGTTGCGGTTGCGATACAGGCGGTTGTCGGCCGCATTGCCAAATCCCATCTCCTTGGCCCGTGAACCACGCAAGAAGTCAATCATGTTTTTGGCGCCATCCGTGCCCGTGGTGGCCGTCTGCGCGGCACTGGTGTAGCCCCCGTGTTGGCTCAGGGCTGTTTGCCCCGTGGAGGCATCTGGGTTGGTAGTTCCGGCTTCGAAATACTTGGCGCTGACGAGGTTGGTTACCAATGTGTCGTTGCTGCTGCTGAAGTCCACCAGGGCACCGGCCCAGTTGGTGTAGATGGTGCGCGGGTTGGTCGGCGTGCCCGCGCCCCGAACGCGCTGGTCCAGTTGCTGGGCGGCGGTTCCATCGGTCCAGACATTGGTGCTGCCGACGGCGCCTGTGTCGGCGTCGATGCTGCGGCGCTGCAGATCGCCTGTCCAGGCGACGGTGCGGTACGACGACACGAACGAGCCGGTGCCGCTGCTGAACGTCATGGCCGTGGTCGAGGCGCCGGTGCCCGCGCCGGAGCGGGCGGCAATTTCGGCCAGTGCCTTCTTCAGGCCATGGACCAGCGAATCGACCGCGCTAGCGTTGAAATAGGTGCCGCCGCCGTTGACGGCCGCATGCCAGTGATCGTCGATCTGCAGGCGCCGGCTGACCGACGAGCTGCCGCCGATGGTGTTGGTTTGAGCATTGCTTATGGTGCCGGTGCGGGACTGGCCCGGCACCTTGTCACTGTCGTACTTGAGCTTGAACCACCATTTGGTGCGCTGGGCGTCGGGGGTGGTGGTGTCCTTGAGGTAAGCGTAGTCGCACTCGGCGGTGGTGCATTGCTCGTAGTTCTCGCGCCACTTCAGATAGCCTGGCTCGCCCAGGTTGATGACGAAGGTGCCCATGGTGGACTCGAGCTTTTCTTTGGAGCCGGTGCGCAGATCGGTGTTGGCGTAGTAATAGGCCACGTCGGACAGAAGGCCGCTCACGTTGTAGCTCCGTGCGTCGTTTGGGTTGCGCGCGGTGTCGTAGTCCTTGAACGGCCACGGCGCATCCTTGTCCGCGTCCGGGATTTCCACGCCATCCAGGTCGCAGGCGCCCGAGCCAAGCGCATTTCGCGATACCAAGCAGCCCATGCCAGCTGTGGTTGCCGCCCTTTGGTAGTAGCCAGCCGAGGCGATGATGCTGTAGGACTTCTGGCAGCTGAACTTCATGGGGTCGTTGACGATGGTGCCTGAGTCGTAGACTGGGCTTCCGGAGACGGCCCATGTCTGATCCTTGAGCTTGCCGGCAAAATAGCGCCCGGTGGTGGACAGTGCCCAGGGCAGGCCGGCATCCGCACCACCGCCTTTGAAGCCTGCGGCCTGGATCGCGGCCAGCAGTTTGTTTTTCTGGGCGACATTCATTTTGGCGACGTTGATGAAGTCGGTTTGGCTATTCTGATTGCGCAAGCGGGTTTGCGTCGCCGTCATCAAGCCGACGGAAAAGGTGTCGTCCAGCTTGGAGAACACCAGTGTCGAGGCCGACTTGAGCGTATTCATCCGCGTGCGGTAATACGTGAGCCAGTTCGCGTAATTCTGCTTTTGCGCTGCCGTGGCGTTTTTCACCAGGACCTTTTCCCACTTGCTTCGGTCCATGCAGTAGTCCCCGTTGGTCGAGATGTCACTGGGCGGGGTAGTACCAGCGGCGGGCTTGTAGTAGTACGCGCCATCGGAGGTGCTTTCCCACAAGCTGGGCCCCAACGACTCGCCGCCGAGCGCCAGTTTGACTGCGTAGCTGTTGAGGTCATTCCACCCGTATCCCCTCCCGTTCACGCCCGATGTGACCGCTGGATCACTCCAATAGCGCGTATCGGTCGTGTTGTGGGCAGCCTTGTAGCCGTCGATCAGGGCCATGTCGAACCTGGCGGCGTCGTAGCGCACCAGCGTGCCGTCTTCGTTGACCTGTTTAACGGGCAGTTCGTAGGTGTAATTGGGGTTGTAGGCCAGCGTGTTGGTGCCGTGGTAGAGGCCGCAGGGCAGCGTCGAGCCCTGAAAGACGTTGCCCATTCCCCACCTGGTGGTGTAGTCCAGAAGGTCGGCCGACATGATGTCGCGGGCCATGTACCGACCATCGTCCATGATCAGCATCACGTTCGGTCCTGCCTGATTCAGGTCGATCAACTGGGTGATGGGCTTGTTGGCCAGATCGACCATGCTGTCGGTGAGCGCCGGGTCGGCGGCGGTGGCCACCAGGGAGGTGGTGAGCGCGCCCGCGCTCAGGGCCAGGGCGGCATGGCGAAGTTTGATTTTCATGGCGTGTCTCCTTTGGGCTTATGGGTTCACAAGCACAATGGTCTCGACAAAACTGGTCGTGTTGCGCGGGCAGACCGTGCGCGCCACGATCCGGTAGTACGCGGCCAGACCAGCGGCGTCACCCCCGCCCTCAGTCTTGTTCAGGATGCGGTAGTTGTAGTCGGCCGTGCCGCGGAACCGTCCGCCGCTGGCGGTGGCAACGCCGACACACACATTCTTGGTGCGGTTGTTGCCGGCTGCATCTGCGCAGGTGCCCGTGGGAGCACCGGATGCCGTGCCCTGGCAGTCGCACATGCGGGTAATGGTGTAGCTGGCGCTGTAGTCAGCGGGCATGTTGGTGGCGGCCTTGGCTTGCACCGAGCAATTGGCGTTCTTGGTGCCGCCGGCCTTCCATTGCACGTCGTCCGCGCTGCTGCCCAAGGTCTGGTTGCCAGTGACGTCACAGCTTTGGCCTGTCATCCATTCGGCGTAATAGCCCTCGGCGGCGTTGGTCGTCAGTAAGGCGGTTTTGTTCTGGCTGTTGAGCCAGGTCGTGGCGTCCTCGACGGCGCGGTCGGCGGCGCCCAGGCAGGCTTCCTTGAAAGCCTGGTTGCCAGCGATGACCAGCCCGGTGTCGACCGAGCGTATCAGCGCCACGCTGGCCAAGCTGAGGGCTACCAGCGCGATCAAGGCCATGAGCAAGGTGATGCCTTTTTGCGCGTGCGGCGAGTGCACGCGCATAGGGGTTGCGGCCTTGGCTCGCAACGGGAGCGGTGTTTGGGAAAGTTTGATCATGGTCACACGGCCCCCCAGATCACATTCTTAATGGGTATGGTGGTTTCGAATACGCGATAACGGTAATGGCACTGTTCTCCGCTCAAGGACATGGTGGGGCCATCCGCCCACAGCGTCAGCGTTCCCTTGGCTTGTTTGTCCTCGGTTTCCTCGCTGCAGCTGGCGGTTACCACCTCGCGTTCGTATTGCTGGCTGCGCGCCACCACGCCGACACGGATGGCCTTGATGCGCCGGATGGTGTCCTTGGTGAGCGCACCCTCCGCCCAAATGTCGGTAGGCGCGACCCACGCGTTCACGGCCTGGCTGCCCGCGTCGGCCACGCCGTAGCGCGCTTTGAGGTAGACGATGTCATCCACCAATGTCGACACGGCGGTGTCGTTGCAGGTGGTTGGTGCGGTGGGATTCTCGACTGGCGAAAACGCGGTCAGGCTGTTGCAGCGCTTGATGGTGTCGCCGGTGCCGTAATGCAAGCCATAGTTCACGAGGGACAGCGTGCCAATGCTGGAGATGATGTCACCGGCCGCATAGCTCACCGCGGGGTCGAAGGCGGTGGCCGGGGTCATGTTGTAGGGGGTGGCGTCATTGGATATGGCTTTGTGCTCCATGACCCAGACCCACTCGCCGGTATCGAGTCTCTTGAAGGTGGGGTTGGCCGATAGTTGAAGAATGGAGCAGACCTTGCCGCCGTTGGCGCCGCCCATCAGGAACAAATCGCCACTTTGCAGGCCCACCGGCGACTGAACGGTGACGCTGTCCACCCCTTTGTCCATGATCAGCAGGGTGGGCAAGGCACCGATGCGTGCATTGGCGCGGGATATCACCAGTCTGTCGGGCTCACTGCCACCATCGACGATGCGTACCGGTGCAATCAGTGTCTGGTTGAACAGGCGCTGGCCTTTGAAAGCTGCATGGAGGCCGCTTTCGCACACCAAGTTGCCGCGGGCGACCAAGCCGTAGCCGGCCATGCGGATTTCACGTTCAAACAAAAAGATGGCGGCGGCGCCATTGCTTTGCGCGTCGCTACCGCTGGTGCTGGTGCGCTTGACCCCCTCGAAACCGACGGTGACCTGGGCAATCACCAGGATCATGAGCATGCCGATGACCACGCCCACCAGCAGTTCGATCAAGCTGAATCCACCGTGATGTCGACGCATATGGGTCAAAGAGGCACGCACGATCAGCCTCCGTGGATGTTGGCGAAGGTCTGGAAACTGTGGGGGGCGTCGTCAGCGCCCAACTCCGGAGGCTTCCATGTGATGGTGATGGTGACGGCAGTGCCGTCTACCGCGACGGTTTGTTTGCCGTCAGGTAACGCGGTCAGGTCGGTGGTCTTGGCGTAGGCAGTCAGGTTGAGCTGATCTGTCCACATCCTGCCGATGGTCTGGTTGGCAATCAGGCTGGCGTCGCTGCGGTATTTAGCTTCGCTGACCGTCTTGATGCCGACGGCCTGCAGCCCGACCACAGCCAATATACCCAGCGAAAACAGCAGCAGGGAAACCACGACTTCGATCAGGATGACGCCTTGCTGGCCTGGCCGGACGGGCGCGCAGGCTGCCCGACGCCCGCTGGTCAGGGCGGTGCGGTGGTGCTGGAGCGAGAAAGACATGTCGGCTGTTTTTCGTGGAGGGTGAGAGGGAGATCAAAGACTGGTACAGGAGCTGTTGGCGCGGTCGGGGCAGATGCGGCTGTCGGCGGTATCGGTGACTTTTGGGTCGCACATGCGCACGCTGCCGCCAGCGGTGATATTGATTTCGAGATCGCGCGAATCACCCGCGTTGCTGTCGTCCACACACACGCGCGCCAGCGTTGCGCTTGCGTCGGCGTTAGCCACGCGGCGCCCAGTGCCGTCGAACGTAACTTGGCGCGCATTGGTGGGCTGAACGGTCAAGGCCATGGGGGTGCTGCCTTCGCCCTTGCCGCGCTTTTGCACGGGTTCGGCGGCTACGCCTGGCGCGCGTGTCGGTGTGCACGAGGTTTGCACGTTGGGGTAGGCATATTCCACTTTCCAGGAAGAGTCCAGCCCGTCCAGAACGAATTGCACGGGGATGTTGCAGCGCACGGCTTCGGCGCGTGCAGCTTGCAAGCCGTTCTGAATGGACTCGGCAGCCGTGCGGATGCGCGAATTGACGAGCCACTGCCGACCGGTGGACAGCACCAGAAGCAGGACGATCGTCAACAAGCTGAGCGTGATCATCAATTCGATCATGGTGAAGCCGCGCATGGCTGCTGGCCGCCGGGTACGCATCAGCATGTGTCACCCTTGCGCATGATCCAGCAGTCCTTGGCGGTGTTTCCACCCCACGGCGTGGTTGACTTCTTGTTATTGGCCTGATTGAGCGTGTAGGAAAAGCTGGAAATATTGCCCTTGCCCGTGGCCTGGATGGTGTAGGTGGTGGCGGTGATGGTGGGGCAGGTGAAGCCGAAATTCTTGGTGTCCCGATTCGAAATGCTGCTGCACGGGTTGCCCGTGCCGTCGTACTTGCGGTTGTCCTGAAACCAGCGTTCCATGTCGATGCGTGCCTGCGAAAGACCCGCCGTAGCCTCGGGCATCTTGCCGCGCTTGACGTACTCTTCATAAGACGGCAATGCGATGGCGGCGAGAATGCCGATGATGGCGACCGTCACCATCACTTCGATCAAGGTGAAGCCTGAGATTGACTGGGGATGTTTGGCGGTCATGACAAAAGTTTTGGCACAGATGTTGTGGTGAATGCAAACAAGATGCATATAGGTGTAACGTGTACTTTACGCCTGTTTTTTTGGATGTTTGATGGATTACAAAGCTTGGATCGGGTTGTTTGAAGACTTTAGGGCTCGTTTTTTGGGTTGGGGTGGGCTGAATCGTTTAACTTGACGATCAAGGGTCAAAGTTAGATGCCACAACACACTGTGGATATAGGTGGGCGGCGGTTCGGCTGCTTGTGCTTAGCAGGTGGCTATGTACATGGCGCATCGCGTGTTCAGCACCGCGGCGTCGTGCGGGATATCACGCGTGCTGGTGCGCTGCTGGAAGGGCGATGCTCGTGATGACGAACCTGGTGGCCACCGCTGGATCGACGGCGACCGAGGGGGCTCCATTGGCCGGTACGCGATTGGTTATTTCGCCGGAGCTTGCCAGCGCGGTATCGAACATACAGACAGGGTTCGATCCGTACGCGCCATGGGTGCTGGCCGCTGTGTTGTTGCTGGCCGTTTGGGCGCTGGCACGCTTGCGGGCACGCCGGCCGGGCTTGACGGGCGGCGATACACGCGGGCTTTCGGTGAGCGGCCTGGCGCCCGCCTGGTGCTGGGCGTGCGTGCCGGCGCTGGCCTGGGTGCCGCTGGCCATAGCCGTGCAGTTGGGCGCGCCTTGGGTGATGCGTCTGGATGCCTGGGCCACCCGGGCCGTGCAGGGGTGGGGTGCGCCGGTCTCGCTGTGGGCGGCCCGGCTCAGCGACATGGGGGACGTGTTGGTGCTCACGGTGCTCACGGTGGTGGTTGCCGCCGTGCTGCTGCGGCGCCACCAACGCCTGCTGGTCGGCGCCTGGCTGCTCGGTATCACGGCCAACAGTCTGGCGATTCGGGTGTTGAAGAACCTGTTCGAGCGTGCGCGGCCAGCGCATGCGCCGGATCTGGTTACTTCGGGCTTCAGCTTTCCCAGCGGCCACGCGGCCAGCGCGCTCATGGTGTACGGCTTGCTGGCCTGGGTGCTGTGCGACCAGTGGCAGCCGCGCTGGCGCTGGCCTATCGCTGGGCTGGCAGCGCTGCTGGTGGCGGGCATCGCGGCCAGCCGGGTGCTGTTGGGCGTGCACTACCTGAGCGACGTGCTGGGCGGCTTGCTGTGGGCGGCCACGGCGCTGCTGCTGACGGTGGGGGCCGTGCAGCAGGCGCGGCGCTGGTGAGACCGGGTTTCGAAGAGCAGACACCTCGCCCGCCAAGCCGGGTCAGCTATTGTTTTGCTAGTATTGCCGCCATGATCTTGCCGCTGGGTAGTCCCGCGGCCCGACCGCGAAACACGCCATGACGACCACCGCTCCCCACCCCGCGCCCGCGCCGCGCGGCAAGCTCTCGTTGTATCTGGACCTGATCCGCTGGGATCGGCCCGCGGGCTGGCTGGTGCTGTACTGGCCCACGCTGGGCGCGCTGTGGCTGGCGGCTGGCGGCTGGCCGGGCTGGCATTTGTTCATCGTTTTCACGCTGGGTACGGTGCTGATGCGCTCGGCCGGCTGCTGTATCAACGATGTGGCCGACCGTGACATCGACCGCCACGTCAAGCGCACGGCGCAGCGCCCCATTACCAGCGGGCACATCAGCGTGAAAGAGGCTCTGGCCGTGGGCGCGGTGCTGGCTTTGCTGGCCTTTGCCCTGGCGTTGACCACCAATGGCGCCGTCATCGCCTGGTCGGTGCCGGCGTTGCTGGTCACCATCGCCTACCCGTTCACCAAGCGCTTTTTCGCCATGCCGCAGGCGGTACTGGGCGTTGCTTTTGGCTTCGGCATTCCGATGGCCTACGCGGCCGCGCAGGGGCGCGTGCCGCTGGAAGCGCTGTGGCTGTTCATGGGCAAGATCGCGCTGGTGCTGGCCTACGACACCGAATACGCCATGGTCGACCGGGATGACGACCTGAAGATCGGCATCAAGACCTCGGCCATCACGCTGGGCCGGCTGGATGTGGTGGCGATCATGGTTTTTTATGCCGTCTACCTGGCGGTCTGGCTCTGGGTCAGCGCCAAGCATGCGCCATCAGTGATTCTCTACATGGCTTTCGCCGTGGCCGCCGCGCAGGCCGTGTGGCATTACACGCTGATTCGCGGCCGCACGCGAGAAGGTTGCTTCACGGCGTTCAAGCAAAACCACTGGCTCAGCTTCACCGTGTTCGTGGGCATCGCGCTGTCGTACGCCTTGGGCGGTTGAGTAAGTGGTTGTAGCGGAGCCGGTGCGCTGAAGGCGTGTGACTCCGTCTTCATTGCATCAAGACCTCTCAAGAAAACGTTTTGTAAGTCATTGATTTTCTTCGGGTACACCGGCCCTGTTGGCAGGGTTGGGCTGCTCAATAGCCGTCATCCCTACGCGATGCGGCTACTTTGGTCTGGAATCGGAATGGGTGATGCCGGTGGTCACCTGAAATCAGGCGCTAACCATTTGGCGCGGGATGAAGGTATCAAAACAAGAGCTGTATGCGCTTGTAAATCAGGCGCCAAGGCCTTGTTTTAGCCATTATTTTTTTGACGAAGTCCCCCTCCCTCTGCAGTGCCTTCACCTCATCCCGTCATTGCGGCGAAGGCCGCAATCCACGCGGTGTCCGCAGGTGAATGCCGTATCAAGGTGACGCCCCATGGATTGCGGCCTTCGCCGCAATGACGAGGGAATGTGAGGGGGGTTCTGATGGCACGCGCATGACCCAAGGATCGCAATGCCGAAAGACGCCGCAAGACCGCGCCCAGGCGCCCGCGCAGAGATTGCGAACAGGTAGCTGAGGGCGCGGGTTTTTCTGGTGTCCTATTTCAATTCCAGATCAAGCTGCAATATCCCGTCATTCCGGCGCAAGCTGGAATCCAGACGGCGTGTGCGGAGAAGCATGGATCCCGGCCTTCGCCGGGATGACGGTGATTGATGCTTTGAAGTCGAAATGGGAATCAGGTCAGAGCGGCGTACAGACCGGTGACGTCGTTCAACACGGTCAGGATGTTCTCGCTGGTGGTCAGCACGTTGGCCAGCGTGTCCTTGCTGGCGGTGCCTTCGCGCGTGCTCTGCAAGGCGGAGTCGAAGAACACCCACTGCTGGTCGGCCAGCTTGAGCTGGTCCTTGATGCGAGGGGTGGCCTGCGGCGCGTCGGCAAGGGTCTTCATGCCGGCCAGGAAGTCGGTGCGTGCCTTGCCGATTTCAGCCTGAGCGCCGTTGGGGTCGATCTTGCCGGCGGTGGCATACGAGTACTTGGCCAGGCGCTGCGACAGCATGCGCTGGCGGCCCGCCACGTTGACCAGATGGCCCACCGGTGCGCCGGAAGCCTGCTCCAGTTGACCCGTGCCCTTGTGAGCCAGTTGCAGCACGGCCTCGGACTGGGCAATCACGGCTTCGGCGCCGGCCAGCGTGGGTGCCTTGCCGACCAGCTTTTCCTTGTAGTTGCTCCAGGCCGCTTCAAGCTGCGTGTAGGTGTCGCGGATATCGGCGGTGGGCGAGAACGATTTCAGCTCGGTCAGTTGGCGGTCGAACAGCGCCATGGATTGGCTGAGGATTTTTTCGGCCTGGCTGGTCTGGGTCTGCAGCGCCAGGGCGAGATAGGCCTTGGCCGTGCGCTGCGACAGCATGCGCTGGCGACCAGCCTTGTTGATGGCGTCGTTCAGATCCTTGACCTGAGCCCACGCGGGTGTGCCGACCAGTGTGGCCAGACCGAGCACAGTGATTTGACGGCGAGATAAATGCAGCATGACGAGACTCCTTTCGCACTGCGATACAACCAAAAAGTTACACGGGTGGCAAGCTGGTCAGTGCGATAAGGAGGCTCAGCTCGCCAGGTTTCCCGACGAAGGGTTGGACTGTAGTACTTTTGGGGTCTGAAAGATATTGATTTGGGATAAGTAAGTTTGATGTCAATCAGGGTTTACGCTGATTTTGTGTACTATTTCGCACTAGCGGAGCTTGGGGTCTGATCGCCGAACACCTGACCCAGCTCCTGAGCGCGCGTGCAGGCAGCGTGCATGGCCTTGACGAAGGCGGGGCCGATGCCTGCTTCTTGCATGGCCGTCAGTGCGGCATGGGTGGTGCCGCCCTTGCTGGTCACGCGCTCGCGCAGCAGGGCCAGAGGCTCGGGCGACTCGGCCGCCAGGTGGGCGCCGCCGGCGAAGGTGCCTTCGGCCAGGCGGCGGGCCTGTTCGGGCGACAGGCCCAGTTCGGTGCCGGCTTGCTGCATGGCTTCCAGAAAATAGAACACATAGGCGGGGCCGGAGCCGGATAGCGCGGTGACGGCGTCAAGCTGTGCTTCATGCGCCACCCACAGGGCGTCGCCCGTGGTGCGGATCACGGCTTCGGCCAATTGCCGGTCGGCGGGGCGGACGGCCTCGCTGGCGAACAGGCCCGTCATGCCGCGGCCCACCAGGGCGGGCGTGTTGGGCATGCAGCGCACGACGCGCGTCCGGCCCGTGGCGGTGGCGATGGTGGCCGCGCGGATGCCGGCCATCACCGACAGTTGCAGCGCGCCGCCAACATGGGGGGCAACGGGTGCCGCCGCCTCATGGAAGTTCTGCGGCTTGACCGCCCACACGATCAGATCGGCATCCGCCAGAAACGACCCGGCGGCGGGATGAACGTGCGCGCCATGCTGCGATTGCAGGCGTGATCGCGTGGCCTCGAACGGCTCGACCACCTGAATTCGCGCCGCCGGTAGGCCTTGCCGGATCAGGCCACCAATGATGGCGCTGGCCATGTTGCCGCCGCCGATGAAGGCGATGCGGGTGGAAGAGGGAAGGGTTGGTGCGGTCATGGCAAGGGAGGTACGGAAATTGGCGCAACGCCAGGCGCTGGGGACAGCGGTTTTTCAGGGAGACAGCCGCTCACGCAGCCAGCCGCTGTTTTCCAGGCGGTACCGCAGGCGGTCATGCAGACGGCTCTTGCGGCCCTGCCAGAACTCCCAGCGGTCGGGCTGAAGGCGGTAGCCGCCCCAGTGCGGCGGGCGCGGCGGATTGAGCAGGAACTTGGCCCCCACCTTGGCGGCCTCGGCCACCAGCCAAGCGTGGCCCGAGATGACCTGGCTTTGCGGGCTGGCCCAGGCGCCCAGGCGGTGATCGAGCGGGCGGCTGGCGTAGTAGGCATCGCTGTCGGCATCGCTCACTTGTTCGACCAGGCCTTCGATGCGCACCACGCGCTCCAGCTCGACCCAGTGAAACTGCAGCGCCGCATACGGGTTGCCAGCCAACTCCAGGCCCTTGCGGCTCTGGTAGTTGGTGTACCAGACGATGCCGCGCGCGTCGAACGCCTTGATCAGCACCACGCGCGTGCTGGGCCGCAGGTCGCTGCCCACGGTGGCCAGGGTCATGGCGTTGGCTTCGGGGACTTCGCTTTTGAGGGCTTCGTCGAACCATTGCTCGAATTGTTTCAGGGGGTCGGCGTGCGAAGCGTCCTCGGACAGCTCGGCGCGCTCGTAGCTCTTGCGCAGGTGGGCGATGTCACTCATGCGCGGCAGTATAGGCAGCGCGTGGCTGTCAGCCTAGAAACGGCAGTTGGATGCGCCTGATCGCAGGGCGCCCGAGACCGGCGACAAGCGCGTCGCGAGGAGTTTGGGGGCAGCCTCTTTAGGCGTCGGCCAGGTCGAGCAGGGCGCGCAGCCGCCGGTCGTGAATGCCATGTTCGCGCAAGGTTTCCATCGTGCGGCGCGCGTAGTCCAGCGTGCTGCCGTAGCGGCCGCTGGCGTGGCGGAAGATGTGGCGGTACTGCTCGGGCGCCAGCTCGCCGGTGAAGGAGGGGCTGCGGCGCGACAGCGTGAAGGCCAGCGCCGCCACCTGCCCGTGCGGCGTGGCGCAGCGCAGCCAGCGCGCGTCGTACACGCCGCTGGGCATTTCGCGCGCCCACAGGGTGTCGAACACGGCTTCGGCATCGTGGCCGGGCACGCGGTACACGAGCCCCGAACAGCTGCCACCGGGCAACAGCGCGAACACCAGGCCAGGCTGCTCGGGCGTGCCCCGGTTGACGCGGCTCCACATGGCCAGCGCACGGTGCCAGCCGTGCACGCGGGTGGCGTGGCGCTCGCTGAAGCCGAAGTCGGGCCGCCAGATCAGCGAGGCGTAGCCGAACACCCACAGGTCGGGCCGTGGGCCAGACCGCCGGAGCCATTCACTTCGCGTCTGGGCCAGCATGCGCCGCGGGTCGCGGCCTGGCTGGCGCAAATGTTCGTAGGGGACGTAGGCGTCGTCAGCGGGCAGCATGGCGGGACTTTATACAATCGCCCCAATTTATGTGGAGAACTCATGAGTGCACAAGACGATGACAACCAGGGCGTGATGTGGGCCGTGCTGATTGGCGCGGTCCTGCTCGCCATCAGCCTGGCGATCGGGTTTGGCCTGTACCGCACCGGCAAGGGCGCGGCACCGGTTGCGGCAGGCGCCAGTACCGCCATGACGGGTGGTGCCTTGTCTGGCGTATCGGGAGCAGCCGCTGGTCAGGGCGCGGTGGGCGATGGCGCCAGCATCCGCGTGGAAGACGGAGTGGTCAAGTTCTACTTCGCCAGCGGCAGCGCCGAGTTGGCGCCGGGCGCGGCCGATGCGCTGGCCGATGTGGTCAAGGGCGTGGCGGCGGGGCAGAAGGCCATCATCAGCGGCTACCACGATGTGACGGGCGATCCAGCCAAGAACGAGGAACTGGCCAAGCAGCGCGCCTTTGCCGTGCGTGATGCGTTGAACGCCTTGGGCATTGGTGAGGACAAGCTGGAGCTGAAAAAGCCCGAGGTGACCACCGGCGACGGCAGCAACGCCGAGGCGCGCCGGGTGGAAGTGAGTCTGGAATAAACCATTTCGCGGCACCGAGCGTGCCGCTCCGCGCAGCAAAAAACCCGGCATGGCCGGGTTTTTTGCTTGTGGCACGCTGATTATTGAGAGTTTCGTAATTCAGGACAATTTATGCGATGTCTTCACCTCATCCCGTCATTGCGGCGAAGGCCGCAATCCACACGGTGTCAGCGGGTCAACACTGTGTGAAGGTGGCGCCCCATGGATTGCGTTGCGGCTTTCGTCGCAATGACGAGGGAATGTGGGGTACCAATAAGTCTCAGTGCTGCCCGCGAGGCAGCGTGCAGAGCGCGCGCGGCGCCTTATCGTGGCCAAGGCCGTTTCTAGGGTGATCCCTTTCGGGGCCATATTCCGCGCCCGCGGCTACTGATCCGCCATGCGGCCCGCCGCCACGCCACGCATGAAACCCAGGATGCTGGGCTGAATGCCCAGCGGCTCCAGCAGCGTGGCCAGCAGCATCAGGTCGCGCGCGGCGCCAATGTTGGTCTGCAGTTCGGTGGCTTGTTCCTGCCAGCGGCGCGTGCGCTCCTTGGGCAGCACGGTGCGCAAGGCTTCCAGCACGTAGCGGGTGCGCTTGGCGAGCAGACGCACGTTGTGCTGGTGCTCGATGCCTTCCTCGGTATCCAGGTCGGCGGCGTCCATTTCCTCGACTTCCTCGGCCAGGCGCGCGTGCAGCCTCTTGGTGCGGGCAGCGGCCCAGCCGCCAATGTCGCGCTCAGCCAACTCGGGCGTCCAGGCGGCCTGAGGCAGCAGGTGCAGCCAACGCTCCAGCCGCAGCAGGGCCTGCCCGGTGCCGGGCGATTCAAGGGTGCTGAGCAGGCCCGCGCGGCGAATGCGGTGTTCGGCGGCGACGGCGGCTTCCATGGCCTGCCACTCGTGGGCTCGCTCGTCGTCGCCCGCGATGTAGGCGTCGGCCCACTGCGGCAGGCTTTCCAGCGCCGCTACGTCCAGATCGCGCATGGCGCCCAGGGCATTGAGCAGCGGTCGCAGGCCCGCGGTGTCGGGCGCGGGGTGGGCTTGGGCCAGCAGGGGCTTGAACAGCCACAGCGCACTGCGCCAGCGCCGCCAGCCCACGCGCGCCTGGTGTACCAGCTCGGGGCCGTCGGAACGCACGATGCCGCCCAGGTTCTCCATGAACTGGCCCAGCATTTCGCCCAGAACGGCTTGCGCGGCCAGCAGCACGGGCGTGCTCTCGGCCAGTTCCAGCTTGCGCGCGCGGCGTGGCGCGCGCGTGGTGCCGTCGACCAGGCGCCAGGCGCGCTCGGCCTTGCTGACCGGGTCGGGCAGCACCGGCAGGTGGCTGGCGATCTGGTCGGCCAGTGCGAACAGGGCTTCGGGCGGGCCCTTGAGCAGTTCCAGTTCCAGCTCGCACAGCTCGGCGCGCTCGTCACCGGCGCGGATGCCGCCGATGTCCAGCACCACCTCGATGCGGCTGCCGTCCTCGCCCGTGAACAGACGCAGCGTGCGGGTGGCATCGGTTTCGAAGCAGGGCGCCAGTTGCGACAGGAGCTGGCCGTCGGGGTCCAGCGTGGGCCAGGGCGTGCCTTGCAGCGCGATGGGGTCGAGCTTGCCCTCGTGCACCGTGGCTTCCCATTCGCCGCGCTGGCTCAGGCCGCCGGCGCCGGCGTCCTCGGTCTTCATGGTCTGCAGCCAGAGCGCCTTGCCGCCGTCCTGGCGCTGGCTGCGCAGACGCAGCACCGCCGCGGCCTTGCGCAGATGCTGCGCCGGGGTGTCGAAATAGATGTTGCGCAACTTCTGCTGCGTGGTGGGCAGCTTGGTCAGCAGGGGCAGGGCGGCCAGTTTGTCGCCGATGGTCTTGGGGTCGGCGCCGGGCAGACCGAGCTTGAGCTCGATCTCGGCATGGTTGGCCAATGGTGGGGCAATGACAGAGGCGGGAGTGTTCAAAGTCGAAGCGGGCGTTGGAGCCGTGTGCGGGTCATGAGGTTCGGGGGGCTGCGGCTTCAGCGCAGGCCTTGGCCGGTGGAGGTGTCGTCGGCGCGCTGGATCAGCTCGATCTTGTAGCCGTCCGGGTCGGTGACGAAAGCGATGACGGTGGTGCCGCCCTTGACCGGGCCGGCTTCGCGCGTGACGCTGCCGCCTGCGGCCTTGATTTTTTCGCACGCCGCATAGGCATCGGGCACGCCGAGGGCGATGTGCCCGTAGGCCGTGCCCATCTCGTATTGCTCGGTGCCCCAGTTGTAGGTCAATTCAATCTCGGCCTGGCCCGGGTTGCCGCCGTCGAAGCCAAGAAAGGCCAGCGAATACTTGTATTCGGGATTCTCGGATGTGCGCAGCAATTGCATGCCGAGCACCTGGGTATAGAAGTCGATCGAGCGCTGGAGGTTGCCCACGCGCAGCATGGTGTGCAGGATTCTCATGGCCCTTGATTGTGCCGCTCTCGTGTGACAGGCGCCACAAGAGGGCCTTGGTGAAACTAAAGCGGCACGCGCCAACGGCGTGCCGCGATGGTGCCCAAGGTGCCAGCGAGTTACTTCTTCGCTGGTGCCGGCGCCTTGGCGGCGGGGGCCGTGCTTGTGCTGGCGGGTGCCGGTGCGGCTGTTGGTGCTTTCGCCTTGGCGGCGGGGGCGGGCTTGGCGGCTGCTCCGGCATAGGCGGCGCCGTTGATCGTCAGCCCCTCGGTGGAGAAGCGCGCCGCGCTTTTCTCGCCCACGCCTTTCACGCGGGCGATGAAGTCGGCCCAATCCTTGAAGTTGCCTTTCTTGCGCTCGGTGATGATCCGGCTGGACGTGGTGGGGCCAATGCCCTTGATACCTTCCAGATCAGCGGCGGTGGCGGTGTTGACATCAACAGCCGCGAATGAGACAGCGGCGTAGAACAGGGCCAACAAGGCCAGGAGTTTTTTCAACATGGATATTCCCTTCATTGGTTGTAATGATTTAGCTGACATTTCGCCAGCGAAGCCATCTTGCCATGGGTGCCCATGTTTTTGACCCCCTCTCAGGGATTACCAGTATGCGGCCCGAGTGGCAAAGGCGGTGACCCTAGAAACGGCAGTTGACCGCTCGCCATCCTTGGGCAACCGGCATGAACGCTGACTTTCACAGCTTCGATCACATTCACCTGTTGGGTGAGCGCGCTATGCACCCGATCGCACCGCGCTGGCCGCGCCATGCCGCGTTGCTCGTCCTTGCAGGCACGAGCCTGCCGCGTCCTCGCGCCTTGCCTGGCACGCCCATCACGGCACGCTCGGGCGCATCCAACTGCCGTTTCTAGGGTGACTACAACTCTTCGATGCGCTTGGGCGGGAAGCTTTCCCACGCCTGGCAGCCCGGGCATTGCCAGAAGTAGCCCTGAGCCTCGAAGCCGCACGCGGCGCAGCGATACCGGGCCAGCGGGCGGGCCGCGTGTTCGAGCGAGCGCTGCACCACCGGATGGGCGCCTTCCTGGGCAAAGGGTTCATGGCTCAGCCAGCGCGTGGCCGCGATCAGGGAGGGCTCTTGCGTCATGTGGCGCACATAGCCTTCGCGTGCTTCGTGCACGGGCGCACCGCCTACCAGTTGGGCTTGCACCAGCGCATCGGCCACGTCCACCGACGGCGCCGCCGCGTAGCCCTGCTGAAGCAACGCGGCGGCACGGGTGAGCTGGCCGGTGGCCTGGCCAATGCGCACCAGTTCGCTGGCCACCAGCGGAAGTGCCTGCGGGGCGTGCCGCGCAAGCTCGACCAGTTGATCGAACGCGCCGCGAAGATCGTCCTGCCCCGTCAGCAAGCCGGCCAGTTGGATGCGCGGCCGCGCAGCGGTAGGCGCGTCCTGCACGGCGCGGTCGAGAAGCTGGCGTGCCGCCTGGGGATCTTTCTGCTTGTTCAGCGCGTTGGCGGCCAGTTCGCACTGGTAATGCGCCAGCCGGGCCGAGAAATCGCCCTGGCCGGCCTGCTGCAGCCGGCGCGCGGCGGCGCCCGCCTGGTCCCAGTCGCGGGCGCGCTCATGCAGGGCCAGCAGGGTGAGCCAGGCCTGTTCCTGGTACTGCGTATCGTCGAGCTTGCGCAACGCTTCCTCGGCGCGGTCGAGCAGGCCCGCCTTCAGGAAATCCTGCGCCAGGGCGTGTTGCGCCCGGTCGCGGTCGACCTTGCTCAGATCGGCGCGCGACAGCAGGTGCTCGTGCACGCGCACGGCGCGTTCATATTCGCCCCGGCGGCGGAACAGGCTGCCCAGCGCGAAGTGCAGCTCCGACGTGTCGGGGTCTTTCTGCACGGCCTCGATGAAGGCGTCGATGGCCTGGTCCTGCTGTTCATTCAGAAGGTAGTTGAGGCCCTTGAAATAGGCCTTCGGGGCTTGCCGGTTCTCGATGCGCAGTTGGCGCAGATCAAGCCGCGAGGCCAGCCAGCCCAGCGCGAACACAATGGGCACGCCCAGCAGAATCCAACTGAGATCAAGCTCCATGGCGGGTGTGGGTCATCTGGTCACTGAAGGAGTCCAGTTCGGAATGCGCGCCGGTCGACGCGTACCCTGGCCGGCGTCGTGACCACCAACGCGGCAACATGCCCAGCACCCCGACCACCAGGCCGAGCGCGAAAGCCGCCAGCACGATGAGCATCATGGGCGCGCGCCATTGATGGCCGAACAACAGGTGGACGGTGGCGTCCTGCTGGTTGTTCAGCGCGAAGGCGAACAGGGCAAAAAAAACGGCTGCCTTCAGTATCCACGTCAGCAGCCGGGTGAGTTTGTTCATGCGTCTTCTTCAGATTGAAGACGATTCTAGCGGCGGCGTCACGAATCGGGCGCCGCGGCATCGACCGGCTGCGCACCGACCGCTTCGCGCAGAGCCTTGCCCGGCTTGAAGTGAGGCACGCGCCGCTCCGGAATCTGCACGCTTTCGCCCGTGCGCGGGTTGCGGCCAAGCCGCGGTGGACGCCGGTTGATCGAAAAACTGCCAAAACCGCGGATTTCGATGCGGTGCCCACGCACCAGCGTGTCGCTCATGGCGTCAAGAATGGTCTTGACGGCCGCGTCGGCGTCGCGCTGGGTGAGCTGGCCGAAACGTTCGGCCAGCAGTTCAACAAGATCGGAACGGGTCATTCGTGCGTTCAGCGTTCAGCGTTCAGCGTTGCAACACGCTCAACGCCGAACGCCCAACGCTCAGCCCTTGTCGTTGTTGTCCAGCTTGGCACGCAGCAGCGCGCCCAGGCTGGTGGTGCCGGCGGTGCCACTGCCCTGGCTGAGGCTGGCCATGGCTTCCTGCTGATCGGCGGCGTCCTTGGCTTTCACCGACAACTGGATGTTGCGCGTCTTGCGGTCGACGTTGACCACCACGGCGGTCACTTCGTCGCCCACCTTCAGCACCTGGCTGGCGTCTTCCACGCGGTCGTGGCTGATCTCGCCGGCGCGCAGGTAACCCAGCACGTCGTTGCCCAGGTCAATCTCGGCGCCCTTGGCATCCACGCTCTTGACCTTGCCGGTCACCGTCTGGCCCTTGTCGTTCACCGTCACGAAGGTGGTGAACGGGTCCTGATCGAGCTGCTTGATGCCCAGGCTGATGCGCTCGCGGTCCACGTCGACGGCCAGCACGATGGCTTCGACTTCCTGGCCTTTCTTGTAGTTGCGCACGGCAGCTTCGCCGGGCTCGTTCCAGGACAAGTCGGACAGGTGCACCAGGCCGTCGATGCCGGCGGCAAGACCCACGAACACGCCGAAGTCGGTGATCGACTTGATCGGGCCCTTGACGCGGTCGCCGCGCTTGGTGTTCTGGGCGAATTCCTGCCACGGGTTGGCGCGGCACTGCTTCATGCCCAGGGAGATGCGGCGCTTGTCCTCGTCGATCTCCAGCACCATGACCTCGACCTCGTCGCCCATCGACACGACCTTGCTGGGTGCGACGTTCTTGTTGGTCCAGTCCATCTCGGACACGTGCACCAGGCCTTCGATGCCCGGCTCCAGCTCGACGAAGGCACCGTAATCGGCGATGTTGGTGACCTTGCCGAACATGCGCGTGCCTTGCGGGTAACGGCGGCTCACGCCCAGCCACGGGTCGTCGCCCATCTGCTTGAGGCCCAGCGACACGCGGTTCTTCTCGGTGTCGAACTTGAGGATCTTGGCCGTGATTTCCTGACCGGGCTGCACCACCTCGGACGGGTGACGCACGCGGCGCCAGGCCATGTCGGTGATGTGCAGCAGGCCGTCGATGCCGCCCAGGTCGACGAAGGCACCGTATTCGGTGATGTTCTTGACCACGCCTTCGACGATGGCGCCTTCCTTCAGCGTCTCCATCAGCTTGGCGCGCTCTTCGCCCATGCTGGCCTCGACCACGGCGCGGCGGGAGAGCACCACGTTGTTGCGCTTGCGGTCGAGCTTGATGACCTTGAACTCCATCGTCTTGTTCTCGTACGGAGTCAGGTCCTTGGTGGGACGGGTGTCGACCAGCGAGCCGGGCAGGAAGGCGCGGATGCCGTTGACCAGCACCGTCAGGCCGCCCTTGACCTTGCCGCTGGTGGTGCCGGTGACGAAGTCGCCGGATTCCAGCGCTTGCTCCAGCGCCAGCCACGAGGCCAGGCGCTTGGCGGTGTCGCGGCTCAGGATGGTGTCGCCGTAGCCGTTTTCGATGGAGCCGATGGCCACCGGCACGAAGGCGCCGGGTTCGACCTCGACCTCGCCTTGGTCGTTCTTGAATTCCTCGATCGGGATGTAGGCCTCGGATTTGAGGCCGGCATTCACGACGACGAAGCTGTGCTCGACGCGCACCACTTCGGCGGTGATGACTTCACCCGGGCGCATTTCGGTGCGCTGCAGGGATTCCTCGAACAACTGGGCAAAAGATTCAGACATGAAAGATTTCCTTGTCCGCGCACGCAGGTTCACGATGGCACGGTGCAATCGTTTCTAAAGGCTGGTGGCGGGGCGTGGTGTGCGGGTGTACCGCGGTCAGGTTGAACAACCCATCCGGCTCAATGCGCTTGGACGCGCGGAAGGAAGCCGGATGGACGAAATGCCGACACAAACTGTCCGAAGATCAGACTCTTGGGCCGGGTGGGCAACGCGATCCCCTGCTTAGCTGGGGCGAAATGGCTGCCTTTCCTGCCACCAGCGCAGTACCTGATCGACCGATTCCTCGATCGTCAGCCGCGAGTTGTCCAGCAGCAGGGCGTCTTGCGCGGGTTGCAAGGGCGACGCGGCGCGGGACTGATCCCGCGCATCGCGCGCTTCCAAATCAGCGCGAAGACTATCGAGCTTAGCAGGAATTCCCTTGGAAATCAATTGCTTATGGCGTCTTTCAGCACGTTGCGCGGCACCGGCGGTGAGGTAGACCTTGAGGGGCGCGTGAGGAAAGATGGTCGTGCCCATGTCCCGGCCATCGGCCACCAGGCCGGGCAGGCAGGCAAAGTTGTGCTGCAAATCCAGGAGCGCCTGCCGAACGCCAGGCAAGGCGGACACGCGCGAGGCATCCATGCCCGCGGCCTCGGTGCGAATGGCGTCGCTGACGTCTTCCTCGCCAAGCAGGATGCGGTCGGCCACGAAGCGCACCGGCAGGGACTGGGCGAGAGTGCTGATGGCCGCTTCATTGCACGGGTCGGGCGCCAGTTGCGCGCGCCGCGTGGCCAGCCCGGTGAGCCGGTACAGCGAGCCGGAGTCGAGGTAGTGGTAACCCAGCCGGCGCGCGATCTCGCTGGCCAACGTTCCCTTGCCGGAGGCCGTGGGGCCATCAATGCAGATGACCGGCACGGCGCCCGTGGGCCGGGCCACGGCGAACAGTGTTTCGAAATAATCAGGGAAGGTCTTGGCGACGCACTTTGGGTCTTCAATGCGCACGGGCAGGCCGGCGGGGTTGAAGGCGGCCAATGAGCCGCACATGGCCATGCGGTGGTCGTCGTAGGTGTGGATCGACGCCGCGCCCCAGGCGCCCGCGTCGGGCAGCGGCATCACCCGGATGAAATCGGCGCCTTCTTCCACTTCGGCGCCCAGCTTGCGCAGTTCGGTGGCCATGGCGGCGATGCGGTCGGTCTCCTTCACGCGCCAGCTGGCGATGTTGCGCAGCGTGGTCGGCCCGTCGGCGTACAGCGCCATCACGGCCAGCGTCATGGCGGCGTCGGGGATGTGGTTGCAGTCCAGGTCGATGGCCTTCAGCGGCCACTGGCCGCGCCGCGCGTGCAGCCAATTGGGGCCGCTTTGGATGTCGGCGCCCATCATCCGCGCGGCTTCGACGAAGCGGATATCGCCCTGGATGGAGGTCTCTCCCACACCTTCAATTTTCAAGCCATTTTGGCCTTCGGTCACCGCCGATAAAGCGCCAGAAGCTATGAAATAGCTAGCGGATGAGGCATCTGCCTCGACATGGATGGTGCCTGGCGACTGGTAGCGGCTGCCAGCCGGGATGACAAAGCGCGCCCAGCCATCGCGGCGGACGGCCACGCCGAAGCGCGCCAGCAACCGCAGCGTGATGTCGATGTAGGGTTTGGAGATCAGCTCGCCCACGACCTCAATGACGACGTCCTGGGTTTTCGCGGCCAGTGGCAAGGCCATGAGCAGCGCCGTGAGGAACTGGCTGGACACATCGCCACGCACGGGAACCGGCTGATCAAGCCGCAGTCGTGGCTGGCCGATGCGCAAGGGCGGATAGCCTTCCTGGCCCAGGCAGTCGATATGGCAGCCAAGGGCGCGCAGGGCATCGACCAGGTCTCCGATGGGCCGCTCGTGCATGCGCGGGATGCCGCTCAGCGTGTAATCGCCGCCCAGCACCGCCAGCGCGGCCGTCAGTGGCCGCATGGCCGTGCCGGCATTGCCCAGGAACAGCGCGGCTTGTGGCTGGCGCGGGTGTTGGCCCAGGCCTTCGATGACGGCTGTCGCGCCGTCCACCACGACGTCGCAACCCAGCTGACGCAACGCCTGCAGCATCACGCGGGTGTCGTCGGAATCAAGCAGGTCGTGAATGGTGGTGCGGCCTTCGCACAGCGCCGCCAGCAGCAGCACCCGGTTGGAAATGCTCTTGGAGCCGGGCAGGCGCACGGTGCCGGAGACCGAGCGCAAGGCGGGCACGTCGAGAAACGTGGTCTCGAACATGGAGGCGTGGTCGCGGTCAGCGCGCGCCAGGCGAAACGCGCCAGTTGGCGCGCGCGTGGCTTGCGCGGTTGATCAGGCGTTCCAGGTCATCGGCCTGGCCGCTGGCGATCAGTTGTTGAAGCTCCGCCAGTGCCTGCTGGAACAGCTCGGCCTGGCGGCCCAGCTCTTCGCGGTTGGCGATCAGTACGTCACGCCACATCTGCGGGTCGCTGGCGGCGATGCGGCTGAAATCCCGGAACCCGCTGCCAGCCAGCGAGAGGTAGTCCTTGCCATCCGCCTGGCCGGTGATGCTGTTCATGAGCGCGAACGTCAGCAGGTGCGGCAGGTGGCTGACGGCGGCGAAGGCCGCGTCATGCGCTTCGGGCGACATGGTCAGTACCTCGCAGCCAAGCCCGCGCCACAGCGACGTGGCTTGATCGACCTTGGCGGCCAGCGTGCGGTCTATCGGCGTGAGGATGACCTGGCGGCCGGCGTACAGGTTCACGTCGGCGTTTTCAACACCCGATACCTCGCGCCCGGCGATGGGGTGGCAGGGGACGAACACGCCGATGTCCAGCTTCAGCACGCGGCGCGCGGCGTCAACCACGTCGCGCTTGCTGGAGCCCACGTCCATGATCAGCATGTCGGGGTTGACCAGGTGGCGGATGGCCTTGAGCGTGGTTTCGGTGGCGGCCACCGGCACGGCCAGCAGCACCAGGTCGGCGCCGGAAACGGCCAGCAGGGCGGATGGCGCCTCGACGTCAATCACGCCCATCTGCAATGCACGCGCGGTGGTGGAGGGCGATTTGCTGTAGCCGACCACGCGGCGCACCAGACCGGCGCGCTTGAGCGCGAGGGCGAAAGATCCGCCCATCAGGCCGCAGCCGATCAGTCCGAGTTGTTCAAACATCGTGTCCCAATGGATAGGCGCCCAGCATCTTGAAGAAGGCGCAATAGGCCTGAAGCTCGGCCAGAGCCGCCGCTACGTTGGGCTGGCTCGGATGACCCTGCAGGTCGATATAGAAATAGTATTCCCATTTGCCGGATTTGGCCGGACGCGATTCGAACCGCGTCATCGACACACCGTGTTTTTTCAACGGAGTCAGCATGTCATGGACCGAGCCCGGCTTGTTGGGCACCGATACCACGATGCTGGTGCAATCGCGTCCGCTGGCCGCCGGCATCGCCAAGGTTTGGGGCAGGCAGATGACGGCGAAGCGTGTCCGATTGTAGGCCTCGTCCTGGATGGCGTGCGCCACGATGTGCAGGCCGAACCGTGCCGCGGCGCGTTCGCTGGCCAGACCGGCGAATGACGGGTTGGCGGCGGCCAGCCGCGCGCCCTCGGCGTTGCTCGACACGGCGCGCCGTTCGGCCTGGGGCAGGTGCGTGGACAGCCAGCCCTGGCACTGCATCAGCGCCTGCGGATGCGCCAGCACGACTTCGATGCCGTCCAGCGAGTTGACTTGCCGCAGCAGGTTGTGACGCACCAGCAGACTGACTTCGCCCACGGTGTGCACGGGCGAATGCAGGAACAGGTCGAACGAGCGCGCCACCACGCCTTCGGTGGAGTTTTCCATGCCGACCACGCCGAATTGCGACGTGCCCGCGGCCGTGGCGTGGAACACCTCGTCGAAGCTGTTGCAGTAAATCAGGTTGGCGGCGCTGCCGAAGAATTCGATGGCGGCCTGTTCGCAGAAGGTGCCTTGCGGCCCCAGCACGGCCACGCGCTGCGGCACTTCCAGCGCCAGGCAGGCGGACATGACCTCGCGCCAGATGGCGGCGACATGCTGGTTCAGCAGCGGCCCGCGGTTGTCGGCCTGAATCCGCTCGATCACCTGCGCCACGCGGTCGGGGCGGAAGAAGGGCGTGCCTTCCTGGCGCTTGAGCTCGCCCACCTCCTCGGCCACGCGGGCGCGCTGGTTGAGCAGCGACAGCAACTGCGCGTCCAGACTGTCGATCTGGACGCGCAGCTTGGCCAGGGCCTCGGACTGCACAACGGAAGTGGGCGAGTTCATGCGAATCGGCGAATCTGAAAAAGCGTGGCGGCCACCCGGGGACGCCAGCGCGGTAGCGGAGCTTACTTCTTGCTGCCGCCCACGATGCGGTTGGCGGCGGCGTCGAAGTTCTTGGCGCCGCTTTCGACCGATGCCTTGGTGGCCTCGACCACCTTCTTGGCCCAGGCATTGGTGGCCTCGCCACCGAGCGCCTGAAACTTGGCGCTGACGGGCGATTCAAGGTACGCGATGATGGTCTTGAGCTCGTCCTCGCTCAGCTTTTCCATGAAGATGGGCACCAGCGCTGCCTCGGCCGATTTGGCGGTCTGGGCTTCGACGATCTTGTAGGTGTTCTCGGCGTACTTCTTCAGCTCGACATCCAGCTTTTCACGCACTTCCTTCTGGCGTGCGGGCGGCACCGTTTCGTCCAGCCGCTGCGACCAGCTGGCCAGCACCGGGCCAACGGCGGTGTCGGTCAGTTGTCCGGCCAGGGCGCCGCTGTCGGCTTTGGCCTGAATTTGGGCAAGCTTGGTCGCCAGGGCGCGCTTGGCATCGTTTTGCGCCATGGCGCTGGTGGATACGACGCAAGCAGCCGCGAGAAGAATGGCGACGGGAAGGCGTGTGAGGGTGGATTTCAAGGGTTTACTCCGTTGGGGTGTCTTGGGATTCATCGGATACGGCATCTTGCGCATCATTTTCGACAATGCGCTGCAGGCCGCTCAATTGGGCGCCGTCGTCAAGGGCGATGAGGGTCACCCCCTGCGTGGCACGGCCCATTTCGCGAATCTCGGCCACGCGGGTGCGCACCAGCACGCCCTTGTCGGTGATCAGCATGATCTCATCCTCAACGCTGACGAGGGTCGCCGCGACGACTTTGCCGTTGCGCTCGCTCTGCTGGATGGCGATCATGCCCTTGGTGCCGCGGCCATGCCGCGTGTATTCCGTAATGTTCGTGCGTTTTCCGTAACCATTTTCGGTGGCGGTCAGCACGCTGTTGCGCGTGTTGGGCTCGGTGCCGGGGTCGGCCGCCTCGGCCTCGGCCACCAGCATGGCGATGACGGACTGACCTTCTTCCAGTTGCATACCGCGCACGCCACGGGCGTTGCGACCCATGGGGCGCACGTCGTTCTCGTCGAAGCGCACGGCCTTGCCGCCGTCGGAGAACAGCATCACGTCGTGCGCGCCGTCGGTCAGCGCGGCGCCGATCAGATAGTCGCCCTCATCCAGGCCAACCGCGATGATGCCGGCCTTGCGCGGGTTGCTGAAGTCCGACAGCGCGGTCTTCTTCACGGTGCCCATCGAAGTCGCCATGAACACGTAGCGGTCGTCGGGGAACCGGCTGGCCTCGCCCGTCAGCGGCAGCACGACGTTGATTTTCTCGCCTTCTTCAAGCGGGAACATGTTGACGATGGGGCGCCCGCGCGAGCCGCGCGAGCCCGACGGGACTTCCCACACCTTGAGCCAGTACAGCCGCCCGCGGTTGGAGAAGCACAGGATGTATTCGTGCGTGTTGGCGATGAAGAGCTGGTCGATCCAGTCGTCTTCCTTGGTCGCCGTGGCCTGCTTGCCGCGGCCGCCGCGCTTTTGCGCCCGGTATTCGCCGAGTGGCTGGGCCTTGATGTAGCCGGTGTGGCTGAGCGTGACCACCATGTCGGTCGGCGTGATCAGGTCCTCGGTGGCCAGATCCTGCGCGTTGTGCTCGACGGTGGAGCGGCGCGCGCCTTCCTTGGTCTGGCCGAACTCGGTTTTCAGCGCCGTCAGCTCTTCGCCGATGATGGTGGAAACGCGCGCCGGCTTGGCCAGGATGTCGAGCAGGTCCTCGATCTCGGCCATGACTTCCTTGTATTCGGCGACGATCTTGTCCTGCTCCAGGCCCGTGAGGCGCTGCAGGCGCATCTGCAGGATTTCCTGAGCCTGCGTGTCCGACAGGCGGTACAGGCCATCGGTCTGCAGGCCGTAGTCGCGCTCCAGGTCCTCGGGCCGGTAGTCGTCGGCGCTGATGGTGACGCCGTCCTCGCGCGTGCGCGTCAGCATCTCGCGCACCAGCGCGCTGTCCCAGCTGCGCGCCATCAGCTCGGCCTTGGCGACCGGCGGGGTGGGCGACTCGCGGATGATGCGGATGAAGTCGTCGATATTCGCCAGCGCCACCGCCAGGCCTTCCAGCACGTGACCACGCTCGCGCGCCTTGCGCAGGTCATACACGGTGCGCCGTGTGACGACTTCGCGGCGGTGCTGGATGAAGACCTGCAGCAACTCCTTGAGGTTGCACAGCTTGGGCTGGCCGTCGATCAGCGCCACCATGTTGACGCCGAAGGTGTCCTGCAACTGCGTCTGCTTGTACAGGTTGTTCAGCACCACCTCGGGCACTTCGCCGCGCTTCAATTCGATCACCAGGCGCATGCCCGACTTGTCGGACTCGTCCTGGATGTGGCTGATGCCTTCGAGTTTTTTCTCGTGCACCAGCTCGGCCATGCGCTCCTGCAGCGTCTTCTTGTTGACCTGGTAGGGCAGCTCGTCAACGATGATCGCCTGGCGCTGGCCCTTGTCGATGTCCTCGAAATGCACCTTGGCGCGCATCACCACGCGGCCACGGCCGGTGCGGTAGCCGTCCTTGACGCCCTGGATGCCGTAGATGATGCCGCCCGTGGGGAAGTCCGGCGCCGGCACGATTTCCATCAACTCGTCGATCGTGGCCTCGGGCTGGCGCAGCAGATGCAGGCAGGCGTCCACCACTTCGTTCAGGTTGTGCGGCGGGATGTTGGTGGCCATGCCCACGGCGATACCGCCCGAGCCGTTGACCAGCAGGTTGGGCACCCGTGTTGGCAGAACGGTGGGCTCCAGCTCCTTGCCGTCGTAGTTGGGCACCATATCGACCGTCTGCTTGCCGATATCGGCCAGGATGTCGCCGGCGATCTTCTCCAGCCGGCATTCCGTATAGCGGTAAGCGGCCGCGCTGTCGCCGTCGACCGAGCCGAAGTTGCCCTGTCCGTCGATCAGCGGATAGCGCATCGAGAAATCCTGCGCCATGCGCACCAGCGCCTCGTAGGTGGCCGAGTCGCCGTGCGGATGAAAGCGCCCCAGCACGTCACCGACGACACGCGCGCATTTCACGTAGGGGCGGTTCCAGACGTTGTTGGCCTCGTGCATGGAGAACAGCACGCGGCGGTGAACCGGTTTGAGGCCATCGCGGGCATCGGGAAGAGCGCGTCCCACGATCACGCTCATGGCGTAATCCAGGTAGCTTCGCCGCATCTCCTCTTCAAGACTGATTGGGAGTGTTTCTTTGGCGAATGAAGTCATGTATATATATAGAGGCCTGCCCGGCGTGGGCGAAAGTGTTCGATTCTAGGTGCTTTGGCGTGTCGCATGGCAGCAACATTCCGCCTGAATTGAGCGCTTGTCTGACGGGGCGGGCCGCCGTTCTGCTAAGAATGCACAAAGACGTGTGGCACAATCATTCCAACGTTTTTGGTGGTGGTCACTTGAAGCGTCTGATTTAACGCAGCCCGGCTGCGGTTTTTTTCCCCATGAGGAGAACCATGAAGAAACTGAACAAAGTAGCGATCATGTTCGCTGTTGCAACCGTGGCTGGTTCCGCCTTCGCAGCTGGCTCGACGATCAATTCCGACAACTGGCGCAGCGGCCACGGCAACCTGATCTGGAAGAACGGCACCAACGAGCTGTGCTGGCGCGATGCCTACTGGACGCCCGCCACCGCTGCCCCTGGCTGCGACGGCGCTCTGGAAGCTCCCAAGGCTGCTGATCCCGCTCCTGTTGCCGCTGCTCCTGCGCCTGCTGCCCCGGCTCCCGCTCCCGTGGCCGCCGAGAAGGTGACCTACGCCGCTGACGCTTTCTTCGACTTCGACAAGTCGGTGCTGAAGCCCGAAGGCCGCGCCAAGCTGGACGATCTGGTCAGCAAGATCCAGGGTATCAACCTGGAAGTCATCATCGCCGTGGGTCACACCGACTCCATCGGCTCTGACGCCTACAACCAGCGTCTGTCGGTGCGTCGTGCCGAAGCCGTGAAGGCCTACCTGGTCTCCAAGGGCATCGAGAAGAACCGTGTTTACACCGAAGGCAAGGGCGAGAAGCAGCCCGTCGCCGACAACCGCACCGCCGAAGGCCGCGCCAAGAACCGTCGCGTGGAAGTCGAAGTGGTCGGTACACGCGCCGCTGCCGCGAAGTAATCCGGTCTCTTTCGGATTGTTCTTGAAAAGCCTTGGGAGCCTCAGCTCCCAGGGCTTTTTTCATGGCGAGTTTGAAATGTCGTCGGCGCACCGATTCGCGGCAGGAGTCAGGTTCGCCCTGGTTGCGGGCGCGTTGTGGCTGGCGTCGGCGCCCGTTGCCGCCCAATGGCCCGCGGGGGCACCCGCTGCCGTTCCAACGGCACCTGCTCTTTGCAACTTTGTTCCCGCGGACAGCCGCGATGGCCCGGCGGGGCAGGCCGTGGTGCAGGTGGTGCTGTCTCCCCGCATGCCGTATGCCTTGCGGGAATGGCCGCGCATGGCCGTAGTGGCGCAGCGCGCGGGCTTTCGGGTTGTCGCTTTTCGTGATCCGCGTGTTCCCGATGCCGAGTGGCACGATGCGGCGCAGGCGGCTGGTGTGTCGCCAGAGTTGCGAAATGCGCCCCGGTTGGATGAGGAAGCCGGGCGCGCTTGCCAGGTGTTCAATCACACGCCGGCCGTCATCGTGGCGCGGTGTGGTCATGCCCATGCGTGGCCCATCTGGGGCGTGATGCCCGATCCCGCCTGGCTGAGCGTGCTGGATGCACGCCGCCGGGATTTGGAGGCATTGTCATGTTCTTGATGCGGGTGTTGCCGCGCTCTTGGGCAGCATGCTTTCTGCTGCTTCAATTGTCCGCCGGTCTTCAACTGGCTTGGGCGGGCAGCGACAACGGCGGCGTTTGCGTACCGCCATTGACCTATCTGGCGCTGGATCACGGTGAGGTGGGCAGTGATGCCAATGGCGTCGCGGCGCTGGGTACTTACGAAAGAATCAGTCCGGACGGGCGCTTCATCCTGCGCTCCTATTCCGGTGCCCAGTTGGGCAAGGTCAGTCTGGTGGAGTTGCCACTGGCGCCGGACGGGCGCGTCAAGGCTTATCGCACGCCCTTGTCCAACGAGGCCTTTCCGGTGCAGGGCACGTGGCGCTATCTTGTTGACGTCAATGGCGAGCACTACCGGTTCAGCGACGTCCTCAAGCGTGAAACCGGTGCCAAGCCTTTGTTCAAAGGCGGCATGACCGGCTTTTACGCCGCCGCGTCGGAGTTGACGGTCAACGATGAGCCTGCCGGCGATGCGGCCGCGCCAGGTGCCGAACGCGTGCATATTCGGTCGCTCAGCTGGCCGCAAAGCGCGGATCCCGATGCGCAAGGCGTCGGCCCGTTACAGGTGGCTGTAATCGAGGTGGAGGACACCGGAGCCACTGCCCGGGTCGTCCAAACGCACGGGCCGCGCTTTATCTGCGGTGGCCGTGCGCCGGTGGATGGCAACGTGTACGCGCTGCCCATGCTGTCGGTCGATGGCGCCGAGTTCTCGGCCATTCCGCAGGCGCCGCGCGCGGGTCAGCCGTCCATGCGGGTGTATGGACTGGATCCGGCGCCGGAAGCCACCGTGCATTCCTGCGACTTGCGGGCCGATCTGGGCATGTCGCCCGGCAAGGCCGTGTTTGGCTTCGCGCGCAAGGGCGCCAGCGCGTGGCTGGCCTACAGCGATCTGGGTCATGTCTATGTGCATGACCGTGAAACCCGGCAAACCTATCGGCTTGGTCATGCCCGCCATCGTGTGCTGGCCAGCGCGTTTCCAGGATTGACGCGCGATGGCCGCGTCGTGTACGGCGCCACCTGGCGCGACTGCGGCGATACCGCGCGCTGCCCCGAGCAGGCGGGCTATGTGGTGGCCGACCCCTATCAAACCGAGGCGTACCGCGGCTACTGGAAGGCACGTGGCGAGCCTGTGCCCAAGCAGTGCATCACGCAGGACGATGTTCGGGCCGAGCGCAAGCGGTTTGCGCGGCTTCATGGCTTGCCCCACTGAGAGGCTGTCCTCAAACTCCTCGCGCCGCGCTTGTCCCCGGTCTCGGGCGCCTTGCAGCACACCCGATCCGGGGCAATCGCTTACCGTGATGAATTTGAGGACAGCCTTTGAGGCAGCGCGCGCCCTTGGCTGTCCGCACCATGGGACAATGCGCCGGATGAACACAGCCAATGTCGATCAGGCCGAACTGGCCAAGTTCTCATCGCTGGCACACCGTTGGTGGGACCTGGACGGCGAATTCGGCCCCCTGCATGCCATCAACCCCTTGCGTCTGGAGTGGATCGAAGGCATCGTTACCTTGAAGAACAGCCGGGTGGTCGATGTGGGCTGCGGTGGCGGCATTCTGGCCGAGGCCATGGCCCGCAAGGGCGCCGACGTGCTGGGCATTGACCTGGCGGACAAGTCGCTCAAGGTCGCGCAGTTGCACGCCTTGGAAGCTGGGCTGCCGAGCCTCGCCTACCGCCAGGTGGCCGCCGAGTCGCTGGCCGCCGAAATGCCGGCCCAGTTCGATATCGTCACCTGCATGGAAATGCTGGAGCACGTGCCGCAACCGTCCTCCATCGTCCAGGCCTGCGCGCAACTGGTCAAGCCTGGTGGCTGGGTGTTTTTTTCGACCATCAACCGCAATCCCAAATCGTTTCTCCTGGCGATTGTCGGCGCCGAGTACCTGCTCAACCTGGTGCCGCGCGGCACCCACGAATACGCACGGCTGCTGCGTCCCAGCGAACTTGGCCAGTTCTGTCGCGCCGCTGGACTCGAGCTGCGGCACAGCCGGGGGCTGGAATACAACCCTCTCAGCCGCCGCTACCGCTTGTCGGACGACACGGGCGTCAATTACATGATGGCCGCGCGCAAGCCGCTCGCGCACGGCTGAGCGAGTGGTGTTTCGTCATATCCGCTGCGTGCTGTTCGACCTGGACGGCACGCTCATCGACAGCGCGCCTGATCTGGGTCTGGCCGCCGACGAAATGCGCGTGGCCCGTGGCCTGCCATCGCTGCCCCTGGCCGCCTACCGCGCCGCCGCGGGAGCCGGCGCGCGGGGCATGCTGGGCGTGGCTTTCGGCTTGACGCCCGCGCACACCGAATTCGCGGACCTGCGCGACGAGTTTCTGGCACGCTACGAGCAGCGCCTGACCCATTCCACGCAGGCGTTCGATGGCATCGACGAGTTGCTGCGCGCACTTCGCCAGCACGGCATGGCCTGCGGCATCGTCACCAACAAATCACAGCGCCTGACGGCGCCCCTGGTGGCGGCGCTACCCGTGCTGCAGGACATGGCGGCCATCGTCTGTGGCGACACCACGCCGCACGCCAAGCCGCATCCCGCGCCACTGCTGGAGGCGATGCGGCAAGCGGGCGCGCAGCCCGCGCACTGCCTCTACGTTGGTGATGATGAGCGCGACATGCTGGCCGGGCGCGCCGCTGGCGTGGGCACCGTGGCGGCGTGCTATGGCTACCTGGGCCAGGGCGCCGATGTACGCCAATGGCCGGCTGATGCCTTCATCAATCATCCGGCGCAGCTCTTGAATCTGCTCGAACGGGCCTAAAATAGCCTGCACCAGGGGCTGCATTGGTTTCGACGTGGGTTGGAATCGCCTCAGGGCATGCCGAGGTTCAGTCACCTCGTAAAACCGCTGAAAAAAACTAACTGCAAACGACGAACGTTTCGCACTCGCCGCTTAAACACCGGTGAGCCTCGCAACAGCAGGCCGATGGGCTGGGCAAGGGTGGCGCAAGCCGTCCAGGCTGCGGGGGAATTCACATCGGCTGGTTCACGCCCGGGCGCCTTGGGCGTGAACGAGATTCAAGGGCGCTGGCTACTCCAGTAGCGTGCGACTGCGCGGCTGGAGTGGCGAGATTCAAATCAGATCGCTAAGCATGTAGAACTGGGCGTGGAAGGTTCGCGGACGCGGGTTCAAATCCCGCCAGCTCCACCAATACTTAAAAACCCAACCGTTATCGGTTGGGTTTTTTCTTGCCCGAAGCCCCAGTGCTTCTGGCGGTGATGGTCACAGAGCCGTCTCCAAGGCGCCTCTCCATTTTTACGCCCATTTACACCCAATTTCATTGCCCTGAAAATTGGGTGTAAATGGGTGTATTATGGGTTCATGTTCCGAGCCGACACCCTTCAAATTACCCCGGAGGTCTTGGGCCTGGTCGCCCGGATCGACGAGTTCAAAGGTGCGTGGCGCGCCCTGGGCACGTTGGCGCCCGACCGTCTGTCGGCGTTGCGGCGTGTGGCCACTATCGAGAGCATCGGCTCATCCACCCGTATCGAAGGCAGCAAGCTCTCTGACCGGGAGGTCGAGCGGCTGCTGTCCAACCTCGCCATCAAGAAGTTCGACTCGCGGGACGAGCAGGAGGTGGCAGGGTATGCCGAGCTGATGGATTTGATCTTCCGGGCATGGGAGGACATCCCCTTCACCGAAAATCACGTCAAGCAGCTCCACCAGATTCTGCTCCAACACAGCCAGAAGGATGAGTGGCACCGGGGCAGCTACAAAACCAACCCGAACAGCGTCGCAGCCTTTGATGAGAACGGTGCGCGGATCGGCATCGTTTTCGAGACGGCCACGCCATTCGACACGCCGCGCCTGATGGCGGAACTGGTGCAGTGGATCAATGACGAGCGCGGCAAGGCCGTGCTGCATCCCTTGCTCATCATTGGCCTCTTCGTGGTCGTGTTCCTCGAAATCCACCCGTTCCAGGACGGCAACGGGCGCTTGAGCCGCGTGCTGACGACCCTGTTGCTGCTGCAAGCAGGTTATGCGTACGTTCCGTACAGCTCGCTGGAAAGCGTGATCGAGGCCAGCAAGGAAGGCTACTACCTCGCGTTGCGGCAGACGCAGGGCACGATCCGCAGCGGCGAGCCGAACTGGCAGCCGTGGTTGCTGTTCTTTCTGCGCTCGCTGGCCGAGCAGGTTCGGCGGCTGGAGAAGAAGGTCGAGCGCGAAAAGATCGTGCTGGCCACGCTGCCCGAGCTGTCACTGCAAATCGTGGAGTTCGCCCGCGAGCACGGGCGCGTCACGATGATGGATGCCATCAAGCTCACTGGCGCGAGTCGCAATACCCTGAAGCAGCACTTGCGCCATCTGACCGAGCGAGGCCATCTGGAGCAGCATGGCAGCGGGCGTGGCGTGTGGTATGGGTTGAAGTGACATGGCCAAATCGCCGAAACCACGGACTCAAGGCCAAGGCGTTTCTGTCTGGTTCGGAAAGCGGGCGCGGGTTCGGTTCCATGTTCCACCATGTACAAGGGCTAGAAAAGCGTGTGTGCAAACACCGATCCCAGCCTTCGCCAGGATCACGGCGATTGACGTTTTGGAGTGGAAATGGAATCAGGCAGGACGGATTCGCGGCGAGCGAACACCGCCCTGGCTGTGGAGGTCGGCGGGGATGAAGCGCGCCAGCGTGGCGCGCAGTTGCTCAAGCTCGACCGGCTTGGTCAGATAGGCGTCGCAACCGGCGAATTTGCCGCGGATGCGGTCGAAGGGCGATGAGCGGCTGGTCAGCATTACCACCGCGGTCTGGCGCTGGCCCACGTAGGTGTTCTTGATCGAGCGGCAGGTGTCGTAGCCGTCGATGCCGGGCATGACCACGTCCAGCAGCACGCAATGGAAGCGGTGCGAGCGCAACAGCGTCAGCGCGGCTTCGCCGCAGTCGGCCTCCATGGCGTCGAAACCCGCCGGCACCAGCGCGCCCATGAGGTGGTTGCGCGTCACCACGCTGTCGTCCACCACCAGCACCGACGGTTTGCCCGTCCGTGGCGGGGTCGTGCCGGTCTGAACAGGCGTGATGCCCAGCAACCGGCCCAGCACGTTGGACAGATTCGACCAGGGCACCGGTCTTTCGATCAGGTACTGGCCCACGGGCGCTGGCGGCCCGCCCAACCAGACCACCTTGGCGTCGTCCGTCCACGGTGCCAGCAGGCCACGGCGCTGCTCGGCCTTGTCGCCGGGCATCAGTATCACGTCGGCATAGCGTGCTTCTTCATCGTCCAGCAAGGTCAACTGGAGTGGCTGATGCCGCGACAGGGCCACCGACGAGCGAAGCAACTGCATGTCGTTGGGCGGCAAGCTGACGGCGTGGATGCGCAGGGTTTTTTCAAGCACGCCCTGTGGTTCGGGTTGCTGCGGCTCCTGAGGCGGTGCTTGTGAACTTGGGTTGGAAGACGGCCATTCGCTCCTGTCGAACCCGGAGTGCCTGGGCGCTTCGTTGTCGCTGTTGGCGCGCGGGTGTCTAAGGGAGGTTTGGAGGACGCCGTTGGCTGAAGCAGCAGCAGCCCCTCGGCCACCAGCTTGTCGATGAATGAGCCCACATGCTCACCCATCATGCCGCTCAACTCCTGGCGTGACCGATGGCCGTTGGCCAGGATCAGAATCTGGCGCTCAACGCCACTGAGAACTCGGCGGGTGCGGTTTTCCAGTGCCGCTGCTCCGGCAGCCGTTTTGAGAAGCAGTATCTTCATAGACGTGAAGAAAAACCGGTTGACTACCCACCATCGCCACTATGATCGCACTTCTTTTCGCATCAGTCAGTGACTTTTTCGGCACGGAACACGGGCGCGCCCGTGCCTCCCCCAGCGACAGGGTGTTGGCGGGCTGAGTAACCGCCGTGAGTCCGCAAGCCCCGCGCTGGCGAACCATTTTATCGGTTTCACGCTGCATGTGGTTGCCGCAAACCGGCTGTGGACCAGTCAGCGCCCGAAGCGATCGGCCTCGCTGACGTGGGCGGTGCCTGAGCGGCGGTCGTACAGGCACAGCTCGCGGCCAGTCTTGTTCTTCATGTGTTTCTGCGGGTAGCGGCCGCTGATCAGCAGCGCCGACTGGCCTATGTCGTCCACGAAGTGCACCGGCTGACCGATGGCCTTGGGGCTTTTCAGCGTGCTGGCGGCGGTGCAGGCCTTGACCATGTCGCGGCGCGCGTCATCCCAGGTTTCGGGTGTGGATGCCAGGGCCGCGTTGCCCGCGATGAGGCCGGTGGCCAGCCAGGCGGCCGCGCGCTGTGGGAAAGTGAAAAAGGGCATGCAAAGTCTCCAAAAAAGTGATGGTGCTGGCAATGTGGCTCGGGTTGCACGGCTGTCCCGCAGGACGGCGCCTCATGGCGTTGTGGGCGTGGGCGCGCCTTGGCGGCGGGTGACCGGCTTTTCACCCGTGGGCTTGCCACACAATCGGGTTTTCACGTGGGCGGGCCGCGCCGTCATGCCGCCTCGAATCTCACCTCATGGACGAATTTCCGCATACCCCCTGGTGGGCCTGGTCGCGCGTGCAGGCCTTTCTGCGCGCCGAACTGGCGCAATTGACCACCGTGCACGCCAGCGACCGCCCTTGGCAGATGCCGCTGGCGGCGGCACTGGCCTCGGGCCTGCCGCTGATGGTGGGCGCGTGGTTCAACAGGCTCGACTACGGCCTGGCTTCGTCATTGGGCGGGTTGGTGTTTCTGTACGTGCCGCGCACGGCGCTGCACCACCGCATGGTTACGCTGATGGCTTGTGCGTTCGGCATGTCGGCTTGCTACGCGCTGGGGCTGATGAGCCACTTCTGGCCCGCCATCATGGCGCTGTCGCTGGCCGTCATCGCCATGCTGGTCACCATGGTGTGCCGCTTCTACGCGGTGGGGCCGCCGGGCAGCTTTTTCTTTGTCATGGCGGCGGCCATTGGCGCCTACATGCCGATCCAGGTGCCCGACGTTCCGCTCTACGTGGGGCTGCTAACACTGGGCTGCGTGCTGGCCTGCCTGATCGCGCTGGGCTATAGCCTGTGGATCCTGCGCCTGCGCGAGCCGGCGCCCACCGTGCCGCTGCCAGCGCCCACGTTCGACTTCGTGGTGTTCGACTCGGTCGTCATCGGCGTGTTCGTCGGCCTGTCGGTGCTGGTGGCGCAGGCGCTGGGGTTGCAGCGCGCCTACTGGGTGCCCGTCAGTTGCCTGGCCGTGATCGCCGGTGCCACGCTGCGCGCGGTGTGGAACTAGCAACTGCAGCGCATTCTGGGCACGGCGCTGGGCCTGCTGCTGGCCTGGGGCGTGATGGCGCTGCCGTTCAACCCGTGGTTGATCGCGGCGATGGTGATGGGACTGACTTTCGTCATCGAGACGCTGGTGGTGCGCCACTACGGCGTGGCGGCGGTGTTCATCACGCCGCTCACGCTGCTGCTGGCCGAAGCGGCGGCGTTCGGTCAGCAGTCCACCACGGCGGTGCTGCAGGCGCGCTTCATTGACATCGTGCTGGGCAGCGTGATCGGGCTCATCGGCGGCGCCTGCATCCACAGCCCACGCTTTCGCGCCGCCGTGTCGCCCTGGCTGCGGCGGCTGGCGCCGCACCGCCTGCTGCCACCGCCACGCTGACCGGCGGCCATGCAGCTTGCCCGTGCCATGCCCAGCGCCTGCCCTGGATGGCTTCAGTGCCTGCCCGCCAGCTGCGCCGCGACGGCGCGCTTGAACGGCGTCACGCGCTCGGCCACGCGCAGCACGGCATCGCGCAGCAGGCGCACGGGGGGCGTGTCGTTGGTGTACAGCGTGGCGACCAGGCGCGTGGCTTCGTACAACGGTCGGGTGGCCAGGCGGTGCGTGCGCTGGTAGCGCGCCAGGGGCTCGGGCGTGCCGATGTCGCGGCCAGCGGCATGGGCGGCCAGCAGTTCGCGCGACAGCGCTTCCACGCTCAGCAGCCCGAAGTTGAAACCGTGTGCCGTCACCGGGTGCATGCCCACCGCCGCATCGCCCACGCAGGCAAAGCGCGGCGCCACCATGCGGTGCGGGTACACGCCCACCAGCGGGTAGGCGTGGCGCGTGCTGGTCAGTTGCATGGCGCCCAGCCGCCCGTCGAAGCGGCGCGTGATCTCGGCGCTGAAAGCGGCATCGTCCACGGCCAGCAGCGGCTCGATCCGCTGGTGCGGCAGCGTCAGCACCACCGATGCGCGGTGCGCGCCCGTGGCCGGGTCGTCGTTCATCGGCAGCAGCGCCAGCGTCTGGCCGTGGCCGAACCATTCCCACGCCTCGTGGTGGTGCGGCTGCTCGTGCGTGAACTGGCTCACCACCATGGTGCGGCCAAAGTCGTGCATGCTGGCGCCGATGCCCACGGCGCGCCGCGTGGGCGAGAAGCGGCTGTCGGCCGCCACCAGCAGCCGTGCCTGGTGGGTGGCGCCGCTGGTCAGCGTGACCTGCGCGGCATCGGCGCCCACGTTCACCCGTGCCACGCCGTCGCCGGCGATCAGCGTGATGTCCTGGTGCCGCGCCACGCTGTCCTGCACCGCGTTCCAGGCGGCGCGACGGATCAGGTGGTTGGACACCAGCCAGCCCAACTCGCTGCGTGCTGTCAGGCTGTGGCCGATCTTCATGGCGAAGGGCGACGGGCCGTTCATCACCTTGGCATCGCGCAGCGGCGCCAGGGCGGCGGCGTCGTAGCCCTCAATGCGCTGCCACAGGCCCAGCCGCCGCAGGGTTTCGGCGGAGGGCTGCGTCAGCGCGATCTCGCGCCCGTCGAACCCCGGATCGGCGATGGCCGCCTGCGGCTGCTGCTCGACGATGCCGATGGACAGGCCGTGGCCCGAAAGTGCTTGTGCCAGGCACAGCCCCGCGGGGCCGGCGCCGCTGATGAGAAGGTCGAATGACATGGCCGCCGAGCATAGGCGCGCCAACGGGGGCTGGCATTGACCGCAGTCAACCGCAACGGCTGATCTGCCTCTCATGCGCACTGGCTTTGAAAAATGACAAATGACTTTGCTGCGCTTCAATGACAAAGAGGACATTCGTCATTTGTCATGCGGCGCCAGCCGCGGTCATTGGTCATCGTTCGGCGTGAGAGCTTGTCGTCAAAGCCGTCGCGCCGGGCTTACGGGCTTGCAGCACCCCGCGCCCCACGCCACCGACACATGGGAGGGGGACTTCCATTATTTTTTCAATGATGAAATATGGCTTTGGCGCTTTAAATACATACGCAAGCAGCTCTTCTTTTAGAGCCTGTCAATCGCTTCAAATCGTTATCGCCTGTTTCAAGGCGGTTCTCAGGTGGCTGCCTTCGCCATGGCCTGCAGCCGTTCTTGTACCGAGGCTGGTATCGGTGTCACCTGACGCGCCTTGGGGTCAACGAACACGATGCCGGTCTTGCCCAGTGCCACTTCGCGCCCCGTCTGCAGCTCGTGCATGCGGAACTGCAGGTCGAAGCCGTAACGGTTGAAGTCCCTGGCCGCCATCTCCACGCGCAGGGTTTCACCGTGGAACCCTTCGGACTTGTACTGCGCCAGCAGATCGCCCACCACCACGGCGGCGCCTTCGATATCGCCTTCGCCACGGTAGCCCAGCGCCTTGAAAAAGCGTACCCGAGCCTCCGACACCAGGCTCAGCAACTGGGCGTTGTCCAGGTGGCCGCCCTGGTTGACATGGCTGATGTAGATCTGGACATCGGTATGGAAGTCATAGCGCGGTAGCGCTGGGTGAATCAGTCTTGGCATGGCGTGGGATTTTGCCGCAGTGACTCCGCGCTTGCCCCCGCGCGGGCAGGGCGTTGCCGGCGGGCTGGATAATTCAGCGCGTGAATGCTTCGGATGTTCTGGAACACATGGCCCGCGGCCCACGCCCCGCGCTGCGGGTGTCGGTGCTGATGCGCCGCGTGCCCGTCACCGGCCCGGCGGCGCGCTGGCAGCCCTGGCGCTGGGTGCTGGCCGACGTGGTGCCGCAGCAGCCGCAGCACGGCGATGCCCCGCGCCAGCTGTATGACAACGAGAGCGGCCAGTGCTGGATTTTTCCCGGCCACACGGTCACGCTGTTCAAGGACGATGCCGAGGGCTATTACCTGAACGTGACCACGCCCGCGCCGGGCTGGTTCGTGCTGTGGCGCATGCACGAGGCCGAAGATGGCGGCGAGCCGATGCCGCGGCCGCAGGCCGTGTCCTTGAGCTATCACGACGCCGGCCGCTGGCTGGACGCGCAGGAGACGGTGGAGCAGGTACCCGCGCCGCCCGAGGTGGTGCAGTGGATACGCGAATTCGCCGAGCAGCACTACCAGCCGGAACCCAAGCGCCGCCAGCGCCCGCAGAGCTTTCAATCCCTGACGGATCGTTTTGGCAACCCGGCGCGCGTGTCGACCGAGGAGAAGCGGCGTGGCGGGGGCGGGGGATAGACACGGTGAACGACGAGCAGAACGACGGATTCCTGGGCCGCTGGTCGCGCCGCAAGGCGCGGGCGCGCGCCGGCCAGCCGCTGCCTGAGCCGCCGGCGCCGCCAGCGGCGCAGATGCCAGCGCCGGTGTCGCTCGCGCAAGATTCCAGGGATTCAGAGTCAAATCAGGCTCCAGTGCCCGTGGATGAGGCGCGAGCAGCTATCAATGAAGAAGCAACCTCATTGACGCTGGACGACGTGAAGGCGCTCACCATCGATTCCGATTTCAAACCCTTCGTGGCGCGCGGCGTGACACCCGAGGTGCGCAACGCCGCCTTCAAGAAGCTGTTCGCCGACCCGCACTTCAACGTGATGGATGGGCTGGACATCTACATCGACGACTACACACAGCCCGATCCGCTGCCCGCCAGCATGCTCAAACAGATGGCGAGCGCGAAGTTCCTGCGGCTGGTCGAGGACGAGCCCGAGACTCCGGCAGGGCCGGCCGAGGAATGCGATCAAGCGGTGGGTCCCGAGGCCGCAGAAGCCGAGCAACCCTGCGCCGATTTAGTGGAGGGCGATGTGGCACAGTCCGACGCATGCAAAGATTTGCCTATGTCGGCCCCGCGAGCCGAGTCCACGGGGGCGCCAGCCGATGCCCACTCTGATCTGCGATTGCAACCAGACGATGCCGCTCGATGCGAAGCGGATCGGCCTTGCGCTGCATGAAGACCTGACCCTGCATTCCACCCTGTGCCGCCGCGAGGCGCCGGCCTTCCAGCGCGCGCTGCAGGGTGGCGAGCCGCTGGTGGTGGCCTGCACGCAGGAGCAGCGCCTGTTCGCCGAACTGGCCGACCAGACCGAGGGCGCGCGCACCTCGGTGATCCGCTTCGTCAACATCCGCGAACCCGGCGGCTGGAGCCGCGATGCCCAGCAGGCCACGCCCAAGATCGCCGCGCTGCTGGCCGCCGCGCGGCTGCCCGAGCCTGATCCGGTGCCGGCTGTCAACTACCAGAGCGCGGGCCGGGTGCTGGTCATCGGTGCGCTGGATGACGCCGAGCGCGCCGCCGCGCTGGTGCAGGACGTGCTGGACGTGACGCTCTTCACCACCGGCCCCGGCAACGCTGGCGGTGCGCAGGCACGGCGCTGGCCGGTGCTGGGCGGGCGACTGAAATCACTCACGGGCTGGCTGGGCGCGTTCGATGTCGAATGGTCGGCCAGCAACCCGATCGACCTGGATTTGTGCACGCGCTGCAATGCCTGCGTGGCGGCGTGCCCCGAGAACGCCATTGGGCTGGATTACCAGATTGATCTGGCAGCCTGCCAATCGCACCGGGCTTGCGTAGCCGCCTGCACGGCGGCGGGTGCCATTGACTTTGATAGGGCGGCCCAGGTGCAGCAGGAGCGCTTCGACCTCATCCTGGATCTGCGCGCGCCCGATGCCACGCCCACCTTCCTGCAGCACGCGCCGCCGCAAGGTTATCTGCGCTGGGATGGGCGCGATGCCAGCACGCTGCTGAAGCTGCGTGAGCTGGTGGGCGAGTTCGAGAAGCCGCGCTTCGTGCAGTACAAGGCCAGCGTTTGCGCCCATGCGCGCAACGAACAGGTGGGCTGCAGCGCCTGCGTCGACATCTGCTCGGCCGAGGCGATCAGCAGCGAGAAATCGCAGAACCGCGTCAAGGTCAACTTCAACCTGTGCGTGGGCTGTGGCGCCTGCACCACCGTGTGCCCCACCGGGGCCATGACCTACGCCTACCCGCGCGCGGCGGAGCAGGGCGCCCGCATCAAGACACTGCTGGGTACCTATGCCGAAGCGGGCGGCCAGGGCGCGACCCTGCTGCTGCACAGCCAGGACAAGGGCCAGGCGCTGATCGACGAACTGGGCCGCGCCGCGCAGCTCAAGCTGATGCACGGCGTGCCGCACGACGTGCTGCCGCTGGCGCTGTGGCACACGGCCAGTCTGGGCATCGAGGTGTGGCTCAGCGCCATCGCCTGGGGCGCGCAGCAGGTGGTGGTGCTGACCACCGGCGAGGAAGCGCCGCAGTACCTGGATGGCCTGCAGGCGCAGATGGACGTGGCGCAGACCGTGCTGAACGGGCTGGGCTACAGCGGCACGCACCTGAAGCTGTTGCAGGCCCGGTCGCCGCAGGATCTGGATCACGCCCTGCAAGCCCTCAAGCAGACCCAGCAGCGCACGCCGCGCGAGCCCGCGCGCTTTGCTGTTGCACCCGAAAAGCGCAGCACGCTGGAGCTGGCGCTGGACCACCTGATCGCGCAGTCGCCCTTGAACGGGGCCGAACGGCCCGAGGCCATCGCGCTGCCCGCCGCATCGCCCCTGGGCGCCGTGGTGGTCGACAAGGCGAAGTGCACGCTGTGCCTGTCCTGCGTCAACGCCTGCCCGGCGGCCGCGCTGCAGGACAACGAGGAGCGGCCCGAGCTGCGCCTGATCGAAAAGAACTGCGTGCAGTGCGGCCTGTGCGTGACCACCTGCCCCGAGAGCGCGATGGCACTGCTGCCGCGCCTGTCGCTGTCGCCCGAACGCCGCCAGCCGCGCGTGCTGAACGCGGCCCAGCCCTATGGCTGCATCCGCTGCGGCCAGCCCTTTGGCACCGTGCAGGCCATCGAGGCCATGCTGGGGCGCCTGGCGGGGCACGCCATGTTCCAGGGCGCCGCGCTGGAGCGCCTGAAGATGTGCGCCGACTGCCGCGTGATCGACATCTATTCGGCCGACAACGAGGTCAGCATCAACGACGTGGCCGATGGCCGCAATCTGCGGGGGTGGAAGCCATGAACGAGCTGCATCTGTCGGGTGAAGGGCTGGACGAGGAAATCGCCCGTGCCGAGGTCTATGGCCTGCTGGCCCAGCTCTACCACGCGCCGCCCGCGCCCGAGCTGCTGGCCAACCTGCGCGTGGCCGTCACCGAGGCGCCCAGCGCCGGCGGCTTTCTGGAAGAGCCCTGGCGCCAGGTGGTGGGCGCGGCGCGCGAGCAGACCGATGCGCGGATCGCCGACGAGTACGACGCGCTGTTCGGCGGCGTGGGCAAGCCCGAGGTGCTGCTGTTCGGTTCGCACTATCTGAGCGGCTTTCTGAACGACAAGCCGCTGGCCCAGTTGCGCATCGACCTGGCCCGGCTGGGCCTGACGCGCGACGAGACCGCCGCCGAAACCGAGGACCACATCGCCTACCTGTGCGAGGTGATGCGCTACCTGATCGCCGGCGACGACGTGGCCGTGGCCAACCTGACGCAGCAGCAGCGTTTTTTTGCCGCGCACCTGCAGCCTTGGGTGGACAAGCTGTGCGACGACCTGGCCGCGCACCCGGCGGCCCGCTTCTACCGCTCGGTGGCCGATTTCACGCGCGCTTTCATGAGCGTGGAGGCCCAGGGGTTCGATCTGGTGGCTTGATGGCGCCGTCCGGCGTGCCTGCCGACGCTCTTATGCTGTTCTGGCCTTCTGCACGCCAGCAGTGGGCGCAAGCCGCTATCAAATGAAAAGCGCTGTCAACCCTATAAACGTCGCTTGTGCTCGGGTTTCCCCCTGCACGTTGTCGGGGGGCTCGTATATCATTCGGCGAACCTTACCCATGTATCCGATTGCATAGGTGAGCCTGACGCAGGCCGCCGCCGAGGAGCATCGCCATGTCCCGTTCCAACACCGATCACAAGCTTTCGCGCCGTGTGCTGTTTGCCGGTGCCGGCACCGCCGGTGCGGTGGCCGCCGTGGCAGCCGTGCTGCCCGCTGCCCGGCAGCCACAGGCCGCCGTGGCCGAGACACCGCGCCAGCCACCCGAGCGCGGTGGTGGCTACGTGTTGAGCGAGCACGTCAAGCACTACTACAAGACCACGCGCATCTGAGCGTCGGTGTCCCACCCGATTCCAACCCCGACCGCTTGAGGGTTCCCCCATGTTGCTGACCAAGAAATCCGGCGCCGCTGCGGGCGCTCCTGTTTCCTCTTCCTTCGTGCATCGCTTGCGCCATGGCCTGTCGCAGGCCCTGCCCACGATGGACCGCCGCGCTTTCCTGCGCCGCTCCGGCCTCGGCGTGGGCGCCGGCCTGGCGGCCACGCAGCTGACGCTGGTGAAGAAGGCCGATGCCGCCAGCGCCGCCAAGAGCATCGACGGCAGCGGCACCGTCGAGGTCAAGCGCACCGTGTGCACGCACTGCTCGGTCGGTTGTGCGTCCGACGCGGTGGTCGAGAACGGCGTCTGGGTGCGCCAGGAGCCGGTGTTCGACTCGCCCATCAACCTGGGCGCGCACTGCGCCAAGGGCGCCGCGCTGCGCGAGCACGGCCATGGCGAATACCGCCTGCGCTACCCGATGAAGCTGGTGAACGGCAAGTACCAGCGCATCAGCTGGGACGAGGCCCTGAACGAGATCAGCGCCCGCATGCTGGAGCTGCGCAAGGAAAGCGGCCCCGACTCGCTGTACGTGGTCGGCTCCTCCAAGCACAGCAACGAGCAGGCCTACCTGCTGCGCAAGTGGATGAGCTTCTGGGGCAGCAACAACTGCGACCACCAGGCGCGCATCTGCCATTCCACCACCGTGGCGGGCGTGGCCAACACCTGGGGCTACGGGGCGATGACCAACAGCTACAACGACATGCAGAACAGCAAGGTCGCGCTGTACATCGGCTCCAACGCCGCCGAAGCCCACCCGGTGTCGATGCTGCACATGCTGCACAGCAAGGAAACCGGCTGCAAGATGATCGTGGTCGACCCGCGCTTCACCCGCACGGCGGCGAAGGCCGACGAGTACGTGCGCATCCGCTCGGGCACCGACATCCCGTTCCTGTTCGGCGTGCTGTATCACATCTTCAAGAACGGCTGGGAAGACAAGAAATACATCGCCGACCGCGTGTTCGGCATGGACAAGGTGCGCGAAGAAGTGCTGGCCAAGTGGACGCCCGACAAGGTCGAGGAGGCCTGCGGCGTGACCGAGGCGCAGATGCTCAAGGTGGCCACCATGCTGCACGAAAGCAAGCCCGGCACCATCGTGTGGTGCATGGGCCAGACGCAGCACACCATTGGCAACGCCATGGTGCGCGCCTCGTGCATCCTGCAGTTGGCGCTGGGCAACATCGGTGTGTCGGGCGGCGGCGCCAACATCTTCCGCGGCCACGACAACGTGCAGGGCGCCACCGACGTTGGCCCCAACCCCGATTCGCTGCCCGGCTACTACGGCCTGGCCGAAGGTTCGTGGAAGCACTTCGCCGCGGCCTGGGGCGTTGATTTCGAGTGGATCAAGAAGCAGTACGCCAGTCCGGCGATGCTGACCAAGAGCGGCATCACCGTCAGCCGCTGGATCGACGGCGTGCTGGAGAAGAACGAGTTCATCGACCAGGACAGCAACATCCGCGGCGTCATCTTCTGGGGCCACGCGCCCAACTCGCAGACCCGCGGCCTGGAGATGAAGAAGGCCATGGACAAGCTGGATCTGCTGGTGGTGATCGACCCGTACCCGTCGGCCACCGCCGCCATGGCGGCCATGACCAGCGCGCCGGGTGACCTCAACCCCAACCGCGCCGTCTACCTGCTGCCGGCCTGCACGCAGTTCGAGACCAGCGGCTCGGCCACGGCGTCCAACCGCTCGCTGCAATGGCGCGAGAAGGTCATCGAGCCGCTGTGGGAAAGCCGCAGCGACCACATGATCATGTACCAGTTGGCGCAGAAGTTCGGCTTCGACAAGGAGCTGTGCAAGAACTACGGCATGCAGAAGGTCAAGGGCATGGACGAGCCGGTGCCCGAAGACATCCTGCGCGAGATCAACCGCTGCGTCTGGACCATCGGCTACACCGGCCAGAGCCCCGAGCGCTTGAAGGCCCACATGAGGCACATGGGCTCGTTCGACGTCAAGACGCTCAAATTCAAGGGCAGCGCCAAGGACGAAGCCACCGGCGTTGACCTGACCGGCGACTACTTCGGCTTGCCCTGGCCCTGCTGGGGCACGCCCGAGATGCGGCATCCCGGCTCGCCCAACCTGTACGACACCAGCAAGCACGTGATGGACGGCGGCGGCAACTTCCGCGCCAACTTCGGTGTGGAGCGCGACGGCGTCAACCTGCTGGCCGAGGATGGCTCGCACTCGCTGGGTGCCGACATCACCACCGGCTACCCCGAGTTCGACCATGTGCTGCTGAAAAAACTCGGCTGGTGGGGCGAACTGACCCCTGAAGAGCAGGCCAAGGCCGAGGGCAAGAACTGGAAGACCGACCCCACCGGCGCCATCATCCGCGTGGTGATGAAGAACCACGGCTGCCACCCCTTCGGCAACGCCAAGGCCCGCGCAGTGGTGTGGAACTTTCCCGACCCCATCCCGCAGCACCGCGAGCCGCTGTACGGCACCCGCCCGGACCTGATGGCCAAGTACCCGACGCACGACGACAAGCGCGCGTTCTGGCGCTTGCCCACGCTGTTCAAGAGCGTGCAGGACAAGAACATCGCCGACGGGCTGGACAAGAAGTTTCCGCTCATCCTCACCTCTGGCCGCCTGGTCGAGTACGAGGGCGGCGGTGAAGAGACTCGCTCCAACCCCTGGCTGGCCGAACTGCAGCAGGAGTCGTTTGTCGAGATCAACCCCAAGGCCGCGTCCGAGCGCGGCATCCGCAACGGCGAGCGTTGCTGGGTGGTCACGCCCACGGGTGCTCGCCTGAACGTGCAGGCCCTGGTGACCGAGCGCGTGGGTCCCGACACCTGCTGGATGCCGTTCCACTTCTCCGGCCGTTGGCAGGGCGCAGACATGCTGCCGTTCTACCCCGCCGGGGCGCACCCGGTGGTGCGCGGCGAAGCCGTCAACACGGCCACCACTTACGGTTACGACAGCGTGACCATGATGCAAGAAACCAAGACCACCATCTGCAACATCGAGAAGGCATAAGGACAGCGCCATGGCACGAATGAAATTCATCTGTGACGCCGAGCGCTGCATTGAGTGCAACGGCTGCGTCACCGCCTGCAAGAACGAGCACGAGGTGCCCTGGGGCGTGAACCGCCGCCGCGTGGTCACGCTCAACGACGGTGTGCCCGGCGAGAAGTCGATCTCGGTCGCCTGCATGCACTGCTCCGACGCGCCCTGCATGGCCGTCTGCCCGGTCAACTGCTTCTACCGCACCGACGAGGGCGTGGTGCTGCACGACAAGGATGTGTGCATCGGCTGCGGCTATTGCAGCTACGCCTGCCCGTTCGGCGCCCCGCAGTTTCCGTCCAAGGGCACGTTCGGCGTGCGCGGCAAGATGGACAAGTGCACCTTCTGCGCCGGCGGCCCCGAGAAGCACGGCAGCCAGGCCGAGTTCGAGAAATATGGCCGCAACCGCCTGGCCGAGGGCAAGCTGCCGGCCTGCGCCGAGATGTGCTCGACCAAGGCCTTGCTGGCTGGCGACGGCGACATGGTGGCCGACATCTTCCGCACGCGCGTGATCAGCCGCGGCAAGGGTGCCGAGGTGTGGGGCTGGGGCACGGCCTATGGCAGCCAGAAGGGCGCCAAGCCCGAAGGAGCGAAATCATGAAGAGCCTGTCCTGGACTGCCGCCGTGGCGGCCCTGATCGCACTGACCGCCTGCTCCGAAAAGCCGCAGGAGCAGACCGGCACGCAGGCCGACGGCGCTGCTTATCAAGGCACCGGCGTGGCATCGTTCACCCAGCCCGGCTGGACGGCGGGCGACGCCAACAGCTGGCAGCAGCAGTTGCGCGCGCGCGGACAGTACGGCCAGAACGAATACAACCGCACGCAGGCCAAATAAAAAGGAGGTCGACCATGCGCCTCATTCCGTTCATTCGAGCCAGCGCGCTGGCCCTGGGCCTGATCGGCGGCGCGTGGGCGCAGCCGGCGCCCGAGTCCGCCGCCGCGAATGCCGCCGCATCGGCAGCGGTGGCGGCGGCTTCGGCGCCAGCCCCTGCGGCGCCGGGCCTGGGTGGCATTCAAAGCGCCAACATCTTCGAGATCGCGCCCGACGCCACCGCCGACCCCGCCTACGGCCAGCACACCAACGCCGAGCGAGGCCGCGTGCAGCCCGGCAACAACGCGCCCCTGTGGCGCGCGGTGGGCAGCGGCGTTACCGGCTACAGCAGCCTGCCGACCTCACAGGCGCCAGAGGCCGGCAACCTGATCCAGCCCATGGTGCAGTACCCCGGCGCGCGCTTCACCACGGCGGGCGAAGGGTGGCGCCAGGTGCGCAACCACTGGCTGATTCCCTACGGCGGCTCGCTGCTGCTGATCGCGCTGGTGGCGCTGCTCCTTCTTTATTTCGCCAAGGGCAGCCTGGGGCAGGCCCGCAACGAGGGCCGGCCGGTGATCGAGCGCTTCACGCCGTTCGAGCGCTCGGCGCACTGGCTCAACGCCATCGCCTTCGTGTTGCTGGCGCTCTCCGGCATCGTGATGGCCTTCGGCAAGTTCTTTCTGCAGCCGGTGATGGGGCTGCAACTGTTCGGCTGGCTCACCTACCTGCTCAAGAACGCGCACAACTTCGCCGGCCCGCTGTTCGCGGTGTCGCTGGCGGTCGTGCTCGTCACCTTCCTGCGGGACAACATCGCCAGCATCTGGGATCTGCTGTGGCTGAAGAACGCCGGCGGCATGCTGGGAGACAAGCAGGTGCCCTCGCACCGCTTCAACCCGGCGGAAAAGGGCATGTATTGGTGGGGCATGTTCTTCCCCGGTCTCATCGCCGTCGGCTCGGGCCTGGTGCTGGACAAGCTGGTTCCCGGCTTGGGCATCACGCGCGGCGAGATGCAGATCGCCCACATGATTCACCTGGTGGCCACCGTCGTCATGATGTCGATGCTGGCTGGTCACATCTACATGGGCACGCTGGGCGTGCGTGGCGCCTACAAGGCCATGCGCACCGGCTGGGTCGACGAGGAATGGGCCAAGGAGCACCACGAACTGTGGTACGACGACGTCGTGGCCGGCAAGATTCCGGCGCAGCGCTCGGGGCAGGGCGTGCAACCGCAACCGCCCGTGCGGACGGCTTCCGTGTGAAAGAGATTGGCACCATGAAGAAACACCTGTTGATGATCGCCGCGCTGGCCCTGGGCAGCGCCGCCATGGCCAAGCTGCCGCCGCTCAGCGCCGAGGCCAAGGCCAAGGCCGACGAGGCCGCCGCCAAGACCGCCTGGCAGGGCAAGGTGGATGCGTACAAGCTGTGCCGGGCACAGGATCGCGTGGCCGCGCGCTACCGCGCCAGCGTGCCGGCGGGGCGCCCGGCGCCGGGCGAAGCCGTGGGCACGCCCGCCTGCGCCGATCCGGGCCCGTTCGTCTACACGCCACCGCAGGCCAAGCCGATCGAGCAGGCAGGCGCGCATTCGCCCGCCGCCACGGCGGCCACCCCGCCCGTGACCACGCCGCAAACCCAGGCCGAAGTGAAGACCGGCGCCGTGCCCGCCACCGCGCCCGCCAGCGCGGCCTCGACCACCAAGCCCTGAGCACGCCACGCCCGCGCGTACTCGCTACACTGACCAAGGCCACCCCGGGCTGCCGGCGTGGCCTTCTTTCTTGTTTGCATTGATGACCGCTTCGAGTCCTGTCTTCCCGTATCTGACCCAGGCCAGCGCCCCGCTGACGGAGCGCGTGCTCGCCATCGACGAGCATGGGCAGTCTTCGGAGGTGTCGATTCCCGCCGAACGCGCGCTGACGGTGTACGTGGACAAGCGCGAACTGGTCACGCTGATGACGCTGGGCGCGCATCCCGAATGGCTGGTGCTGGGCTACCTGCGCAACCAGCGCCTGATCGGCGCGGTGGACGAGGTCGAGTCGATCACGGTGGACTGGGAAGTCGGCGCTGCCTCAGTGAAAACGCGCCACGGCATCGAGCGCATCGAAGAGCGCACCGCGCAGCGCGTGGTCACCACTGGCTGCGGGCAGGGCAGCGTGTTCGGCGACTTGATGGCCGACCTGGACCGCATCCGCCTGGGCGATGCCACGCTGACGCAGGCCCAACTCTATGGTCTGCTGAACGCCATCCGCCTGCAGGAAAGCACGTACAAGTCCGCTGGCTCGGTGCACGGCTGCGCGCTGTTCGCGGGCGAGCGCATGCTGATCTTCGTGGAGGACGTGGGCCGCCACAACGCCATCGACACCATCGCCGGCTGGATGTGGCTGCAGGACGCGGCCACGCAGCGCGGCAGCGACAAGGTGTTCTACACCACGGGCCGGCTGACGAGCGAGATGGTCATCAAGTCGGCGCAGATGGGCGTGCCCATCGTTGTGTCGCGCAGCGGCATCACGCAGATGGGGCTGCACGTGGCGCGCCAGTTGGGGCTGTGCGCCATCGGGCGGGCGATGAACAAGCGCTTTCTTTGCTACACCGCGCCTGAACGCTTGCAATGGCAGCCTGAACTGGCGGCATCACCACCTCAAAATTCATAGCTGTTTGCGCTGATAGAGTGGGCATCAGGGACTGATTTGGCTTGAAATAAAGCGCCGGTCCCGAAGGCGCGCCGCCAGCGGTGGTCACCCACCTTGCGCTAAGGTTGCACACCATGAACACATCCATCTGGGCCTTGGGCTGGCGCACGCTGTGGCGCGATCTGCGCGCGGGCGAGTTGCGGCTGCTGATGGTGGCCGTGACATTGGCCGTGGCGGCGCTGACCAGCGTGGGCTTCTTCTCCGACCGGTTGCAGGGCGGCCTGAAGCGCGACGCGCGCCAGCTGCTGGGCGGCGATGCCGTGGTGGTCAGTGACAACCCGCCCGCGCCCGAGTGGCGCGATCACGCCGAGGCGCTGGGCCTGCGGCACGCCACCACGCTCACGTTTCCCACCATGGGCCGCGCCAGCGACGCGCAAGGCGGAGCCACGCGGCTGGTGGCGCTGAAGGCGGTGGGCCACGGCTATCCGCTGCGCGGCCAGCTGCGTCTGGCGCGCGACGCCACAGACCGCACGGGCGATCCGACCGACGGCATCCCCGCGCGCGGCACGGCGTGGGTTGATGCCGCACTGCTGGAAACGCTGGCCCTGAAGGTAGGCGATGCGCTGCTGCTGGGCGATGCCAGCCTGCGCATCGAGCGCCTGATCGCCAACGAGCCGGATCGCGGCTCGGGCTTCATGAGCTTTGCTCCGCGCGTGATGCTGCACGGCGCCGATCTGCCCGCCACCGGGCTGGTGCAGCCGGCCAGCCGCATCACTTACCGGCTGGCCGTGGCGGGTGACGAGCCCGCCGTGCGCCAGTTCATCACCTGGGCCGAAGCCGAGTTGAAGAAACCCGAGGTGCACGGCGTGCGGCTGGAGTCGCTGGACAGCGGCCGGCCGGAGATGATGCGCACGCTGGACCGGGCCGAGAAATTCCTCAACCTCGTGGCGCTGCTGGCCGCCGTGGCGGTGGCGCTGGCCGCACGCGGTTTCGCGTCGCGCCGGCTGGATGACTGCGCCATGCTGCGCGTGCTGGGACTGCCGCAGCGCGCCATTGCGGGGGCGTATGCGGTCGAATTCGTGCTGGTGGGCCTGGCCGCCAGCGTGGCGGGCGTGCTGGCCGGTTACGCGGTGCACCACGTGTTCGTGGCGCTGCTGGCGGGGCTTGTGGAAACTGGCTTGCCCGCGCCCAGCGCCTGGCCCGTGCTGTTCGGGCTGGGCATTGGGCTCACGCTGCTCATCGCCTTCGGCCTGCCGCCGGTGCTGCAACTGGCGCAGGTGCCACCGCTGCGCGTGATCCGGCGCGACGTGGGCGCGCTGCGGCCGGCCTCGCTGGCTGTGCTGGCGCTGGGCGTGGCGGGTTTCGCGGCCCTGCTGGTGGCGGTCAGCGCCGACATCACGTTGGGGCTGATCGCCGTGGGCGGCTTTGCCGGCGCGGTGGCGGTGTTCGCGCTGCTGTCGTGGGGCGCGGTGCGGTTGCTGCGCGCCGTCGTCAGCGAGCAGACCGCGCCGCGCTGGCTGGTGCTGGCCACGCGGCAGATTTCGGCGCGGCCCGCCTATGCCGTGGTGCAGGTCAGCAGCCTGGCGGTGGGCCTGCTGGCGCTGGTGCTGCTGGTGCTGTTGCGCACCGACCTCATCGCCAGCTGGCGCGCCGCCACGCCAGCCGATGCACCCAACCGCTTCGTCATCAACGTGATGCCCGATCAGGGCGAGGCCTTCCGCGCCGCCTTGGCGGACGCCGGCGTGACGAAGATGGACTGGTACCCCATGTTCCGTGGCCGGCTGGTGGCCATCAATGGCGAGCCGGTGAACCCTGACGACTTCACCGAGGAGCGCGCGCAGCGCCTGGTGGATCGCGAGTTCAACTTGTCGCACGCCGCCGAACGCCCGCCGCACAACGAGATCGCCGCCGGGCGCTGGCAGCCGGGCGAGGCGGGTGCCGTGAGCGTGGAAGAGGGCATCGCCAAGACGCTGGGCCTGAAGCTGGGCGACACGATGACCTTCGACATCGCCGGGATGCAGGCCGAGGGAAAGATCACCTCGCTGCGCAAGGTGGACTGGGCGTCGATGCACGTCAACTTCTTCGTCATGTTTCCGATGGCGGAGATGCCCGACATGCCCATCACCTACATCGCCGCCTACCGCGCGCCTGAAATCTGGCCCCCACGCTCCTCCGTGCCCCCCGAGGGGGCGCCCGCCAGCTTGGGGCGGCCCGGCGCTGGCGCGGCCGGCTTCGACAACGCGCTGGTGCGGCAGTTTCCGAACATCACCAACGTGGACATGAGCAGCACCATCGCGCAGGTGCAGCGCGTGCTCGACCAGGTGATCCGCGCGGTGGAGTTCCTGTTTGGCTTCACGCTGGTGGCGGGGCTGATCGTGCTGTTCGCCGCCGTCAGCGCCACGCGCGAGGAGCGCGCGCGCGAGTTCGCCATCATGCGCGCCATGGGTGCCTCAAGCAGCCTGCTGAGCGACGTGCAGCGGGCCGAACTGGTGGGCGTGGGCCTGCTGGCGGGCTTTCTGGCCAGCGTGGTCGCCATCGGCGTGGGCTGGGCGATGGCGCGCTATGCGTTCGAGTTCAGCTGGACCGCCTCGCCCTGGGTGCCGCTGGCGGGCAGCGGCGTGGGCGCCGTGCTGGCCCTGGTTGCCGGCTGGTGGGGACTGCGCGAGGTGCTGCGCCGCCCGGTGGTGGAGACGCTGCGCCGCGCGGCGGAGTGAGCGCTGACGACGCCCCCTGTGTTGCTCCATTGACGCACGGACTTCATGGGGGTGTCATGCAGGCGCGGCAGCATGGGGCATCTCCATCACTGACCGACCGCGCCGCACCATGGTTATCTCGCCCTTTGCACTGGCCCGACGCCCCGTCGTGCTGACCACCCTGCTCGCCGCCGCGCTGTTGACCGCCTGCGGCGGCAATGACAGCCCGCCCGCATCCGCGCCAACGCCCGATCCCGTCGCGCAAGACGCCACGGCCCAGCTCGCGCTGCTGGGCACGACCGATCTGCACTACTACGTGCGCGGCTACAACTATTACTCCGACCAGCCCGATGAGTCCGTCGGGCTGGAGCGCACCGCTACTCTGGTCCGCCAGGCGCGCGCCGAATTCCCCAACACCCTGCTGGTGGACAACGGCGACACCATCCAAGGCTCGGTGCTGGGCACCCATGAGGCGCAAGTGGCGCCTCTTCCGCCCACGCAGCAGCTGAGCATGTACAAGGCCATGGCCACGCTGAAGTACGACGCTGGCGTGCTGGGCAACCACGAATTCAACTTTGGCCTGCCGTACCTGAGCCAGATCCTGGGCGGCGGGTTGCAGGTCGATGGTGTCGATCCGAAGATCGGCAGCAAGGACAAGGGCCCAGGCTTTCCGGTCGTCACGGCCAACGTCACCAGCCTGAAGACGGGCAAGCCGCTGGTCGATCCCTACGTCATCCTGGACCGCACGCTCTCGGCCACTCAGGCCGATGGCAAGACCGTGTCGCTGCCGATCAAGATCGGCGTCATCGGCATCACCACGCCCGGCATCCTGAACTGGGACAAGGACAAGCTCGACGGCAAGGTCAGCACCCAGGACGGCCGCGATACCGCCGCCAAATACGTGCCCGAAGTGCGCGCCCGGGGCGCCGACCTGGTGTTCGTGCTGCTGCATGGCGGCATGAGCGCCAACGGCTATTTCCCGCTGATGGAAAACCCCGGCCACTACATCACCAAGGAAGTGCCGGGCATCGACGGCATCGTGATGGGCCACGAGCACAACACCTTCCCCGACCGCGGCGCCAACCCGACCTACAAGTTCGACGGCGCCGACAACGCCAAGGGCACCGTCAACGGCGTGCCGGCCGTCATGGCCAGTTCGTGGGGCAAGGCGCTGGGCGTCATCAACTACGCGCTCAAGTGGGACGGCGCGGCGAAAAAATGGTCGATCGATACCGCCAAGACCGATGTGCAAGTGCGCGGCACCCAGACCGGCAGCAAGCCCAACACCTACGTGGCGCCCGACGCGGCGGTGGCCGCGGCGGTGCAGGAGTTGCACGACAAGACCCGCGCATACGTCGCCTCGCCCATCGGCACCAGTGACTTTCGGCTCAGCTCCATGTTCGCCGACGTGGGCGACGTGAGCGCGCTGCAGATCGTCAACCTGGCGCAGCAGAACTACGTGGCCAACTACGTCCAGGCCAGCCTGCCGCAGTACGCGCACCTGCCCGTGCTCTCCGTCACCGCGCCGTTCAAGGCCGGTTACGCCGGCGCCGCCGACTACACCGACGTGAAGGCCGGCACCATGACGGTGGCCGCCGCCGCCGACCTGTACCTGTACGACAACAACACCATCCACGCCGTGAAGGTGACGGGCGCGCAGATCAAGCTGTGGCTGGAGAACGCCGCCAACCGCTTCAACCAGATCGACCCGCGCAGCACCGCCGACCAGTGGCTCATCAACGACAGCAAGACCGGCGTGCAGCCCGGCTCGTCCTTCCCAGGCTACAACCACGACGTGTTCACCTCGTCCGACATCAGCTACGAGATCGACGTCACCCAGCCCAAGTACAACGTCAACGACCCGAGCAAGGGCGGCGAGCGCATCAAGAACCTGATGTACCAGGGCCAGCCCATGAACCCCGCGCAGGAGTTCATCATCGCCACCAACAACTACCGCGCCAACAGCAGCGCCCGCTACATCCTGGGCACGGGCAAGAGCTTCGACATCATCTGGGCCTCGCCCGACGCCAACCGCGAGGTGGTGCTGAACTACGTCAAGGCCAACAAGAACATCACCCGCGCCCAGCACGGCGCCACCCGCAGCGCGCGCTTCGCCAGGGTGGTCACGGCGGGCAAGGTGCTGTTCAAGTCCGGCAAGGACGAGCTGGGCGTGGCGCAGGCCGCGGGCCTGGCCAACATCAGCGTCGAGCAGGCCGACGACACCGGCATCAACAACGGCACCGGTGCCTACACCGTGTATCGCATCGACCTGAGTCAGTGACGGCTAGTGTGTGTGCTGTCCCGCAAATGATTCGCATATGAAATCGCGCCTTCGCCCGCATGGCGGCGTTGCAAAGCCTCGCGATACCACGCGGTATCGCTGCGTTTTGCGCCTTGCCCTGCAAGCGAATGCATCGATTTCATGTCATGCAACTATTTGCGGGGCAGCACACTAGCGGCGTGGCTGCGGGCGCTGTGCAGGCGTCACGCTGGCTTGCACTTGCTCGCCCCGGCGCTGCAGCACGAAGGGCGCGGGCTGACCAGGGGGGAGGGCAGCGATGCGCGTGAGCAGCTCCGACACGGTGCGCACTGGCTGGCCGTTCACCTGCGTGATCACATCGCCGGGCCGCAGACCGGCGGCGGCGGCGGGGCCGTTGTTCAGCACGCCGGTCACGATCACGCCCTGATCGCCCTGGATGCCGAAGGTCTGCGCCAGCTCGGGCGTCAGCTCGTTCGGCTCCACGCCGATCCAGCCGCGTACCACGCGGCCGTGCTTGACGATGCTTTCCATCACCTGCTTGGCGGTGCTGACCGGGATGGCGAAGCCGATGCCCATGCTGCCGCCCGATCGCGAGTAGATGGCGGTGTTGATGCCCATCAGGTTGCCGTCGATGTCGGTCAGCGCGCCGCCCGAGTTGCCGGGGTTGATGGCGGCGTCGGTCTGGATGAAGTTCTCGAAGGTGTTGATGCCCAGTTGGTTACGCCCCAGCGCGCTGACGATGCCGCTGGTCACTGTCTGGCCGACGCCGAACGGGTTGCCGATGGCCAGCAGCTGGTCGCCCACCTGCAGCTGGTCGGAATTGCCCAGGGTGATGACGGGCAGTTTGTCGAGCGCGATCTTCAGCACCGCCAAGTCGCTTTCGGGGTCGGTGCCGATCACCTTGGCGCTGGTGCGGCGGGCGTCGGACAGCACCACTTCGATCTCGTCGGCGCCATCCACCACGTGGTTGTTGGTCAGCACGTAGCCCTCGGGGCTCATGATCACGCCCGAGCCCAGGCCGGCCTGCTGTTGCTGCATGTCGCCGCGGTCGCCGAAGAAGAAGCGGAACCACGGGTCGTTGGCCAGCGGATGGCGCGCGCTGGTGCTGGTGTTGATGCTGACCACCGCTGGCGCGGCCTTGCGCACCGCCGCGCTCAGGCTGCCGGGCGCGGCCTGCGGCGCGGGGGCAGCGGGCGCCTCCAGAATCGAGATGGTGCCGGTGCTGCCGGGCACCGCGCCGCCGCGCTGCAGCCACTGGGGCTTGAGCGTGCCGACGACAAAGTACGCTGCCAGCAGCACGGTGACGGCTTGGGCGAAGACGAGCCAGAGGCGTTTCATGAGTGATTTGGGGAAAGAAAGGCGCTGCGCGCAAGGCCAAAATTGTAGGGCGCGGGGCATCATTTCAAGCCGGGAGGCGACCGTGTGTGGTGCGCGCGTATGCGAGGGGGTGTGGGAGCGGGCTTGCCCGCGATGACGGCCTGGGCCACGGCGCAAGCGTCCATCGCGGGCAAGCCCGCTCCCACAGAAAGAGAGAAAGAGGCGATGCGGCGGCGTTGCGCCGCCGCCCTTCACCGCATTTGAAACAGCTCCTGGTGGAACGCCTGCTCCGGCAGGCCCTGTGCCACCAGATCAGCGCGCAGCGCCTGGCCGAAGCCGGCGGGGCCACAGAACCACAGGCTGGCCTCGCGCCAGCCCGGCACCTCGGCACGCAGGCGCTCGCCCGACAAGCGGCCGTCGCGCTTGTCCACCAGCACATGCAGGCGCACGCCGGCGGCCTGGGCGTCGCCGCGCATCTTGTCCAGCGCGGCCACGTCTTCGACGGCGGTGGGGTGGAACAGGTCTATCTCGCGCGGCGCGGCGCCCTCGCGCGCCAGCTGCTTCATGCGCGCCAGGAAGGGCGTGATGCCGATGCCGGCGCCGATCCAGATCTGGCGCGGCTCGGGGCCCTCGAAGGTGAAGTGCCCATAAGGGCCTTCCACCACCACGCGCTGGCCCACGGCCAGGGTCTGCGGCAGCGTGGCCGTGTGGTCGCCCAGCGCCTTGGTGACGAAGCTGATGCGCCGCTCCTGCGGGTTCCAGGCCGAGGCGATGGTGTAGGGGTGCGCCCCTTCGGCCGGGTTGGAGGTGACGAATGCAAACTGCCCGGCGCGGTGGCCGCGCCAGCCTTCGTCCACGCGCAGCGTGGTCTCCAGCACGCCCAGCGCGGGGTAGGGCTGCAGCGCCTCGATCACGCCACCGGCCTTGCGCGCCGCGCCCACGCGGCCCACCAGCACAATGACGGCCGATACCGTGCCCGCCGCCGTCAGCAGCGCCATCACCCAGCCGATGGGCTGCGCCCAGTAATCGAACTGCACCAGCACCACGGTGTGGAAGGCCAGCACCAGGTAGGCCGCGGCCAGCAGCTTGTGCGTCTTGGCGAACAGGCGGTACGGAAAGCGGTGAATGAGCGCCAGCACGATCAGCACCACCGCGCCGTAGAAGGCCCATTCGCCCATCGTCTCGGCGGTGCCGCGCCAGTTGCGGAACAGGGCCTCCAGCCCGGTGAATTCGGATGCCGGGCCGCCGCGCGCCGGCTTGGTCAGCCAGCCCCAGCCCACGGCCCACTTGGTGCCCTTGGCCCACAGCCAGTGCACGGTGCCCACCGCCAGCGCGCCAATGCCCAGCCACTTGTGCAGGCGGTACATCTTGTCCAGGCCGTCCAGGTGCGACTCCATCCACACCGGGCGCACCGCCAGCACCATGGCCAGCGACATCATGCCCATCGACAGCACGCCCGTGTACTGCACCCACACGGTGCGGAAGTCGAAGTAGCCGCGTTGCGCGGGCAGCAGCGTATCGGCCATCAGCCACAGGCCGGTGAGCAGGGCCAGGAAGCCCCAGAAAACCCAGGTGACGCGTTTCATTTTTTGACCTCCAGTCTTGTTGTCTTGCGCTGAGTCCAGCGTATGCCACCGGCCTGAAGAGGTTTTGAAGTCGTGTGAAGCACGGGTAAACGGGTTTGATCCAGGTCAATCAAAGAGCGATGGCCGACAATGCGCCGCATGCCTTCCACCATGCCTTTCATCGACCGTGCCGCGCTGCTGGCGGCCTGCAATGCCGAGTTGCAACCCGAGCGCTTCAAGGACTACGGCCCCAACGGCCTGCAGGTGGAGGGCAAGCCGCGCATCACCAAACTGGTGAGCGGCGTGACGGCCAGCCGCGCTCTGATCGACGCCGCCATCGACGCCGGGGCCGATGCCATCTTCGTGCACCACGGCCTGTTCTGGCGTGGGCAGGACGGCACGGTGACGGGCTGGATGAAGGAGCGCATCAAGCGCCTGCTGGCGCACGATATCAATCTGCTGGCCTACCACCTGCCGCTGGACGCGCATCCTACGCTGGGCAACAACGCGCAACTGGGCGCGCGGCTGGGGCTGCGGGTGACCGGGCGCTTCGGCGAGCAGGAGTTGGGCTTTATCGGCCAGCGCGCCGACGGCGAGGCCTTTGCCGACGCCGACGTGCTGGCCTGGCAGCTGGAGCATGCGTTGAATCGGCCCGTGGTGACTGTGGGACAAGCGCAGAAAGCTATTGAAACAATAGCGTGGTGCAGCGGCGGCGCGCAGGGCTACTTCGAAGCCGCCATTGCCGCCGGGGCGCAGGCCTTCATCACCGGCGAAATCTCCGAGCCGCAGGCGCACCTGGCGCGTGAGTGTGGCGTGGTGTTCTACGCCTGCGGCCACCACGCCACCGAGCGCTATGGCGCCCCGGCCTTCGCGGCGCATGTGGCGGCGCAACTGGGTATCGCGCACGAATTCATCGAGATCGACAACCCGGCGTGAGCGAATGGCGTGAAACAGGCGGTAAAACAAGCGATAACCGTTTGGTGAGATTCTTGAGTATGAAAACAGGAGCTGATCGCGCTTGATGAGTAGACGCTAACTGCATTTTCGATGCATAAAAAAAATCTGATAAGCCCCCCCTGTTTCCATGAACCATCCTCTTGCCATCACCATGGGCGACGCCGCCGGCATTGGCCCCGAGATCATCGCCAAGGCCTTCCGCGACGCGCCCGAGGCGCTGCGCGGCTGCTTCGTCGCTGGCGATGTGGCCACGTTGCGCCGCGCAGCGGCCATCGTGCAAGGCGAGGGCGTGCCGCTGCCGGTGGCGCTGATCGAGCGCCCGGCCGATGCGCTCGACACCCCACCGCGCTGCGTGCCGGTGCTACAGGTGGTGGAGCCGCCCGCCGAGCCGGTGCCGCTGGGGCAGATCAGCGCGGCGGCGGGCCGCATGGCGGGCGACAGCGTGTTCTGGGCCGCGCGCGCGGCGCTGCGGGGCGAGATCGCGGGCCTGGTCACCGCGCCGCTGCACAAGGAGGCGCTGGCGGCCGCGGGTGACCCGTATGCGTGCTACCCCGGCCACACCGAGCTGCTACAAGCCGTCGCCGCTGAACACCTGGGCAAACCCGTGGCCGAGCTGCCGGTGCGCATGATGCTGGCCAACGACGAGCTGCGCACCGTGCTGGTGAGCATTCACCTGTCTTTGCGCGATGCTATCGAAAAGGTAACAGTGGGCAACATCCTGCAGACGTTGCGCATCACACACAGTTCTGTTGGTGCCGCGCTACAAAGGCCGCCCCGCATCGCGGTCGCCGGGCTCAACCCGCACGCCGGCGAAGGCGGGCTTTTCGGGAGGGAAGAGATCGACGTTATTGCTCCCGCCATTGCCCAGGCGCGCGCCGAAGGCATCGACGCGCAAGGCCCTTTCGCGCCCGACACGGTGTTCATGCGCGCGCGCGGCTTCGCCAAGTTCGACGTGGTGGTGGCGATGTATCACGACCAGGGGCTGATCCCGGTGAAGTACCTGGGCGTGGAGCAGGGCGTGAACGTCACGCTGGGCCTGCCACTGGTGCGCACCAGCCCCGACCACGGTACCGCCTTCGACATTGCCGGCAGCGGCCGGGCCGATGCTGCCAGCCTGCTGGCGGCGGTGCGCATGGCGCGCCAGATGGCGCAAACGAAAGCGCCCGTCGCGCAGGGCGAACGGGCGTCTTGAGCTATTTTTTATATAGCTATCGAGCTTGGGTGGATCAGCGCTTCAGGCTGTCGCGGATTTCGCGCAGCAATTGCACTTCTTCCGCGGGTGCCTCGGGATCGGCGGCCGGCTCGTCGCGCTTCAGGCGGTTGATCTGCTTGACCATCATGAAGATGATGAAGGCCAGCAGAATGAAGTTGACCAGGATGGTGATGAAGTTGCCGTAGGCGAACACGGCGCCGGCCTTCTTGGCCTCTTCCAGCGCCAAGCCGCTGGCCTGGCCCGCCAGCGGGATGTAGTAGCTGGAGAAGTCCAGCCCGCCGAAAATCTTGCCGACGATCGGCATGATCAGATCGCCCACGATCGAGTCGACGATCTTGCCGAAAGCGCCGCCGATGATCACGCCCACGGCCAGATCAATGGCGTTGCCCTTGACGGCGAATTCCTTGAACTCTTGCATCATTCCCATGTTGTTTCTCTCTGAGGGTTGTTGAAGACGGCGCAAGTATTGCCTTGGGTTGACTCTTGTCAATCCCACGCCCGCACCGCGCGGAACGCTTGTTTCGCTCCGCTACAATCGCCCGTTGATCCGGACACAAGAAATCGTCAGAGGAAGCCATGAGTGACGCCCCCCCAAGCAAATTCACGCCTGCGCCCATGGACAGCAGCAAGCGCACGTGGCTCATCGCCTCAAGCTGCGCGGGCGCTGCCGGCGCAGCGGCGCTGGCCACCCCGTTCGTAGCCAGTTTCGCGCCATCCGAGCGGGCCAAGGCGGCGGGTGCCGCCGTCGAGGTGGACATCGCCGCGCTCAAGCCCGGTGAAAAGATCACCGTCGAATGGCGCGGCAAGCCCGTGTGGATCATGCGCCGCACGCCCGAGCAGATGGAAACGCTCAAGCAGGTCGAAGGCGAGTTGGCCGACCCCAACTCCGACCGCACGGCCTACCCCACGCCCGAATACGCCAAGAACCAGGCGCGCGCGCGCACCGATCATCCCGAAGTCCTGGTGGTCGTGGGCATCTGCACCCACCTGGGCTGCTCGCCCGGTGACAAGTTCACCCCCGGCGCGCAGCCGTCGCTGCCCGACGACTGGAAAGGCGGCTTCTTCTGCGCTTGCCACGGCTCCACGTTCGACTTGGCCGGCCGCGTGTTCAAGAACAAGCCGGCGCCCGACAACCTGGAAGTGCCCCCGCACATGTACCTGTCGGAAAACAAGCTGTTGATCGGCGAAGACAAGAAGGCATAAAGAGGCGGCCATGGCTGAGTTCAAGGAAATCTCCCCCAACGCGCCGCTCGGCGCGAAAGTCACCAACTGGTTCGAGAACCGGTTCCCGACAGCGTTCGCGGAATACCGCAAGCACATGTCGGAGTACTACGCGCCGAAGAACTTCAACTTCTGGTACTTCTTCGGCTCGCTGGCTATGCTGGTGCTGGTCATCCAGATCGTCACCGGCATCTTCCTGGTCATGCACTACAAGCCCGATGCCGGCCCCTTCGGTGGCATCCTGGGCGCGCCGCCCATCGCCTTCGCCTCGGTTGAATACATCATGCGCGACGTGCCGGGCGGCTGGTTCATCCGCTACATGCACTCCACCGGCGCCTCGGCGTTCTTCGTGGTGGTCTACCTGCACATGTTCCGCGGCCTGCTGTACGGCAGCTACCGCAAGCCGCGCGAGCTGGTCTGGATTTTCGGCTGCGCCATCTTCCTGGCGCTGATGGCCGAGGCCTTCATGGGGTATCTGCTGCCCTGGGGCCAGATGTCCTACTGGGGCGCGCAGGTGATCGTGAACCTGTTCTCCGCCATTCCCTTCATCGGCCCCGACCTGGCGCTGCTGATCCGCGGCGACTACGTGGTGGGCGACGCGACGCTGAACCGCTTCTTCAGCTTCCACGTCATCGCCGTGCCGCTGGTGCTGATCGGCCTGGTGGTGGCCCACCTGCTGGCGCTGCACGATGTGGGCTCCAACAACCCGGATGGCATCGAGATCAAGGCCGGCCCCAAGGGCAACCGCTGGTCGCCCGACGCGCCCGCCGACGGTATTCCGTTCCACCCCTACTACACCATCCACGACATCGTGGGCGTGGGCGTGTTCTTGATGATCTTCTTCGCCGTGGTGTTCTTCGCGCCGGAGATGGGCGGCTACTTCCTGGAGTACAACAACTTCGTGCCGGCCGACCCGCTGGTGACCCCGCTGCACATCGCGCCGGTGTGGTACTTCACGCCCTTCTACTCCATGCTGCGCGCCACCACCGACGTGATGGTCAACGTGCTCGTTGCCATCATCGCCCTGGGCGTGGTACTGGCCTTCCTGAAGTGCAAGTGCTCGATGGCGCTGAAGATCGGCATGGCCGTCGCGGGCGTGATCGCCGTGGCGCTGCTCAAGACCTTCGACGCCAAGTTCTGGGGCGTGGTGGTGATGGGCGGTGCCGTCATCATCCTGTTCTTCCTGCCCTGGCTGGACCACAGCCCGGCGCGGTCCATCCGCTACCGCCCGAACTGGCACAAGTGGGTCTACGCCGCGTTCGTGATCTGGTTCCTGATCCTGACGGTGCTAGGCATCATGGTGCCGGGTCCCATCTTCGCCACGCCCTCGCTGGCCTGGCTGACCAATGAATTCGTGGCCATGGTGGGTACGTTGTTCTACTTCGGCTTCTTCCTGCTGATGCCGTGGTGGAGCCAGTTGGGCGAGCCCAAGCCGGTGCCCGACCGCGTGACCTTCAAGCCGCACTGAGGACGCAGGAGAAAAGCACAATGAAACTCGGTAAAAAACTGCTCTTCGGGCTGGCCCTGGCCCTGCACATTCTCGGCGCGCAAGCAGCCACCGGCGGCCTCGCTTGGGACAAGGTGTCCGTCAAGACGACCGATCAGGCGTCGCTGCAAAACGGCGCCAAGCTCTTCGTCAACTACTGCCTCAGCTGCCATTCGGCCACCTTCATGCGTTACAACCGTCTGAGGGACATCGGCCTGACCGACCAGCAGATCCAGGACAACCTGATGTTCACCACCGAGAAGGTGGGCGACATGATGAAGTCGGCCATCAACCCGGCCCAGGCCAAGGCCTGGTTTGGCGTCAACCCGCCTGATCTGACGCTGATCGCGCGCTCGCGCGCCGGCGCGGGTGGCTCCGGCTCGGACTACATCTACACGTTGTTCCGCACCTACTACCGCGATCCGGTCAAGCCGACGGGCTGGGACAACCTGGTGTTTCCCAACATCGCCATGCCGCACCCGCTGTGGGAGCTGCAGGGCGAGCGCAAGCCGATCTTCGAAGTCACCCAGCAGCATGGTCAGGACGTGCAGACCTTCACCGGCCGCTGGGAGCAGGTCACGCCCGGCACCATGAGCGAGCAGGAGTACGACAAGGCGGTGGGCGATCTGGTCAACTTCCTGCAGTGGATGGGCGAGCCGGCGCAGAACAAGCGGGTACAGATTGGCGTGTGGGTGATGCTGTTCCTGCTGTTCTTTACTTTCCTGGCCTGGCGTCTCAACGCGGCCTACTGGAAAGACGTCAAGTAACACATTGCTTTTCGAGTTGTCCCCGGCGCCTGACCGGGGCGGTGGAGTGGGGTGGCGCCGGACCTGGCGCGGCCCCACTCCTTCGGTTTTAAGGAGCCTCCTCTCATGATGGTGCTGTATTCCGGTACAACCTGCCCTTTTTCTCACCGCTGCCGTTTCGTGCTGTTCGAGAAGGGCATGGATTTCGAAATCCGCGATGTCGATCTCTTCAACAAGCCCGAGGACATCGGCGTGATGAACCCCTACGGCCAGGTGCCCATCCTGGTCGAGCGCGACTTGATCCTGTACGAGTCGAACATCATCAACGAGTACATCGACGAGCGTTTCCCGCATCCGCAGCTGATGCCCGGCGACCCCGTGGACCGCGCCCGCGTGCGCCTGTTCCTGCTCAACTTCGAGAAGGAGCTGTTCTCCCACGTTTCCACGCTGGAGAGCCGCGTCACCAAGGCCAACGAAAAGGCGCTGGAGAAGGCGCGCGCCAACATTCGCGACCGCCTGACGCAGATGGCGCCGGTGTTCCTCAAGAACAAGTTCATTCTGGGCGACAACTTCTCCATGCTGGACGTGGCGCTGGCGCCGCTGCTGTGGCGCCTGGACTACTACGGCATCGACCTGTCTAAGAACGCCGCGCCGCTGCTGAAGTACGCCGAGCGCATCTTCTCGCGCCCGGCCTACATCGAGGCGCTGACGCCGTCCGAGAAAGTGATGCGCAAGTAAGTGCGCGGGTGATGATGAACGCGCTCGAATCCGCGTCCACCCGCCCGTACCTGATCCGGGCCTTGTACGAGTGGTGCACCGACAATGCGCTGACGCCCTACATCGCCGTGCTGGCCGATGACACGGTGCAGGTGCCACGCGAATATGTGCAGAACGGCGAAATCGTCCTGAACATCAGCTTCGACGCCACCAGTGGCCTGAAGCTGGGCAATGAATTCGTCGAATTCAAGGCGCGATTTGGCGGCGTGGCGCGCGAGATCATCGTGCCGATGGACCGCGTGATCGCCATCTATGCCCGCGAGAATGGTCAGGGCATGGCGTTTCCCGTACCCGTGGCCAAGACGTCCGATGACGGCGTGGCGCCATCCGATGCGGAAGATGCCGCTGTCCTGGAATCGCCGGAGGAAGGCGCGGCGCGTGGTGGCATTCAGCTGGTGCCCAGCATAGGTGCGTCGGACGACGAGCCTTCACCCGAACCACCGCCACCGCCGGCGCGCAAGCGGCCGTCGCTCAAGCGCATCAAGTAGTGAAGACGGATCGCGTCCGCGAGCGCTAGAATCCTCATGTTTTTCGCCGGCTTAGCTCAGTTGGTAGAGCACCCGCCTTGTAAGCGGTAGGTCGTCAGTTCGAATCCGACAGCCGGCACCAATTCAACCTAGAAACGACAGTTGGATGCGCCCGAGCGTGCCGTGATGGGCGTGCCAGGCAAGACGCGAGGACGCGGCAGGCTTGTGCCTGCAAGGACGAGCAACGCGGCTTGGGCAGCGAGCCAGCGCGGTGCGATCAGGTGCATAGCGCGCTCACCCAACAGGTGAACGTGATCGAAGTCGTGAAAGCCAGCGTTCATGCCGGTTGCCCAAGGATGGCAAGCGGTCAACTGCCGTTTCTAGGTTCAACCCGCGCACCATCTGGTGGCGCGTGTTTTTCATGGCGCGGCGCGAAGCACCTTGATCCGGATGGTGGCCACTGGATGGCCGGCGGTGGCAAGTGCTTGCTGCAGCGCCGGAACCAGTTGGCGCAGTTTGGCCGCCGCCGCGTTGTGCGGCACCAGCAGTGCCCAGGCGTCGGGCTCGGGGGCGCCTGGTCGCACCAGTTCGCGCAGTGCCGGCGGCAGCAAGGGCCGGATCACGGCCAGGCGCAACGCCGATTCCGCCGCCAGCTCGCTCAACCGCGCCAGCGTGGGGGCTTGCGCCACGGCTTGCTGGAGAGTCAGGGCGGGTTTCGAGGGGGAATGCATGATTCGCGGTGGATTATGGGCGGTGCGGGCCAGCTAAAATGCCCAGTTGCCTCGCAAGGCGGGGTGCAGCGGCCATGTAGGCGACTTGCATCTCACGGCATTGTCCCCAGCTTTGCGTCACTCTTTGAACTCTTTCGGAACAGTCGGTCACCGTCCGGTGCGCGCGCAAGGCGTCACGGTGAGCGCTCAAGCATGGCCACCTCCAACTTACTTACCAAGATTTTCGGCAGTCGCAACGACCGCCTGCTCAAGCAATACCGCAAGACCGCGGCCAGCATCAACGCGCTGGAGCCGTCGCTGGAGAAGTTGAGCGACGACGAGTTGCGCGCCAAGACCCAGGAGTTCAAGGATCGGCTGGCCAAGGGCGAGAGCCTGGACAAGCTGCTGCCCGAGGCCTTCGCCGTGGTGCGCGAGGGCTCCAAGCGGGTGATGAAGATGCGCCATTTCGACGTGCAGTTGATGGGCGGCATGGCCTTGCACGAGGGCAAGATCGCCGAGATGCGCACGGGCGAGGGCAAGACCCTGACGGCCACGCTGCCGGTGTACCTGAACGCGCTGACGGGCAACGGCGTGCATGTCGTCACCGTCAACGACTATCTGGCTAACCGCGACGCGCAGTGGATGGGGCGGCTGTACAACTTCCTGGGCCTCAGTGTTGGCGTCAACCTGCCGCAGATGGCGCGCGAGGACAAGCAGGGAGCCTATGGCTCCGACATCACCTACGGCACCAACAACGAATTCGGCTTCGACTACCTGCGCGACAACATGGTGTACGAACCCGGCGACCGGGTGCAGCGTAAGCTCAACTTCGCCATCGTCGACGAGGTGGACTCGATCCTGATCGACGAGGCGCGCACGCCGCTCATCATCAGCGGCCAGGCCGAGGATCACACCGCGCTGTACCAGGCCATCAACAAGGTGGTGCCGACGTTGACGCGGCAGGAGGGCGAGGCCGATCCGCGCACCGGCGAGGGCGTGACCAAGCCAGGCGACTTCACCGCCGATGAAAAGTCGCATCAGGTGTACCTGACCGAGCAGGGGCACGAGAACGCCGAGCGCATCCTGGCCGAGCACGGCCTGATCCCCGAAGGCACCAGCCTGTACGACCCGGCCAACATCTCGCTGATGCACCACCTGAACGCCGCCCTGCGCGCGCACCACCTGTATCACCGCGACCAGCATTACGTGGTGCAGCAGGGCGAGCAAGGCCCCGAGATCGTCATCGTCGACGAATTCACCGGTCGTCTGATGAGCGGCCGCCGCTGGAGCGATGGCCTGCACCAGGCGGTGGAAGCCAAGGAGAGCGTGCCGATTCAGGCCGAGAACCAGACGCTGGCCTCCATCACTTTCCAGAACTATTTCCGGCTCTACAACAAGCTGTCGGGCATGACGGGCACGGCCGATACCGAAGCCTACGAATTCCAGGACATCTACGGCCTGGAGACGGTGGTCATCCCGCCCAACAAGCCCAGCAAGCGCGACGACCAGCTGGACCGCGTCTACAAGACCACCAAGGAAAAATACGACGCCGCCATCGCCGACATTCGTGAGTGCCATGAGCGCGGCCAGCCGGTGCTGGTGGGCACCACCTCGATCGAGAACTCGGAAATCATCGCCGAGCTGCTGCAAAAAGAGAAGCTACCGCACCAGGTGCTGAACGCCAAGCAGCACGCGCGCGAGGCCGACATCGTGGCTCAGGCCGGCCGGTCCAAGATGATCACCATCGCCACCAACATGGCCGGGCGCGGCACCGACATCGTGCTGGGCGGCAACGTCGAGAAGGCGGTGGAGGCGCTGGAGGCCGACGAGTCGCTGGACGACGCCACCCGCCAGGCGCGCATCGCCGACCTGCGCGCCAACTGGCAGCAGGACCACGAGCAGATCAAGGCACTGGGCGGGCTGCGCATCATCGCCACCGAGCGGCACGAAAGCCGCCGCATCGACAACCAGTTGCGCGGCCGCTCGGGCCGCCAGGGCGATCCGGGTTCGTCGCGCTTCTACCTGAGCCTGGACGACGCGCTGATGCGCATCTTCGCCGGCGACCGCGTGCGCGCCATCATGGATCGGCTGAAGATGCCCGAGGGCGAGGCCATCGAGGCCGGCATCGTCACCCGCAGCATCGAGAGCGCGCAGCGCAAGGTCGAGGCGCGCAACTTCGACATCCGCAAGCAGCTGCTGGAGTACGACGACGTGTCGAACGACCAGCGCAAGGTGATCTACCAGCAGCGCAATGAAATCCTGGATGCCGAAGACCTGGCCGGCCAGATCGCCGGGCTGCGCGAGAGCTGCTTCACCGACTTGGTGCGTCAGTATGTGCCGACCGAATCGGTGGAGGAGCAGTGGGACATCCCGGCGCTGCAGAAGGTGCTGGCCGACGAGTGGCAGATCGAGTTGCCGCTGCAGCAGGAAGTAGAGGCGTCCAGCGCCATTGGTGACGACGACATCGTGGAGAAAGTGGTGAACGCCGCCAACGAGGCCTACGCGGCCAAGCTGGCACTGGTGGGCCCCGAGAACTTCCGCCAGTTCGAGCGCGCCGTGCTGCTGCAGGCCATCGACACGCACTGGCGTGAGCACCTGTCGGCGCTCGACTACCTGCGCCAGGGCATCCACCTGCGCGGTTATGCGCAGAAGCAGCCCAAGCAGGAATACAAGCGCGAGGCGTTCGAGCTGTTCGGTCAGCTGCTGGACGTGGTGAAGAACGAGGTGACGCGCACGCTGATGAACGTACGTATTGAATCCGGCACGCAGATCGAGCAGGCCGCCGAAGACCTGGAGCAGCGTGGCGAGCAGTTCAGCAACGTGACCTACACCGCGCCCAGTGAAACAGGCGAAGCCCAGACCCTGCCCGAGTCGCAGGCGCGCGCGGGGGCTGCCCTGGCGGGCGCGACGGCGGGCGCGGTGCCCCGCGTTGGCCGCAACGATCCCTGCCCTTGCGGCAGTGGCAAGAAGTACAAGCATTGCCACGGCGCGTTGACTTGACTACCCCCCTGAGTCGCTGCGCGCCTTCCCCCCTGAGAGGGAGGACAACGCCAGTGGCCGGCGCAGGTCCGGCCACGGCGTTCGCTGGCATGGCCTGCTCCGCGGCCATCGGTTTTACGGGCAGCCTGCTGCGCGGCTTTGCTCCCTCTCCCTCTCCCTCTGGGAGAGGGTGGGGGTGAGGGCATGCCAACTTGGTTGCCCACATTCGCTCTTTTATCGATGGCTAGTTGCGCTGATCCAGCAAGCGCTGGCGGCCAATAATTGTTAGATCTTCTACCCAAGGAAACGTCATGCCCGTCAACCTGTCCGCCCCCGATCCCGCGCAACTGCATGCCGTGCCGGGCCTGCGCATCGGCGTGGCCGAGGCGGGCGTGCGCAAGGCCAACCGCAAGGATTTGACCGTATTTCTGCTGGGTGAAGGTGCCAGCGTGGGCGGCGTGTTCACGCGCAACCGCTTCTGTGCCGCGCCGGTGCAGATCTGCCGTGAACGGCTGGACGCGGGCGCCGATGTGCGCGCCATCGTGGTCAACACCGGCAACGCCAACGCGGGCACGGGCGACGACGGCCTGGCACGCGCGCGTCGCACCTGCGAGGCGCTGGCGGCGCTGCTGAAGCTTCAGCCAAGCCAAGTGCTGCCGTTTTCCACCGGAGTGATCATGGAGCCGCTGCCGGTGGACCGCATCGAGGCCGGCCTGCCCGCCGCCATTGCCGACGCACAGCCCGGCCACTGGGCGCGCGCCGCCGAGGGCATCATGACCACCGATACCGTGCCCAAGGCCTTCAGCGCCAAGGCCACGGTGGGCGGCACGGAGATCACCATCACCGGCATCAGCAAGGGTGCCGGCATGATCCGCCCCAACATGGCCACCATGCTGGGTTTTCTGGCCACCGACGCGCGCGTTGACCAGGCGGTGATGAAGCAACTGGCGTTCGAGCTGGCCGAGGGCTCGTTCAACCGCGTCACCATCGACGGTGATACCTCGACCAACGATTCCTTCATCGTCATCGCCACGAACCAGGCGGGGAACGCGCCTGTCACGTCGCTGGACAGTGCCGACGGTCAGGCGCTGAAAGCCGCGCTGATGGGCGTGGCGCGCCAACTGGCGCAGGCCATCGTGCGCGACGGCGAGGGCGCCACCAAGTTCATCACCGTGCAGGTCGAAGGCGGCAAGACCACCGCCGAATGCCGCCAGGTGGCCTATGCCATTGCGCATTCGCCACTGGTCAAGACGGCATTCTTCGCCAGCGACCCCAACCTGGGCCGCATCCTGGCGGCCGTGGGCTACGCGGGCATTGACGACTTGGACCAGACGAAGATCGATCTGTACCTCGACGACGTGCACGTGGCCGTCAACGGCGGGCGTAACCCGAGCTACCGCGAGGAAGACGGTCAGCGCGTGATGAAGCAGGCCGAGATCACGGTGCGCGTGAACCTGGGCCGTGGCAGCGCCAGCGACACGGTGTGGACCTGCGACCTGAGCCACGATTACGTGAGCATCAACGCCGATTACAGATCGTGAGCATCTCCCTGAGTCGCTGACGCGGCTTTCCCCTTCTCTCTTCGGGAAGGGGGACAACGCCGCGGGCGGGCCAAGCCCTTCCGCGGCGTTCACCCGAATGGCCTGCTCCGCGGCCTTTTGAGATTGCTTTCCAATTGATAGCTGCTTGCGCAGTTTTGGCAAGGGCTAATGACCAAAATGAACGATAACCTTGTGCGTCTGATCGATCAAGCCGAGCGCCTGATGGAGCGTATCGAGGCGGTGTTGCCGAAGCCCCTGGGCGCGCCCGACTGGTCGCAATCCGTGGCCTGGCGCTACCGCAAGCGCGCCAGCGGCCATGGCGCGCTGGAACCGGTGCGCCATGTGGGCAGCATCGCGCTGAGTGATCTAAAGGAGATTGATGGGCAGAAGGAGAAGATTGAGCGCAACACGCGCCAGTTCGTCGAAGGCAAGCCCGCCAACAACGTGTTGCTGACGGGCGCGCGCGGCACCGGCAAGTCTTCGCTCATCAAGGCCTGCCTGAACGCTTACGCGCCACGGGGTCTGCGCCTGATCGAGGTGGACAAGACCGACTTGACCGATCTGCCCGATATCGTGGAAGTGGTGGCGAGCTTGCCAGAGAAATTCATCGTCTACTGCGACGACCTGAGCTTCGAGGATGGCGAGCCGGGCTACAAGGCGCTGAAAAGCATTCTGGACGGCAGCGTGGCGGCCAGCACGCCGAATGTGCTGGTCTACGCCACCAGCAACCGGCGCCACCTGCTGCCGGAATACATGAAGGACAACCTCAGCTACACACACACCGATGATGGCGAAGTGCATCCGGGTGAGGTGATCGAAGAGAAGATTTCACTCTCGGAGCGCTTTGGGCTGTGGGTCAGCTTCTACCCCTTCAGCCAGGACGAGTATCTGGCCATCGTGGCGCAGTGGCTGGGTGCGCTGGGGGCGAGTGCGGTGCAGATCGAAGCGGCGCGACCCGAGGCGCTGGTATGGGCGCTGGAGCGCGGTTCGCGTTCGGGCCGCGTGGCGTACCAGTTCGCGCGCGATTTCATGGGTAGATGTTGATCCCCCCTGAGTCGCCTGCGGCGCCTTCCCCCCAGGGGGACAACGCCAGTGGCCGGACCAAGCCCGCTCCACGGCGTTTGCTGGCATGGCCTGCTCCGCGGCCTGTGGATGAGGGGTGATGGACGATGAGCGAGATTCTTAGAGCTGATCGGCACTTGGCACGCGAGCAGGCGGGCGATCGGCCCGTGGTCGATGTTGCGGTGGGGGTGCTGATCGGCGCGGACGGGGCGTTTTTGCTCACGTCACGGCCGGCGGGCAAGGTCTATGCGGGGTACTGGGAGTTTCCCGGCGGCAAGCTGGAGGCGGGCGAATCGGTCGAAGCGGCGCTAGCGCGCGAGCTGCACGAGGAGCTGGGTATCGACATCGACTTGTGTCGTGTCGCGCGCTGGCGTGAGCAGCTGGTTGACTACCCGCACGCGCTGGTGCGGCTGCATTTCTGCAAAGTCACGGGCTGGCGCGGCGAGCTGCAGATGCGTGAAGGGCAGGCCTTCTGCTGGGACAGACTGCCGGTGCAATGTGCGCCGCTGCTGCCGGGTGCGCTGCCGGTGCTTGACTGGTTGCGGTCGGAAAGCGCGGGCGCATCACCCGCTTGATGGACATCAGCTTGAAAAACAGCCGATAGCCATAAAACCTAGAAACGGCAGTTGACCGCTCGCCATCCTTGGACAACTGGCATGAGCAC
>JAUNUR010000128.1 GCA_030538085.1 Pseudomonadota bacterium | reverse complement strand
CAAACGCCCACCGCCCCAGTTCTCTGTGCCACCGCCCCGTGGGGCGCAAACGCCCCCGCACAGCGGCCGGGGGCGGCGCCGCTTGCCGAGGCGCTTTTCCGCCCTACCCGTGTCGCACCGCGAACCCATCGGGCGCGCGGCGCGCGTCATCACAGCGAGTGCACTCGCCCCATGTCGGGCCGTTGCAGCCAGTCGGCGAACTCGTCGGCCAGTTGGCACGCAGCCTGCACCGCGGCCGTCCAGACGCGCACGCGCTCGGCATGGTTCAGCCGCTGAAAGTCATTGCGATCGGGCAGCTTGCCGCCCGGCAACCGGCGCACCCAGTCGGGATCGGGTGCCAGCACCAGCATGCGGTCGAGAAACGGCGTGGCGCGATGGCGCCACTTCAGGCCCTTGTCCAGCCAGCCGGGCACCACGGCCCGCTGAAAGTGCGGATACAGCACCAGGGCGCCAGCGAGGTCTTGCGAATCACTCTGACCACCGGCCAACGCCAAACCGGCACCATCGGCAGCTGAATCAGGAGCGGTGTAGTTCAGGTGCAGGTGATAGTCGGTGATGCCACCGTCCCAGTACGCGCCTGGGGGCGCGCCCGGAATGTCGTGCACCGCCTCCAGAAAGAACGGGATCGAACCGCTGGCTTGCAGCACGGGGTAGAAATTGCCGGTGGTCAACGCGCACTGGCGGGTACGGTAGTCGCGCGTGCCAAAGGGCAGCGGCCCCGCCGCCACGCTGGAGAACACCACCCGCTCAATCCAGCCGCCCATGGCGCGCCGGCTGGCCACATTGGTCAGCGCCGCGCCCACGTAGCCGGCGGGCGTGCGCCAGCGGCCCTCGCGCGCCAGCAGATGCCGCCCGCGCGAGGCCAGCACGTGCAGCCGGTAGCGCGGGTGGCTCAGGATGGTGGGCACATGCCCTTCGTACATCGCGCGCAGGTTGCTGGCGGTGGTGGCGCTCACCTGGGCGGGCAGCGGCAGCTTGCGGCCGGGCGGCGGCGTCATCTCGCCATGGATATAGCCGCGCTCCAGCGCCTCGAAGGCGGGCACCGGCGCATCCATGCAGGCGGTGACCATGCGCCAGGCGCCAATGCTGGCGCCAATCAGATGCACCGGCTGGGCGCTGCGCGGCAACCACTCACCGAAGATGAAGCGGTCCAGCGGCCCCAGCATCAGCCCCTTGGGGCCGCCCGCCGCGGCTGGAATGGTGCCGATGTGCGCCGGCTGCAGACCGTGCCGCTCGATATGGCGGCGCGCGGCGGGGCCGGCGTACAGACGCAGCGCCTGCATCGGCCCCGGTCAGAAGGTGATGACCTTGTCGGCCTGCACCGTGGCCTCGGCCAGCTCGGCCAGCGTGCCCACGGTCACGCCGTCGATCAGCTTCAGCGCCAGCAGACCACGGTTGCCGGCGCAGGTCTTGCACACCTTCACCGGCACCTGCTGCTCGACCAGTTGCTCCACCATCTGTTGCAGCGTGTTGCCCGATGCGTCCTGCTGGCCCGGCAGGCCCAGCACGGTGGCGTCGGACATCAGGAACACGTCGAGCCGGGGCTTGTCGCCCTCGCGCCCCATCAGCGCCAGCGCCAGGCGCAAGGCGGACAGACAGCGCTCGCTGCCATAGGGCGCGGCATGGATGATGAGAAGAATCTTCTGCATGGTGAGCTTGGAAAGTAAACGGTCAAGCGGCTGATGTTAGCGCGCGCCGGTGTCTATCCAGGCGGCACGACAGGCGCCGCCGGCCAGGCATCCACCCAGTCCAGCAGCCCCGAGGCTGGCCGCCGTTCAAGACCAGCCGCAGAATCGAGCATGGCAACAAAATAGCGAACCCGGCACTGAAGCGCGCCGCAGGGCCGCGCCTTGATGCCCCCTTTGAATACACCGCTAAAGCTTTGACTGCACATTGCAAACCCTCTCCCGCCTGGCTGCTCGCGTTTCGCGCGACCCTCACGGTGCTCGGCCTGCTGCTGGCCGCCCATGCGCTCTGGTTGATGACGCGTGGCCTGATGCATCTGGGCGTGGTGCTACCGCTGCTGGGCGGGCTGGTGCTTGCGGCCGGTGCCTGGCGCTGGCCATTCTGGCGCCGCCGATTCATCACCACGCCAGCACGCCGACGGGTAGCGCGGGGCTTGTTCGTGTTGCTGGCGCTGGGCCTGCTGGTGGTGGCGGCGGGTTTCACCGTCATAGCACGCGCCTCCAACGCGCTGCCGGATGGCATGGCAAGCCCGTCGGCCATCGTGGTGCTGGGCTCCGGCACGCCGGATTGCAAGCCTTCTGCCGTCTTGCAGGCACGCCTGGACCGTGCCACCGAACTGGCCCGGCGCTGGCCGGCGGCCTGGGTGCTGAGCAGCGGCGGCCCCGACTGGGGCCGCCAGTGCACCGAGGGCCGCGTGATGGCCGACGCGCTGCGCGCCGCCGGCTTGCCACCCCACCGCCTGCTGACCGAAGAAGCCAGCACCAGCACCGAGGCGAACCTGCGCCTGTCGCGTCCCGTGCTGGCGGCGCACGGCGTGGCGGCCAATGCTCCCGTCATCATCGTCACCAGCGATTTCCATGCGCCACGCGCGTTGCGCATCGCACGCCGCGCGGGCTATGCGCAGGCCATGGCCGCTGGCGCCCCAACACCGCTCGACGTCCGCTACAACGCCTGGCTGCGCGAGTTGTTCGCCGTCGCCAGTGGCTGGCTGCTGGGGGAATACTGATCTGATTTCGCAAACGGCGGCGCGCACTTGGCCCGGAAGCTGCCAGGACGCATCCAATGGCAAAACAGGCGATAACCATTTGGCGCCATTCATGCAATCAAAAAAAGAAGCTGCTGACGCTTGATATACAAACGCCAGCAGCCTTTTTCATGATGAAAAATATTTGACGAGTCCCCCACTGTCTGCACATGCAATCGCCGCGCGACGGCTGGGGTGACCTCATTCCAATTCCAGATCACGGCAGCCACCTTTCCCTTATTCCGACAAGGACCTGCGTAGAAATGGAATGAATTACCTGCCCTGGCCACCCTTGAGTTTGGCGAAAGCCGAAGCCATGGCCGTCGTGCCAGCGGGCTGTCCGCCCTGTCCGCCCGCATAGCCACCACGGCCCCGGTCACCACGCCCGGCGTGTTCAAAGCGGTTCTCGCGCGGGCCGTCACGGCGCGGGGCCTGCGCGTCCAGCTTCATCGTCAGGCTGATGCGCTTGCGCGGCACGTCTACCTCCAGCACCTTCA
>JAUNUR010000044.1 GCA_030538085.1 Pseudomonadota bacterium | reverse complement strand
GGCGAGCTGGTGGTCAAGCTCAAGGGCGGCAAGAGCAGCAAGCTGGCCGACAACCGCCAGTTCGTGGGCTACCAGGGCGATGCCAAGGCGCCCACCTCGATCCTGCTGGTGCACCACGGCCTGCATCTGGACATCCGCATCGACCCCAAGTCGCGCATCGGCAAGAACGACCCCGCCGGCGTGGCCGACCTGGTGGTCGAGGCCGCCGTCTCCACCATCCTCGACCTGGAGGATTCGGTGGCCGCGGTGGATGCCGAGGACAAGGTGCTGGGCTACCGCAACTGGCTGGGCATTCTGCGCGGCACGCTGACCGAGTCGTTCGAGAAGGACGGCCGGGTGATGACGCGCGGCCTCAACCCCGACCGCGTCTACACCGGCGCCAACGGCAAGCGCAAAGTCACGCTGCATGGCCGCTCGCTCATGTTCGTGCGCAACGTCGGCCACCTGATGACCAACCCCGCCGTGCAGTGGAAGGACGCCGACGGCAAGTGGCGCGAAATTCCCGAAGGCATCATGGACGCGGCCATCACCACCGCCATCGGCATGTACGACCTGCGCGGCATGGGCGAAGGCGGCATCCGCAACTCGCGCACCGGCAGCCTGTACATCGTCAAACCCAAGATGCACGGCCCGGCCGAAGTGGCCTTCGCCAACGAGCTGTTCGGCCGCGTCGAGCAGTTGCTGGGGCTTGAGGACAGCACCGTCAAGCTGGGCATCATGGACGAGGAGCGCCGCACCTCGGTCAACCTCAAGGCCTGCATCGACGCCGCCAAGAGCCGCGTGGCCTTCATCAACACGGGCTTTCTGGACCGCACCGGCGACGAGATGCACAGCTGCATGCAGGCCGGCCCGGTGTACCGCAAGGGCGACATGAAGACCAGCGCCTGGATCCAGGCCTATGAGCGCAACAACGTGCTGGTGGGCCTGGTCTGCGGCCTGCGTGGCAAGGCCCAGATCGGCAAGGGCATGTGGGCCGCGCCCGATCTGATGGCCGAGATGATGAAGCAGAAAATCGGCCACCCCAAGGCCGGCGCCAACACAGCCTGGGTGCCCAACCCCACCGGCGCCACGCTGCACGCCATGCACTACCACCAGGTGCTGGTGAGCGACGTGCAAAAGCAGATGGAGCGCGAGCTGGCCAAGGCCGACCTGAACGCCCTGCGCGACGAGCTGCTGACCGGCCTGCTCACCATCCCCGTGGTGCCCGAGGCCAAGTGGACCGACCACGAAAAGCAGCAGGAGCTGGACAACAACGCCCAGGGCATCCTGGGTTACGTGGTGCGCTGGGTGGACCAGGGCGTGGGCTGCTCCAAGGTGCCCGACATCAACCACATCGGCCTGATGGAAGACCGCGCCACGCTGCGCATCAGCAGCCAGCACATGGCCAACTGGCTGCGCCACGGCGTGGTCAGCAAGGGCCAGGTGCAGGCCACGATGGAGCGCATGGCCGCGCTGGTCGACCAGCAAAACGCGGGCGACAAGCTGTATCGCAAGATGCACGGCAACTTCAAGCAATCGGCCGCCTTCAAGGCCGCGTGCGACCTGGTGTTCAAGGGCATCGAGCAGCCCAGCGGCTACACCGAGCCGCTGCTGCACGCCTGGCGGCAGAAGGTGAAGGCCGGCGCCTGATGCCGCTTCGCGTTCAAGACGATGACAAATGAGCCATTTGTCATTTTGAAAGCCAATGGCCGAAAGGCCATCAAAAAAGGGCGCCCTTGGCGCCCTTTTTCGTTGCCAGCCGAAGTCAGCCGCGAATGCCCTGCTTCTTCTCCCAGGCGGACTTGCAGGCCACGCAGTGCTGCGTCATCGGCTCGATCTTCAGGCGCTCGAACGGGATATTGCATCCGCATTCGTCGCACAGGCCGTAGTCGCCTTCCTCCATCGCCTCCAGCGCGCGGTCGATGCGCGCCAGGTCCTGCGCGTCCAGCGTGGTCAGCACCGAATCGACCTCGCGCGTCTGGTTCTTCAGGCGCGCGCTCTCGTCCTGCGACACGCTGCCGCTGCGCTCGGCCGGCGCCAGGTTGGCCATGTTCTGGTCCATTTCGGCCAGCAACTCCTTGCGGCGGGCCATCAGCAGCTCTTTCAGTTCGTTCAATTGGGCCGCGGTCAGGGCTTGGCTCATCTTTGTTCTCCTGCAATCATCAAATCACGACACCACATGCGCCAACTTCATGGGCGCCCATCTCGCAGAATACCATCCGCATGAGCACCCTGACCGTGACCAATCCCACACACTGCCCCTTGTGCGGCCAGGCCAACGCCTGCGCCATGGAAACCGAGCGCGCCACCGGCCAGCCGCAGCCGCCGTGCTGGTGCACGGGGGTGGCGTTTCCGCCCGCCTTGCTGGAGCAAGTGCCACGGGCCGAACGCGGCCAAGCCTGCATTTGCCGCGCTTGCGCGGAACAGGCGGGGCAAGCAGCGCGGTCAGGCGCCTGATCAGTTCACCGTCTGGGCCGGGGGCGGGGATGTCAGCCACTCGGCCAGCGCGCGCGCCATGTCGTCGCTGACCTGCCGGTGACCGACGATGGCGTTCCAGCCCTTGCCCTTGGCGCGCATCTCATCCACCCAGTGGCGCGCCAGCGCGCTGCGCTCCTCGCTGCGTGCTACCGCGCGCTCACGCAACAGGCGGAACTCGGGCGCGTCGCCACGCCGTGGCGTGCCATGGCAGTTCAGGCAGCCCATGTCGGCCGCCAGCGCCGAACCGGCGGGCGCCGCCGCTGACTGCTGCGCATGCGCCGACCCCATGGCCGCCAGGGCCAGCACGGCGGCGGCCCAGACGCGATGGTCTCCAAGAGCGTTTTTCATGCGGGCATGATACGCGGCGCGGGTGCTTTCGGCGCCGCCCCACCACATAATCATCGCCATGTGCCAACTGCTGGGAATGAACTGCAACACGCCGACCGACGTGACGTTCAGCTTCGCCGGCTTCGCGCAGCGCGGTGGCCGTACCGACCACCATGCCGACGGCTGGGGCATCGCCTTCTTCGAGGGGCGCGGCGCGCGCCTGTTCGTCGATCCGGGGGCGGCGGCCGAGTCGCCCATCGCAGAGCTGATCCGGTGCTACCCCATCAAGAGCCGCAACGTCATCTCGCACATCCGCAAGGCCACGGTGGGCGCGGTGACGCTGGAAAACTGTCACCCCTTCGTGCGCGAGCTGTGGGGCCGCTACTGGGTGTTCGCCCACAACGGCGATTTGAAGGACTACGCGCCACGTCTGCATGGCCAATTCCGTCCCGTGGGCGGCACCGACAGCGAGCACGCCTTCTGCTGGCTGATGCAAGAGCTGGCCAAGGCGCACGCCAGCGTGCCGCCCGTGCAGGAACTGACTGCCACGCTGCGCGAGCTGGTGCCGCGGGTGGCGCGCCACGGCACCTTCAACATGCTGCTGTCCAACGGCGAGGCGCTGTGGGCGCACGGCTCGACCAAGCTGTGCTACATCGTGCGCCAGCACCCGTTCGCCAGCGCGCGCCTGGCCGACGAGGACCTGGCCGTGAACTTCGCCGAACACACCACGCCCGACGACCGCGTGGCCGTGGTGGCCACCACGCCGCTGACGCGCGACGAGCAATGGACGCCGTTCGCGCCCGGCGAGCTGAAGGTGTTCGTGGATGGCGCGCCGTTGGCGGTCTGACTCCTACCGTTTCGCGTTCGAAACGATGACGGATGCCCTCGTTGTCATTGAAGCGCAGCGATTCCGCCGTTGGCCACGCATCGTGGTCACGAACAATGGCGGATGGCGCTGCGCTTATCCGCCCTACTTTCCGGTGGCGGCAGCCATGTCCAACCGAAGGTCGTTTCTATTGGTGCTTTCAATAATCACGACAGCGCGGGCCATCAGAAAAATCCCCTCACATTCCCTCGTCATTGCGGCGAAGGCCGCAATCCATGGAGCGTCACCTTGACACGGTGTTGACCCACGGACACCGTGTGGATTGCGGCCTTCGCCGCAATGACAGATTACATAGGCTTGTCCTGAATGACGAAACTCTCAACAGGTTTAGCCGGAGGTCACGACGCGAATCCGCCGAACGGCGCGCGGGCGCCGCGCACCGTGCTCTCGCGCACCGCGCGGCGCACCACGGGCGGTTCATCGCCAAGGTGGTAGGCCAGCTTGCGCTCGCGCAGGGCCACGTCGGCGGCGCTGACGCGCTCGAATCGGCGCAGGTGGTCAGTCCACGACGCGTCCTCGATCACCTCGACGAAGCGCCCCGGCTCGTTGATGTCGTGCAGCAGCTCCCACGCCACCGCGCCCTGGCGCAGGCGCGCGCGGCGGCTGTCTTCCATCAGCGCGCGGAAGGCCGGCGCATTGGCGGGGTCGATGCGGTATTCAATGGTCACCAGCACGTGCCCGCTCTGCGGCGGCGCGGTCACGCTGGGGCGCGGCAAGGGGCCGGCGGGCGTGGGGTCTTCCATCACGCCACGGTCGGGCCAGCGCCAGTTGGCCAGCGTCATGGCCGCGACACCGCTGGCCGCGCCCAGGCCCAGCGCCACAGGCACGCTGCTCCAGGTGGCCACCTGGCCCCACACCGCCGCGCCCGAGGCCGCCGCGCCCATGATCGCCATCTGGTACATCGACATGCCGCGCGCCCGCACCCAGTCGGGCAGGCTGATCTGCGCCGACACGCTGAGCGTGTTGGCCGTGGTCAGCCAGGCGGCGCCACCCAGCGCCATGGCCGCCACGCCCAGCCAGATGCTGGTGTTGACGGCCATGATGGCCATCGTCGCCGCCTGCACGCCCGCGCCCAGCAGCACCAGCCGGTCGCGCGACAGCGCCTGGCGCAGCCGTGGCAGCGCGAAGGTGGACGCAATGGCGCCCGCCCCCATGGCCGCCAGCAGCACGGTGAAGGTGCCAGCGTCGCCGCCCTTGCTCTGCCGTGCCACCAGCGGCAGCAGCGCCATCAGCGCGGTGGAGTGGAAGAAGAAGATCGCCACGCGCAGCAGCACGCCCTTCAAGTGGTACGACTGCGCCACGTACTGCAGCCCCACGCGCATGGCGCCGCGCAGGCTTTCGCGGCCCAGCGGGTGTGGTTTGTGCTCGCGCCGCCAGCGCGTGATGACCACCGCCGCACCCACCGACAGCAGCGCGTTCAGCAGGAACACCCAGGCGCTGCCCAGGCTGGCGATGACGGCGCCGGCGATCAGCGGCCCCACGATGCGCGATGCGTTCATCGACACGCCGTTCAGCGCCAGCGCCGCCGGCAGTTGGGCGCGCGGCACCAGCTCCGGCACGATGGCCGCGAACACCGGCCAGCGCAGCGCCAGCCCCACGCCGTTGAGAAACAGCAGCATCAACAGCAACGGCGGCGTGACCACGCCCAGAAAGATGGCCAGCGCCAGCAACCCGCCCACCACCGCCACCCACACCTGGGTGAAGAACAAAAAGCGCTTGCGGTCCAGGATGTCGGCCAGCGCGCCCGAAGGCAGGCCAAGCAGAAACACGGGCAGCGTGGCCGCCGTCTGCACCAGGGCGACCCAGATCGGCGTGGAGGTCAGCGTGGTCATCAGCCAGGCCGCCGCCACGTCGTTCATCCACATGCACAGGTTGGCGATCAGCCAGGTGCTCCACAGCATGGTGAACACCCCATGCCGGAACGGCGCCAATGGACCAAGATCGTCGTCAGGTATGGCAGCGCCGCTGGCCGCCGGGCGGTGTGAATCGGGCATAGGCAGCGGTCGATGATAGGTCATCAAGCCACGGCGTGCAGCACCCCATCAGCTATCATATAAATAGCTTTCGGGAATTTACAGATGGGCGTTTCTAGCCAATTTGACCTGTAATTCTCAGAGCTTGGGAATGCGAATGCGGCTGATCATCAGCGAGCCCGACAGCGCATACAGCAGCACCAGCGGGTGCAGCGTGAAGCCGGCGATGCGCAGCGCGCCGCCCCACAGGTTGGGGCCAATCGCGCCGAGCGCGGCGGCCACCCACAGCAGCGCCACCAGCAGCATCGAGGTGGGAATCGGCGTGCCCTCGAAATACTTCACCTTGCCCGCGCCCGCCGACAGCGTATCGGCCGTCACGTTGAAGCGCGCCAGCCGCGACACGCCACAGGCCACGAAGAACGCCAGCACGACGCGGTCCCACAGCCCCTGCATGCCCACGCCATAGGCGATCAGCGCCGGCGCCACGCCGAACGAGATCACATCGGCCAGCGAATCCAGCTCGCGCCCCAGCAGTGACGACTTTTGCCGCCAGCGCGCCACGCGCCCGTCCAGCACGTCGAACACCAGCGCCGCCAGCACCAGCGCGCAGGCGTAGTACACGTGGTGCACCTCGCCGGTCTGGATGAAGCTGATGATGGCGAACATCGCCCCCACGCCGCTCACCGCGTTGGCCAGCGTGAACCAGTCCGCCAGATGGAACTCGCGGATCATCGAAAAATGTTTTTTCTTGGGGTTGGCGGTATCGGTCATCCGGTGCAGTGTGCCGTGGTCTTGGGGCGGGGGCGTGTCAGCCAAGGGCGTGCATCCGCTTCAGCCCATATCTCCCGGCAGTGGTTTTGTGAACACGCTCCAGCAAAGCTTAAGACGGGGCTCATGTAGGCGAATCAGACTGCGCCCCTGACAGGGCACCAAAGGCTTTGTGACGGCACCCATTTTCACCGGAGATGCCGTCCGCGCAGCGCACACCGCGCGGCATGCACCAGGCGCCCCAAGCGGCCTCACGGCCCCACCGCAACCCAAGGATTCGACATGAAACCCACTGGCCCCATCCTGGCCACCCTGGCCGTACTGGCCGCCGCATGGCTTGGCCTGCAAACCTACGCCCCCTACGGCAGCACCGCCGCGCTGGGCATCGCCATGGGCGCCGCGTCCATCGCCGCCATGAGCCTGGCCCTCATCATGTCCGCGCGCCCGTGGCCCGCCGAGCAACTGTTTGGCGGACTCGACCGCGTGTACGTGGCGCACAAATGGCTGGGCATCGCCGCGCTGGCGCTGATGATCGGCCACAACACCATCGAGCCCGAGCTGGAAGGCTTCGTGCGCGAAACGCGGGCGGGCGAATTCGCCAGCGACCTGGGCGAAATCGCCCTCAACGGCTTCATCGGCCTGCTGCTCATCAGCTGGATCAAGCGCATTCCCTTCACCCGGCTGGAACTGCCCTGGCCCCTGTGGCGCTTCAGCCACCGCTTCACCGGCCTGCTGTTCGCCGTGGCCGCGTTCCACCAGCTCGCCATCGACAAGCCCGCCGACGTCAGCGGCACCCTCGGCCTGTATCTGAACATCCTCAGCGTGGCTGGCCTGGCCGCCTGGGTGTACACGCAATTCGTGGCCCCCTTCCTGCGCCCGCGCAACTTCGTGGTCGACCGCGTCGACCGCCATGGCGCCACCACGGAAATCGCGCTGCGCCCCGCAGGCCGGGCCATGCGCTGGCAGCCTGGGCAGTTCGCCTTCATGTCACCCAACGGCGCCGGCATGGGCGAGCCGCACCCCTTCACCATCGCCAGCGCGCCGGCCGCCGACGGTGGCATGCGCTTCGCCGTCAAGGCGCTCGGCAGCTGGACCCGCGCCCTGCCCGAGCGCCTGGCCCCCGGCCAGCACATGAAGATCGACGGCCCCTATGGCCGCTTCGTCTTCCGCCAGCGGGTACAGCGGCAGGTGTGGCTGGCCGGCGGCATCGGCATCACGCCCTTCCTGGCCTGGGCCGAAGCCTTGACCGATGCCGACCAGCAGGACATCGCGCTGGTCTGGGCCGTCACGACCCGCGCCGAAGCCTTCGCCGCCGACCGCCTGGCCGCGGTGGCCGCGCGGCACCCCAAGCTCACGGTGCACATCGTCGCCAGCGCCGAAGACGGGCACCTGACCGCGCAGCGGCTGAGCACGCTGGTGCCCTTTGCGCTGGGCGGCGCCGAGCTGTTCTACTGCGGCCCCACCGGCCTTCGGGATGCCATCACGTTCGGGCTGAAAGCCATGGGCCAAAGCCCGCGCCGGGTGCACTCCGAGGCTTTCGAGCTGCGCTGAAGCGCGCGGCTTGCACACACGCCCGATACGCATTGGCTTTCAAGATGACAAATGACGAATGACTTCGCTGCGCTTCAATGACAAATGGCGCATTCGTCATTGGTCATGCGGCGCCAGCCGCGGTCATTGGTCATCGTTTTGAATGCAAAACGGCATGAGCCGTGCTGTTCAAGAAAGAGGAATCGCCATCATGAAATCAACCCTGGGCGTCCTGCTTGCCACCGTGGCCCTGGCCGTCGTGCTGGGCCCGCCCACCCTGAGCGCCATCAGGGGCCAGCCCAGCGCCGAAGCCGGATCACCCGCCGCCGACCAGGATGCCGAGCGCGCGCAGGATGGCCGGGCGGGGCGCGGCGACCACCGTGACCGGGGCAAGCGCAAGGATCATGATGACGATGATGATTGAGGCGGTGGGTACACGCCGCGCGTGCGGCACGGCCCCGAGATGCTGCCGCGTTCTACTGCGCAAGGATTCGTTCAGCAGGCTGGCCGAGGTACATCGGACGGTCATGGACCCAATACGAGGGAAGCCATCGCGTATCCCACTGTAGTGTCGGGTGGCTGTATTCAGTGGATGAAATGATGAGCTGCGCGTTGTTAGCTAGGCAAAGGCTCTCAAGGGCGGCGAGGTACTTAGCCAAGTCCGAGGTGTGGAGCTCTTGTTGCTTGGGTGTGTCCAAGATAAGAAAGCGGAACGGATTCGACGGCTGGGAGATGTAGTGCTCAAACAGCGCAGCGTGGATGGCAAGCACCAGTCGAATCTTGGTGCTGCCTGAGAACAAATCCAGCGTTTCGGAGCCAAACCGAAATCGGAAATCGAGGTCGATGTCGACGTTGCGCGGTACGTTCCGGGCCTCAAGGATATCCATCCACTTCACAGTCAGCTCCCGCACACGAACGCGGAGGCGGTTGAAGTCGTTGTCTGTGCGCCCGGAAGCGGAAAGCTCCTCGATGCGGTCGTGAATTCGTGACCGCTCCTGCTCCAGACGGAACAGCTTCGAGCGCTCAGAGTCGGTGGCCTCGATGGACGCTCGCTGGCCTTCGGCCTCGATCAGTTGCTTGGTCAGTTCATGCACCGCAGAGACAAGTCTGTCGATGCTTCCAGACTCGGTCGCCCCGAGCTTGGTCGCGAGCGCGTTCCTGTCTGCCGAGAGTTCGCTGAGCCTTGCCTGCAATAGTTCCGCGCGGACTTCCGCCCTCGTAGAGTTACGCTCCAGATCCTTGAGCTGGTCGCGCAAGTACAGCAAGTTCTTGCCGTAGGACTCCGAGCTACCGACGAAGAGACCGCAGTTGGGAGCGCGACAAATTTCTTGGAATGAGATAAACACCCGTCGAGCTTCCTCGTTGAGGCCGAGTGTCGAGATCTCCCCTTCAATCTCCGAGCGAATGGTCTCGATTCCCGCGATGCGGCTCTGCAGCTCGGAAAGCTCAGATTGAGCAGTCCGGATAAGTTGCTCCTTTTGCCGAAGAAGATCAGTTAGCGTCGAGTTGGCGGCGCCACTTGAGTCGACTGACGCCCGCAGATCGTCAATCTGCGAGGACAGTGTTGCAACTCGACTCGCCAGTGCGGTACGGTTTCCCTCTGTCAAGTCGAGGCCCAGTGATTGGATCTCAACTTGGCGCTGCAGCACCACAATCTTGCGGTTGATGGCTTCCAGCGCCTCCTTCTCTTCGATCAAGCTCTTCTTGACCTCGTAGGAGTGCTTCGGGTTGAGACCGAAGACAAAGCGGACCATTTCAACGAATTGGTCTTGGATAAACGAAGCAGGCGCCTTGTAAGCCGCTGTATATCCGTCCCCCTGATTTAGGTAGAACAGTGGCAGCACCGTAGAGATGTACGGGTGCGTAGCTTGCTTGTTGGTCGACACGAGTGCCGGCGGGGTCAGGCCCAGCACTGCGAACAACGCCGTTGAGAAGGTTGCCTCGGAGTAGTGTTCGGATGTCGTTCCATCGAACGAAATGGTTGCCGTAAATTCCTTTTGACCCGAAGCGAGGAATCGACGAATCACAAGATCCTTGCCTTCGATTTCAGCAATCAATGTTGCGGCTGCGCACTTACCCAGAATGTCTTCTCGAAATTTGGAAGGGAAACCAAGACATGCGGCAAGCGACTGGAGAATGGGAGTCTTGCCGCTTCCATTAGGCGCGAAAATTAACGTCGTGCGATGCCCGAAGGTGAGTAGTGGGCTTTCCCATCCAGCTTCACCAAGTGGCTCAATGCGCAAATTTTTGAGCCTCATTCGATTTCTCCTCTGAAACGCGCTTCCGCGCGCATGTTTTGGTAGCTCAGCTCAATAACGCGCAAAGAGAGCGCCAACGGTGACTCTTCCGACAACGCGCGGCCATAAACTGCACGCCCAAGAGGCGTGGCAGAGATGTCACGAGTTCTGGAGTCGACGAGCGCTAATCCGGCAGCTTCGAGAAAGGTCAGCGCCTTAACGGTGCGGATACGTAAGTTGGCCGACCATCCGATGTACTGAGACGAACCCTTGAAGCCGACGACCGTTCTCTCCAGACACTCACCCACGAGTTGTCCTATTTCAGAAAGGTGCGGCTTGGACCTGGATTTGGCGAGCGCGAGCACAGTCATCGCAAGCAGCGGGAGTTGGAAGAGTGCTTCGTTGCTTAGTGTTGCCCCTAAAGAAAGAGAGTCGCCGTCGGCCATGTGCAATCGAAGGTTTAGCCTCTCTGCTTCTGCGAAGAAGTCTTCAACGCTCATCGCGCTCCCTTCCGAACCATGGTCGCCATCACACCTCCGAACAGCAAGTCGTTGTCCAGAGTCTTGAATTCTTTCAGGAGATCTGTAGCGAGCATTTTTTTCAACAGCCCTCGCAAGTCAATGAGGCGCCCACCAGCGAGGAGCCAGTTCGTGCACGCAGTCTCAATTTCCTGCAGGAGTGCATCGAGGTCCATCTCGGTGTGCACATGGCGGTTGGTTCGCAACCAGACATCCCAAGCCACCTTCTGACGCGATGCCGTCTCTATTGAGGCCTCGCTGGCGCCAGCCTGTTTCAACTTTCGTTGAAGAATGGAGGCAGATTTGATCGCATGGGGATCGTGACCAGCCAGGAGATTTTCGTAGACCGCGGTCGAGATGCTGAGCACATCCAATAGGTCCTTGAGACTGACGGAAGTCGCTCGGTTAAGGTCCGCGGTCGTACAACCAGCGATGCGTTCACAAGATTTGGTCATGACCAGTTCGATCAGGCCACGCGCAATCTCGTCGATTTCGTGCGGTCGGAGGTCGATTTCGCTATAGGTCCAGATTGCCTGTCGTGCGGCCACGGTAAATGGCTCGAGTGTGTCTCCAATGTGATAAACACCGGGGGCCAAACTCAGTTTTGCTTGTGCCTTCTTGAGCTCATCGGGCGTTAGCTTCTTGCCTGACGCAAAGATTCGGCCGAACTCGTCCAGCAACTTTGATAAATGCGGTTTATTGCTGGAGCCTGCTTGCAGCGCCTCCACGGCTTGCTCAACGTCGTCCTTGAAATGGACGTTCGACAGTATGGTGACCGCCCGGCATTGCTCGCCGAACTGGATGGTGTGCGCAAACAGTTTCCCAGCAATGCTGTCGCGGATGTCTTGCAGCTTTGTTTCGGTATCCAGTGCGCCGGTCTTCTTGAGGGCGAAGACTTCGAGTAAGGTCCATTGCTGACTCAGCTTGGACTTGGTCTTGACCTGGAAGAAATGATACGATGGCCCGCTTTCTGTCGTGTATCGCACGACGAAGTCGTCGTGGTAGTCACAGTAGACTCTGTCAACGCCGGTCCCTTTAAGTATCTCAAGTGCCGCATAAGCCGCTGCTTGATACTGCATTCGAAAACGCAGAGCGGTCTCTCTCCCAACGGTTTCTCGCGGTGGAACGTCATGGAGTGGTTCCATTGGCATCACAGCGCAACTATCACGGCCAATCTGCCGGACTCCCAGCAAAAAAATGAGCTTTGGATGAATTTAGCATTCTGCGCTGGGCGTGCAACTTGCTGGCGAGGCGTATAAGCTTTATCGTTGCCGCCCTCCCGTCCTTTGTTGACTTTGTCAGCTTTTTGCGGACTCGCTAGTGGCCCGTGAAGGAAGTGACGTACAACTGACATCGGGATATGTTACGAAATTTTTCCCCGACATCCATTTTCATTAGCGATGGACAATCGCGATAGAACACGCCTTGAGGGCCGCTGATGTACTCCCATTGGGTTCAGCACTACGACAACAATGCCGGCTTTTTGGTGTAACGCAGCCGTTCAACACGAGGTATCGGCGACCGCAACCGCTGCAAAAAAGCCCTCAGCACCATCAGCCCCGCTCTTTATGCCGATCATCGCTAGCCGATCAGCACACCCCCGCACACCGCCCCCTACCCCACCACCCTCTCCACCGCATCCACGAACAGCGCTGGCACGTCGCACCCCGTCTGGTCCAGGATTTCGCGGAAGCCCGTGGGGCTGGTGACGTTGATCTCGGTCACCTTGGTGCCGATGATGTCCAGGCCGATCAGCAGCAGGCCGCGCGGTGCCAGCACGGCGCCGATGGCGCGGGCGGTGGCGCGGTCTTCCGGCGTGAGGGGCTGGGCCACGCCCTTGCCACCCGCCGCCAGGTTGCCGCGTACTTCGCTGCCCTGCGGGATGCGCGCCAGCACGTAGGGCGCGGGTTCGCCGTCGATGAGGATGATGCGCTTGTCGCCAGCCACGATTTCGGGCAGGAATTTCTGCACCATGAAGGTGGTGGCGCCGTGGTGGTTCAGCGTTTCGGTGATGGCGCCCAGGTTCAGCCCGTCCGGGCCAACGCGGAAGATGCCCATGCCGCCCATGCCGTCCAGGGGTTTAAGCACGATGTTGCCGTGCTCGGCGTGAAAGCGCTTCACGTCGTCGGGCGAGCGCGTGACCAGGGTGGGGCCGACGTATTGCGGGAACTCCATCACCGCCAGCTTTTCGGGGTGGTTGCGCAGCGCCTGCGGGCGGTTGATGACGCGCGCGCCTTCGCGTTCGGCCTGCTCCAGCAGGTGCGTGGCGTAGATGAATTCGGCGTCGAAGGGCGGGTCCTTGCGCATCAGCACGGTGCTGAATTCGCTCAGCGCGGCGTCGCGCATGCCGGCCTCCTGAAACCAGGCTTTCTCGTCGCCCGTCAGGCGGATGTCGCGCACCCGCGCCGTTACCTTGCCGCCGCTTTGCCAATGCAGGTGGCGCGGCTCGCACACGGCGATGGCGTGACCGCGCCGCTGGGCCTCGCGCATCATGGTGTAGGTGGTGTCCTTGCTGGTCTTGAAGGATTCGATGGGGTCGGCGACGAAGAGCAGTTTCATGGTTCTTTTGCGAGGGTTTTGCGCCCGTACTGTTGCACAAACAGCGCCATGCTGCCGGCCACCACGCCCCAGAAGGCCGAGCCGATGCCGCCCAGCACCACGCCCGACAGGGTGACCAGGAAGGTGATGAGCGCGGCCTCGCGCTGGCCGTCGTGCGCCAGCGCCTGCGCCAGCCCGCCGCCAATGCTGCCCAGCAGCGCCAGGCCGGCAATCGCCAGCACCAGCTCTTGCGGAAAGGCCATCAGCAGCCCGGTGATGACGGCGGCGAACAGCCCGATGAGGATGTAGAACACGCCGCACACGGCGGCGGCGGTGTAGCGCTTGTCGGGGTCTTCGTGCGCCTCGCGGCCCATGCAGATGGCGGCGGTGATGGCCGACAGGTTGATGGCGTAGCCGCCGAAGGGCGCGAACACCAGCGTGGCCAGCCCCGTCATGGTGATGAGGCGCGACACCGGCATGGCGTAGCCGGTGGTGCGCATCACCGCCACGCCAGGCAGGTTCTGCGATGCCATGGTGACGATGAACAGCGGCAGTGCGATGCTGACGAAGGCGCTGAACGTGAACGCGGGCATGGTGAACACGGGCCGCGCCAGCTCCAGCGTGACGGCCGACCACTGCATGCGCCCGTCCAGCGCGGCCTGCGCGATGCCGGCCAGCAGCGTCAGCACCACGGCGTAGCGCGGTGCCCAGCGGCGCGCCAGCAGGTACACCAGCAGCATGACGGCCACCAGCGCGGGCGCGGTGCGCGCGGCGCTGAAGGCATCCAGCGCAAAGCGCGCCAGCACGCCCGCCAGCAGGGCCGATGCCAGGGCGATGGGGATGCGGCTCATCACGCGCTCGAACCAGCCGGTAGCGCCGGCCAGCGTGATGAGCAACGCGCTGAGGATGAAAGCGCCAATGCCCTCGGCCATGCTGAAGCCGCCCGCCAGCGCCGCCGTGGCCACCACCGCGCCGCCGGGCGTGGACCAGGCGACCATGACCGGCTTCTTGAGAATGAGCGACGGGATCAGCGTGCACAGCCCCGGCCCGATGCCGATGGCCCAGATCCACGACGTGACCTGCGCCGGCGTGGCGCCCAGCGCCTGCGCGGCCTGGTAGACCACGGCGACGGAACTGGTGAAGGCCACCAGCACGGCCACCACGCCGGCGGTGAAGGTGGACAGGCTGAGGTCACGAAGCACGCGCATCGCGTGGATTCTCGCAGGGCGGGGCGCGGGGGTGGGCGCTACTCTACAAATAGCGAACTTCGACTTCCAGGCGAGCTCGGCGAGCAGCTTGCACACCACAAACGATGACGAATGACCGCGGCTGCGCCGCATGACAAATGACAAATGGCTCCGCTGTCATCGAAGCGCGGCGAGGTCATTTGTCCATTTGTATCGAAGCATCAAATCTCCACCTTCGACCCCAGTTCCACCACCGCGTTGCTGGGCAGGTGCAGGAACTCGGCGGCGGCGCTGGCGCTGTGGTGCATTTGCGCGAACAGCTTCTCGCGCCACAGCGCCAGCCCCGAGCCCAGCGTGGGCACGACGATGTCGCGCGAGAGGAAGTAGCTGGTCGTCATCGGGTTCAGGTCGATGCCGCGCCCGGTCAGCAGCGCCAGCGACTTGGGCAGGTTGATGTCGTTCTTGAAGCCGTAGTTCAGCGTGATCTGCCAGCAGTCGTGGCCCAGCGGCTCCACGCTCAGGCGCTTGTCCATGCCGATCCAGGGCACTTCGTGGCTGCGCACGGTGACGAACAGGTTCTGCGCGTGCAGCACCTTGTTGTGCTTCAGGTTGTGCATCAGCGCGTTGGGCACGATGTCGGGCTGCGCGGTGAGGAACACCGCCGTGCCGGGCACGCGCGCGGGCGGGCTGACGAACACCGATTCGAGGAAGGATTTGAGGTCGATCGAGGCGTCGCGCAACGACTGGTTGAGCCGCTCGCGGCCATCCTTCCACGTGGTCATCAGCATGAAGATGGCGCCACCGATGAGGATGGGGAACCAGCCGCCCTGGAACAGCTTGAGCAGGTTGGAGCCGAAGAAGGCGATGTCGATGCCCAGGAAGAACCCCGTGGCCGCCACGCACAGCGCCAGCGGGTAGCCCCAGCCGTAGCGGATGACGAAGAAGGTGAGCACGGTGGTGATCGTCATGTCCAGCGTCACCGCGATGCCGTAGGCCGCCGCCAGGTTGCTGGACGAGCGGAACAGCACCACCGCCAGCACGATCAGCACGAACAGGCCCCAGTTGACGAAGGGCATGTAGATCTGCCCCGTGTCGCGCGTGCTGGTGTGGCGGATTTGCAGGCGCGGCAGGTAGCCAAGCTGGATGACCTGCTTGGTCACGCTGAAGGCGCCGCTGATGAGCGCCTGCGACGCGATCACCGCCGCCATGGCCGCCAGCCCCACCAGCGGCAGCGTCAGCCATTCGGGCGCCATGTGGAAGAAGGGGTTTTCCACCGCATCGGGGTCGGCCAGCAGCAGCGCGCCCTGGCCGAAGTAGTTGAGCGTGAGGCAGGGCATGACGATGGAGAACCAGGCCACGCGGATCGGCTTCTTGCCGAAGTGCCCCATGTCGGCGTACAGCGCCTCGCCGCCGGTCACGCACAGCACCACCGCGCCGAGAATGATGAAGGCGATGCCCGGATGCGCGCCGATGAAGCGCAGCGCGTGGTGCGGGCTGAGCGCCCACAGGATTTCGGGGTGGTCAACGATGTGCCACACGCCCATCGCCGCGATGACGAGGAACCACAGCACCATCACCGGCCCGAAGAAGCGGCCAATGCCCGCCGTGCCACGCTTCTGCACCCAGAACAGCACGAACAAGATCGCCAGCGTGAGCGGAATGACGAAACGTTTGAACGCGGGCGAAACCACGTCCAGCCCCTCCACCGCCGACAGCACCGTGATGGCCGGGGTGATGACGCCGTCGCCATAGAACAGGCAGGTGCCGAAGATGCCGATCAGCAGCATCCACTTGCGCAGCGCAGGTGCCTTGTCCTTCACGCTTTGCGAGGCCAGCGCCAGCATGGCGACCAGCCCGCCCTCGCCATGGTTGTCGGCACGCAGCACCAGGGTGACGTATTTCAGCGAGACGATGATGGTCAGCGTCCAGAACACGATGGACAGCACGCCGTACACGTTGCCGTGCGTGAACGGCACGTGGCCGGAGCCGAACACCTCCTTGATGGTGTAGAGCACGCTGGTGCCGATGTCGCCGTAGACGACACCGATGGCGCCGAGCGTGAGGGCGCCAAGGGACGATTTGGATGCAGACACAGAAGCCGCCGTGCGTCAGCCCGAAACTGCTGCGCACCGCGCCAAGAATGCGGTGGCGCGATTGTGCGCCTGTGCAGCCGGGCTGCGGTGGCATTTTTGCGGGCCGGTGCGGCAGCTGTCGTGCGCCGGCAACTGGGGCCATGTCACCGGCGACATGCGCGGGCCAGACAGCGCGGCATGGCGGCATCAAAGAATGGGGGGGGACTTATCGAATTATTTCAATGTCGAAAAAAGCATCTTGCGCTTGTATATCAAGCGTAAGCAGCTCCTATATTGATGGCATCACGTGGCGTCAAATCGATATCGTCTGTTTCGATGCCGCTTTGCTTTCAAAACGATGACGAAATGACCTCGCTACGCCTTGATGACGGCGGCTGCGCCGCCATGACGCCAGTTATTGATATTTTCAAAAATCACAACAACGCGGGCCATCAGAAAAACCCCCTCGCATTCCTTCGTCATTGCGGCGAAGGCCGCAATCCATGGGGCGTCACCTTGACACGGCGTTGACCCTCGGACACCGTGTGGATTGCGGCCTTCGCCGCAATGACGGGATGAGGTGACGGGATTACATAGGCTTGTCCTGAATTACGAAAACCTCTCAAGAAAACGTTTTGTAAGTCATTGATTTTCTTCAGGTACACCGGCCCTGCTGGCGGGGTTGGGTTGCTCAATAGGTGCGAGGCATTCCGCGCATCACCGATGTCGTTTCGTCATTTCGTCATCACGCCGCGCAGCGGCGAAGTCATCCTAGAAACGGCAGTTGGATGCGCCCGAGCGTGCCGTGATGGGCGTGCCAGGCAAGGCGCGAGGACGCGGCAGGCTCGTGCCTGCAAGGACGAGCAACGCGGCATGGCGCGGCCAGCGCGGTGCGATCGGGTGCATAGCGCGCTCACCCAGCAGGTGAATGTGATCGAAGCCATGAAAGCCAGCGTTCATGCGGGTTGCCCAAGGATGGCGAGCAGTCAACTGCCGTTTCTAGGATCATTGCGTCATCCGTCAAAAGCCAATGCATGGAGCGCGAAACGGTGTCACTCCAGGCTCTGCAGCTCCGGATCGGTCGCCTCCAGCTCGTAGCTGGCCGCCACCAGCCCCAGGCGGGCAATCACGCCATACATGTAGAAGCGGTTGGGCGCGCTGGCGCCGGCCTTGGCGCCGGGCTTGGGCAACTGCGCACTGGCCGAAAAGGCCAGCGGCACGAAGCGCGCGCCGGGCGCGTTCAGGTTCTCGTCCTCGCCGCGCTCGGCATGCACGCGGTAGAAGCCGCCCACCACGTAGCGGTCGATCATGTACACCACCGGCTCGGCCACCGCGTCGTGAATGCGCTCGTGCGTCAGCACGCCTTCCTGGATGATGACCTCGCCCTTGGGCACGATCTGCGCCGCCGCCTTGGCGCGCGGCTTTTGCAGCAACTGGTCCAGCTCTTTCACGTCGCGCACCGTCAGCAGGCCCGCGCCGCGCGTGCCCTGGTCGGCCTTGACGACGGCGAACGGCTTCTCGTTGATGCCGTATTCCTTGTACTTGCGGCGCACCTTGGTCAGCAGCGCATCGACATGGGTGCGCAGGCACTCAATGCCGCTCGGCTCGCCGATGTCAAGCTCGCCGCAGCTGGCGAACATGGGGTTGATCAGCCAGGGGTCGATGCCGAGCAGCTTGCCAAAGCGCTTGCTCACTTCCTCGTAGCACTGGAAATGGCGGCTCTTGCGCCGCACGCTCCAGCCCGCCTGCAGCGGCGGCAGCAGGTACTGCTCGTGCAGGTCTTCCAGAATGCCCGGTGCGCCGGCGGAGAGGTCGTTGTTCAGCAGGATGGTGCAGGGGTCGAAGTGCTTGAGCCCCAGCCGGTAGCGCGTGCGCTGTGCCGGCTCCAGCGTCAGCGTCTCGCCGTCGGGCAGCGGCACCGACTGGCTGCGCTTGACGGACGGGTCAATGGAACCAAAGCGCACGTTCAGCCCCGCCATGCGGAAAATCTCCTGCAGCCGCGCCAGGCTGGCCAGGTAGAAGCTGCCGGGCTTGCCGTTCTCGGGCACGATGAGCAGGTTGCGCGCCTCGGGGCAGATTTTCTCGATCGCCGCCTGCGCCGCCTGCACCGCCAGCGGCAGCACGTCGGCCGACAGGTTGTGCCAGCCGTCGGGGTACAGGTTGGTGTCCACCGGCGCCAGCTTGAAACCCGCGTTGCGGATGTCCACCGAGGCGTACAGCGGCGGCGTGTGCTCCATCCACTCCAGGCGGAACCAGCGCTCGATCACCGGCGTGGCGTCGAGCATGCGCTGCTCCAGCTCATTGATGGGGCCAGTAAGCGCGGTGACGAGGTGTGGAACCATGAGACGGAAAACAAATGCGGGGGAGCCCACCAGTGTAGTGGGCCGGCGCGCCGCTCACGCCCGTTCCGGCAAGGCGCGTTGAAGCTGAGAGGCTGTCCTCAAACTGCTCATGCCGCGCTTGTCCCCGGTCTCGGGCGCCTTGCAGCACACCCGATCCGGGGCAATCGCTTACCGCGATGAATTTTGAGGACCGCCTCTGAAGCTTCCGGGTTCAATGCGGCTGAAAGCCGCTCTCGGCAATGATCCGCGACCACACGCGGGTGTAGGCGCGCTCGCGCTGCTCCAGCTGGACGGGTGTCATGTAGCCCACCGTCAGACCCAGATCGGTCAGGCCCTTGCGCACCTCGGGCAGGGCGACCACTTTTTCCAGCGCCTGGCTGAAGCGCCTCACAAACTCGGCGGGCGTGCCCTTGGGCGCCCAGATGCCATAGAAGGGCGTGTCTTCCAGCCCCTTGAAACCCAGTTCGGCGAAGGTGGGCACGTCGGGCATGGCGTCTTGACGCTGGCCGCCCAGCACGCCGATCATGCGCAGCTTGCCAGCGCGCTGGTATTCGATGAAGTCCTGCACCGATCCCACGCCCGTCGGAATCTGGTTGCCCAGCATGTCGGCCATCATCGGCGCGCTGCCCTTGTAGGGCACGGCCACCAGATCCAGCCCGTAGCGCTTGGCGATCAGTTGCACCAAAAACTCGGGCGTGGACGCCGGCGCCGGAATGCCCACGGCGCTCTTGCCGCCGCGCGCCCTCACCCATTCGACGAACTCGCCCACCGTCTTGACGGGCGTGCCGGGCGACACCGCGATGCCGTTGACGAAGGTGGCGAACCCGCCCAGCGGCACGAAGTCTTCCTGCGGCGCGTAGCCGGGCTTCTTGACCACCTGCGGCAGGATCGAGATGGTGTGGTCGTGCGACAGAAACAGCGTGGTGCCGTCCGGCCTGGCCGCCTTGAGCAGTTGCGCGGCGATCTGGCCGCCCGCGCCGGGGCGGTTCTCCACCAGCACATTGCGGCCCAGCTCGGCCTGCAGCTTGTCGGTCAGCAGGCGCGCGATCACGTCCGAGCCGCCTCCCGCCGGAAACCCCACCAGCAGGTGAATCGGCGCATTGTCCGCGGCCCAGACGGCGGGCGCGGCGGCCAAGGCGGCGGCGCCCAGCAAGGTGGCGGCAAAGCGGCGGCGGCTGGTCATGAACGGAGCTCCCTTTGAAACAGCAAAAACCCTTAATTTTATGGCCGTGCGGGGCTGCGTGCAGGACGCTGTGCTTCGGCGCCACGCCCTTTCAACCTAGAAGCGGCAGTTGACCGCTTGCCATCCTTGGACAACTGGCATGAGTACTGACTTTCACGGCTTCGATCACATTCACCTGTTGGGTGAGCGCGCTATGCACCCGGTCGCACCGCGCTCGGGCGCATCCAACTACCGTTTCTATTGATATTTTCAAAAATCACGACAGCGCGGGCCATCAGAAAAACCCCCTCACATCCCCTCGTCATTGCGGCGAAGGCCGCAATCCATGGGGCGTCACCTTGACACGGCATTCACCCGCGGACACCGTGTGGATCGCGGCCTTCGCCGCAATGACGGGGTGAGGTGAAGGCATTACATAGGCTTGTCCTGAATTACGAAACCCTCAATAGGTTCAAGGTCTTGATCAGCGTGGGCGCTTCGAGTTGCCATGGATCGGTCCGAAGCCGGATGCGGAAGATGCGTTTCTGTGGGAGCGGGCTTGCCCGCGATAAGCCTAGGCTCAGGGCGAAGCGCCGCCATCGCGGCCAAGGCCGCTCCCACAAGCCGTATCTGAGAGAGGCTGTCCCCAAACTCCTCGCGCCGCCTCAGCGCTGGCGCAGCGTATCGGGCGGCAGGCGGTCGATTTCCTGCAGCAGCTCGGCCAGCGCGCGGCCCGTGGCGTCCAGCAGGGCCAGCCCGTCTTCCGCCTTGGCGGCGGCGGCATTGCCGGCGGCGCCGGTGGGGTTCAGGTCTTGCGCTGCCCAGGCCAGCTTGGCGCTGCGGCCATTGCCCAGAATGCGGTGCGCCGCCGCCCGCTCCTGCGAGCTCGACGCAAATGCCCGCGCCTTGGCGCGGCGCACCAGCGCGGGCTTGAGCGCCAGCATCAGCGCCGTCTCCAGTTGCCCGGCGTGCACGCCGAAGCGCTGCTCCTCGGGCGGCAGGCGCGCCATCAGGTCCTCGCCATCGGGACCGTGCAGCGGCAGGTTGAACCAGCTCACGCTGTACACCAGCAGCCCCAGCCGCATGCGCAGATCGCGCGCCACCACGTCCATCAGCCCCACGTGGCCGCCATGGGTGTTGAACAGCACCAGCTTGCGCACGCCGCTGGCGGCCACGCTCTCGGCGATGTCGGTCCACAGGCGAATCACGGTCTCGGCCTTCAGGCTCAGCGTGCCGGCAAAAGCCGCATGCTCGGGGCTGAAGCCGATGCGCTGCACCGGCAGAAACAACGCTGGCAAGTCGGCTGGCAAGTGCGGCAGGCAGGCCTGCACCATGCCGTGCGCCAGATTGGCGTCCACCGACAGCGGCAAATGCGGCCCGTGCTGCTCGGTCGCGCCCAGCGGCAGCACCGCGATGGCGCGCGCCAGGTCCAACTTGGCGAAGTCCGTCGTGGCCAGATCGGCCCACTGGCGGCGGAGGGGCAAGGGAGGGGTCATGCCGCGCATGTTACGGCCTGCCCGCCAACGCCCTCCCGGCCAGCCAGCGCGCCAGCAGCGCCAGCACCAGCGAAGCCAGCAGCACGTAGCCCGCCAGCACCCAGACCGCGCTGGTCACGAAGGCGGCCTGCGCCTGAATGTCCACGGCGACGGCCACCGTCAGCGGCGCCGCGCCTTCCAGCGGCAGGCGCATCAGCATGGCGCTGCCTCGCCAGGCGCGGCCATCCTGGCGCCAGCTGACCAGGGGCGCCGGCTGCGCGGCGGCGCTGGGCTGACCCAGCAGGCTGGCGGGCATCTCGGCATGCGCGCCTTGCTCGTACAGGGGCTGGCCCAGCGGGCCTTGCACGCGCACGGCCAGGTCGCGTTCGTCGCCAAACTCATCGAACAGCTGACGCGGCAACAAGGTCAGCGCGGCGGTCTGGTCGACCCGCGCCACCAGTACCCTCGCCTGCGCCAGGTGGGCGTGCAGGCGGTCGCGGTCACGCGATTCGAAATACAGGTTCAGCGCCAGCAGGCTCACCAGTGCCAGCAGCGCCAGCGCCAGCGCGCTGACGGCTGTCAGCCCCAGGGCGAGGCGGGTGGCCGCCGCGTTGCGCGCGGCGCGGGAATCAGTCGGTGTTTTCAAGGGCGGGCGGACAATGCTTGCAATATGCGCCAGTGTGCCCGCACTCGGGCGGAACCAATTCGCTGGCACGAACGTCTGACACTGTTTTGCGTTCAACAGGAACAACTGTCCGGACAGGATGCGATGACAAAAATGACCTCGCTGCGCGTGGATGACGGCAACTGCGCCGCCATGACGTCAACTGAGTGCGAGGTCGTTCGATCATCACCGACATCATTCCGTCATGAGATGCCGCGTAGCGGCGAAATCATTTCGTCATTCATCAAAGCCACCGTTTTGAACGCGAAACGGTATGAGCGCAGGCTCTAACTCAGGAGAAACATCATGCCTATGTCACCTACCCGCCGTCAGGCACTGCACATGCTGGCCGCGGGCACGCTTGCCGGCGCCGCCCCCTTGGCCTGGGCGCAGAAGCGGCCAGAGCCCATGGCCCTGGAAGTGTGGAAGGACGCCAGTTGCGGTTGCTGCGGCGACTGGATCGCGCACATGGCGCAGCACGGCTTCAAGGCCACCGTGCACGACACGGGCAACAACGCGGTGCGCGCGCGGCTGGGGCTGCCGGCCAAGCTGGGTTCGTGCCACACCGCGCTGGTGGGCGGCTACGTGGTCGAGGGCCACGTGCATGCCGACGAAGTGCACCGCCTGCTGCGCGACAAGCCGCAGGCACTGGGCCTGACGGTGCCGGGCATGCCGGTTGGCTCGCCCGGCATGGACGGCCCGGTGTACGGTGGCCGGCGCGACCGGTACGACACGCTGCTGGTGCTGCGCGATGGCAGCACGCGCGTGTTCAAACGCCACGCTTGATACCCGCCCGTGTTGGCGGCGGGGCCGCCTCAGCGCGATGAGCGCGATCAAGCCTGATCGAAAAGCTGGGAAAGTCAGCGTTCATGCCCATAGGCAAAGCCCGGCAAGCGGTCAACCGCCGTTTCTGGGCTGAAGTGCCACACGGCGCAGGCGCAGACGCCCAACTCGCGCGGGTGCAGGCGCTGGCTTCATGCGCTCAAGACCAGCGCGGCTGAATTCTTGACCTCTTCCATCACCGCGTAGGTCCGCGTCTCGCGCACGCCAGGCAATTGCCACAGCACCTGGCCGGCGAAGGCGCGGTAGGCGGCCATGTCGGCCATGCGGGTCTTCAGCAGGTAGTCGAAGCCGCCAGCCACCATGTGGCATTCCATGATCTCGGCGTGCACCTGCACCGCGGCCTTGAAGGCGTCGAACACATTGGGCGTGGTGTGATCCAGCAGCACCTCGACGAACACCACCATGCCGCGGCCCAGCTTGTCCGGGTTCAGCTTGGCGTGGTAGCCCAGGATGTAGTCCTCGCGCGTGAGACGCTGCACGCGCGCCAGCACGGCGGTGGGCGAGAGCGTCACCGTTTCGGCCAACTTGAGATTGCTGATGCGGCCGTCGCGCTGCAAGGCGTCGAGGATGCGCAGGTCGATGCGGTCAAGGTCAGGAGGTGCTGTCGCCATGACTGGATATTCTGTGGTGGATTCAGCATGAATTGGTGATTTATTCAGCACTGCTGGCCAAACAATGCCCTATTGATTCACCCCACCCATGGGTGTGGTGCATGCTGCGTGAGCCGCGATACCGCGCTTGCGGCACCGTGTATGCCGCCACAGCGGCCCAGGCCGCTCCCACGCCCACCCGTCACGAATACCCGCCTCCAGACGCCATGACCACGCCTTCCCCCTTCGCTGCCCTGCACGCCGAGCTGGCGCCGCAGACCCCGCTGCGCGCCGCCATCACCGCCGCCACCCGCATGCCCGAGCCGCAGGCGCTGGCGCCGCTGCTGGGCGCCGCCCGGCTACCGCAAGAGCAGGCGCGGGCCGCGCACGATCTGGCCTGGCGGCTGGCCGACAGCCTGCGCAACGGCAAGCGCCAGGGCGGGCGCGCCGGCATCGTGCAGGGGCTGCTGCAGGAGTTCGCGCTGTCGTCGCAGGAGGGCGTGGCGCTGATGTGCCTGGCCGAGGCGCTGCTGCGCATTCCCGACGCGGCCACGCGCGATGCGCTGATTCGCGACAAGGTCAGCCGTGGCCAGTGGCAGCAGCACCTGGGCCAGAGCCCTTCGCTGTTCGTCAACGCCGCCGCCTGGGGCCTGCTGCTGACGGGCAAGCTGGTGGCCACGCACAGCGAGCAGACGCTGGGCAGCTCGCTCACGCGCCTGATTGGCAAGGGCGGCGAGCCGTTGATCCGCAAGGGCGTCGACATGGCGATGCGCATGATGGGTGAGCAGTTCGTCACCGGCGAGACGATTGGCGAGGCACTCAAGCACGCCCGCGCGCGCGAGGCCGAGGGCTTCCGCTATTCGTACGACATGCTGGGCGAGGCGGCGCTCACCGCCGAGGACGCGGCGCGCTATCTGGCGAGCTACGAACAGGCCATTCACGCCATCGGTCAGGCGGCGGGCGGGCGCGGCATCTACGACGGGCCGGGCATCTCGATCAAACTGTCGGCTCTGCACCCACGCTACAGCCGCGCCCAGCGCGAGCGCGTGATGGCCGAGCTGTACCCGCGCGTGCTCGGCCTGGCGCAGCTGGCGAAAAGTCACGACATTGGCCTGAATATCGACGCCGAGGAGGCCGACCGGCTGGAGCTGTCGCTCGACCTGCTGGAGCAGTTGTGCCAGGCGCCGTCGCTGGCGGGTTGGAACGGCATTGGCTTCGTCATCCAGGCCTACCAGAAGCGCTGTCCGATGGTGATCGACTACCTGGTCGATCTGGCGCGCCGCACCGGCCACCGGCTGATGGTGCGGCTGGTCAAGGGCGCGTACTGGGACAGCGAGATCAAGCGCGCGCAGGTGGATGGGCAGACCGACTACCCGGTCTACACGCGCAAGGCGCATACCGATGTCAGCTACCTGGCCTGCGCGCGCAAGCTGCTGGCCGCGCCGGACGCGGTCTACCCGCAGTTCGCCACCCACAACGCGCACAGCCTGGCCGCCATCGTGCAGATGGCGGGGCCGGATGCGTGGCAGCCGGGGCAGTACGAATTCCAGTGCCTGCACGGCATGGGCGAGCCGCTGTACGAGCAGGTGGTGGCCGAACTGAAGCGCCCCTGCCGCATCTACGCGCCGGTGGGCACGCACGAGACGCTGCTGGCCTACCTGGTGCGCCGCCTGCTGGAGAACGGCGCCAACACTTCGTTCGTCAACCGTATCGCCGACCAGGCGGTGCCGCTGGAAGAGCTGATCGCCGACCCGGTGGCGCTGGTGCAAAGCGACCCGGCGCCGGGTGCGCCGCACCCGCGCATTCCACTGCCGGGCGCGCTGTACGGCGCGGTGCGCGCCAACTCGCGCGGGCTTGACCTGAGCGACGAGCAGGCGCTGGAGTTGCTATCAAAATCAGTGTTAGCCACGCATGAGAGCGGCTGGCATGCCAGCCCCCTGCTGCTGCAGCCCTCATCGGGCGACATGCTTGGGCAAGACATCACCAACCCCGCCGACCGGCGCGACGTGGTGGGCCAGGTCACGCCGGCCAGCGCGGCCGACGTGGCGCGGGCGCTGGCCGATGCGGCCGCCTTCGCCCCCACCTGGGGCGCCATGCCCGCGCCCAAGCGCGCCGCCGCGCTGGAGCGCGCCGCCGATGCGCTGCAGGCCGACATGGCGCCGCTCATGGGCCTGCTGGTGCGCGAGGCGGGCAAGACCTGGGCCAACGCCATCGCCGAGGTGCGCGAGGCGATCGACTTTCTGCGCTTCTACGCCGAGCAGGCGCGCACGCAATTCGACAACGCCACCCATCAGCCGCTGGGGCCGGTGGTGTGCATCAGCCCGTGGAATTTTCCGCTGGCCATCTTCACCGGCCAGATCGCCGCCGCGCTGGCGGCTGGCAACACGGTGCTGGCCAAGCCGGCCGAGCAGACGCCGCTGATCGCCTTCGAGGCCGTGCGCCGCCTGCACGATGCCGGCGTGCCGCGCGGCGCGCTGCAACTGCTGCCGGGCGACGGCGCCACCGTGGGCGCGGCGCTGGTGGCCGACGCGCGCGCGCAGGGCGTGCTGTTCACCGGCTCGACCGAAGTCGCCCGCCTGCTGCAAAAGCAGCTGGCCCAGCGCCTGAACACCGACGGCCAGCCGGTGCCGCTGATCGCCGAAACGGGCGGGCAGAACGCCATGATCGTGGACTCGTCCGCGCTGCCCGAACAGGTGGTGCAGGACGTGATGGCGTCCGCCTTCGACTCGGCCGGCCAGCGCTGCTCAGCCCTGCGCGTGCTGTGCGTGCAGGACGACGTGGCCGAGCGCATCACCACCATGCTCAAGGGTGCCATGGACGAGGCGCGCATCGGCAGCCCGGTGGCGCTGCCCACCGACATCGGCCCGGTGATCGACGCCGAGGCGCAGGCGGGCATCCAGCGCCACATCGACGCCATGCGCGCCAGCGGCCACGCCGTGCACCAGGCCACGCGCGGGCTGGCCGACGCGCGGGCGCGCGGCACCTTCATCGCGCCGACGCTGATCGAGATCGACCGCCTGGACGAGCTGGAGCGCGAGGTTTTCGGCCCCGTGCTGCACCTGCTGCGCTACCGCCGCGCCGAGCTGGATGCGCTGATCGACCAGATCAACGCCACCGGCTACGGCCTGACGGGCGGCGTGCACACGCGCATCGACGAAACCATCGCCCGCGTCGAGCAGCGCGCGCGGGTGGGCAACCTGTACGTCAACCGCAACATGGTGGGCGCCGTGGTCGGCGTGCAGCCCTTCGGCGGCGAAGGCCTGTCGGGCACCGGCCCCAAGGCGGGCGGCCCGCTGTACCTGCTGCGCCTGCTGGCGGCGCGCCCGGCCGAGGCGCCGCGCCGCGCCGCGCGAACGCTGGGCCAGGCCGGGGGCGACCCGCCGGCGCCGGCGCAGGCGTTCTCGGCGCTGCTGGCCTGGGCACGCGAGCAGGGCGATGACGCCTTGATCCGCGCCTGTCACGCGCTGGCCGAGCACAGCCCCGCCGGCCCAGCGCGCGAGCTGCCCGGCCCCACCGGCGAGCGCAACCTGTACACCCTGGCGCCGCGCCCCCGCGTGCTGTGCCTGGCCGATGCCAGCGCCGACCGCCTGCTGCAGACCGCCGCCGTACTGGTCACGGGCGGCCAGGCCGTGTGGCCCGCCAGCGCCCAGCACGATTGGGCGCGCCTGCCGGTGGCCGTGTTGTCGCAAGTCGCCGTGGCCGCCGACTGGCGGCAGCCCGACACCCCGTTCGACGCTGTGCTGCTGCACGGCGATGGCCCCCGGACACTGCAGGTGGCCCAGCAACTGGCCGCGCGGCCCGGCCCCATCGTGGGCCTGACAGCGCTGCCCCCCGGCTGCGCCGACGTGCCGCTGGAGCGCCTGATGACCGAGCGGGCACTGAGCGTCAACACCGCGGCGGCGGGCGGCAATGCGAGCCTGATGACGCTGGGTTGAGCCTTATTCCAGTTTCAGCACCCGCCCAGCACGCTGACTGTGCCATGGGCATATGGTGTACTCGTGCGTGAACATGGCCTTGATCACAAGCTCACGACAACTTCCAATTTGATAGCAATCTGCGCGATTGTGGGCGAGGAATGAGCCCCATTTGGCCTGAAGCCGCGCCGCGGCCGCCGCGCGAGCACCCCAAAAGCCCCGACAATCACGGGTTTCGATCTTTGCCAGCCCCAGGTTGGCCCCAGAGCAACTCTCGCCATGTCTCACACCATCCTGCAATCGCTTCCCGCCGGCCAGAAGGTCGGCATCGCCTTTTCGGGCGGCCTTGATACGTCGGCCGCGCTGCTGTGGATGCGCCAGAAGGGCGCCATCCCCTACGCCTACACCGCCAACCTGGGCCAGCCGGACGAGGACGACTACGACACCATCCCGCGCGCGGCCATGGAGTACGGCGCCGAGAAGGCGCGCCTGGTCGATTGCCGCACGCAACTGGCCAACGAAGGCATTGCCGCGCTGCAGTGCGGCGCCTTCCATATCCAGACCGCCGGCGCCACCTACTTCAACACCACGCCGCTGGGCCGGGCCGTCACCGGCACCATGCTGGTGAACGCGATGAAGGAAGATGACGTCAACATCTGGGGCGATGGCAGCACGTTCAAGGGCAATGACATCGAACGGTTCTACCGCTACGGCCTGCTGACCAACCCGGCGCTGAAGATCTACAAGCCCTGGCTCGACCAGCAGTTCATCGACGAGCTGGGTGGCCGCAAGGAAATGTCGGAATTCATGCAGAAGGCCGGTTTTGACTACAAGATGTCGACAGAAAAGGCCTATTCGACCGATTCGAACATGCTGGGCGCCACCCACGAGGCCAAGGATCTGGAAGAGCTGAACAGCGGCATCCGCATCGTCAACCCGATCATGGGCGTGGCCTTCTGGAAGCCCGAGGTGGAAGTTAAGGCCGAAGAAGTGCGCGTGCGCTTCGAGGAAGGCCGCCCGGTGGCGCTGAACGGCAAGGAGATTGCCGACCCGGTGGAGCTGTTCCTGGAGGCCAACCGCATCGGCGGCCGCCACGGCCTGGGGATGTGCGACCAGATCGAGAACCGCATCATCGAGGCCAAGAGCCGCGGCATCTACGAGGCGCCCGGCATGGCGCTGCTGCACATTGCCTACGAGCGGCTGGTGACCGGCATTCACAACGAGGACACCATCGAGCAGTACCGCATGAACGGCCTGAAGCTGGGCCGCCTGCTGTACCAGGGCCGCTGGTTCGACCCGCAGGCCATCATGCTGCGCGAAACGGCACAGCGCTGGGTGGCCAACGCCATCACCGGCGAGGTGACGCTGGAGCTGCGCCGCGGCAACGATTACAGCCTGCTGAACACCGAGTCGCCCAACCTGACCTACGCGCCCGAGCGCCTTTCCATGGAGAAGGTGGAGAACGCGCCCTTCACGCCGCTGGACCGCATCGGCCAGCTGACCATGCGCAACCTGGACATCACCGACACGCGCGGCAAGCTGGCCGTGTACAGCCGCACTGGCCTGCTGCAGCTGGGCGAGGGCTCGATGCTGCCGCA
>JAUNUR010000127.1 GCA_030538085.1 Pseudomonadota bacterium | reverse complement strand
GAAGAAGGCAGCACCGGCCAAGAAAGTCGCGCCCGCCAAGAAGGTCGTGGCCAAGAAAGCCCCAGCCGCCAAGAAAGTAGTGGCGAAGAAGGCGGCACCGGCCAAGAAAGCCGCACCCGCCAAGAAGGTCGTGGCCCCCAAGGTCGCCGCACCCAAGGTAGCTGCCAAGAAGGCCGCGCCCGCCAAGAAAGCGGCTGTCAAGAAGGCCCCCGCTACCAAGAAGCCCGCGGCGCAAACCACGCTGAGCCCGCAGGCAGCCTGGCCCTTCCCGACGGCCAGCAAGCCCTGACGGCCATTCGCACCGGCTGACCAGCGTTGGCCGGTGAATTCGCAGCCCGCGTCACGAGCCACTCGTGCGCGGGCTTCTTCATGCCCGCGATCAGCGCCTGTTCACGATGCGCACCCAGGCGCACCGGCTACACCACAGCCGGCCCCGTGCCGCGATACGGTGCCAGAACCCAGACGGGGCGTGTGCAGGGAAACATGTGGATCCCGGCCTTCGTTGGGATGACGGTTATTGACGCCTTGAAATTGAAACGGAGTAGAGAGTCGATTGAAACGCCCCCGCGCAGCCTTCACGCATCGGCCAGCAAGGACTCGTCCACCTGATAGTTCTGCGGGCCACGGCTGGCGATCTTCAGCGCGCCAAGCCGGTTGCCCAGCGCCGCGCAGCGCGCCAGCGGCCAGCCCTGCTCCAGCCCGTGCAGCAGCGCACCGCGCCAGGCGTCGCCGCAGCCCGTCGGGTCGACCACCACCTCGGCGCGCACGGGCGGCACGTGGGTCTTCGCGCCCGCCTCCCAGATATCACAGCCGTCACCGCCCAGCGTGACCACCAGGCCTTGGACGCGGCGCGACAGCGCATCCAGCTCGACGCCCATGCGGTCGCACAGCATGCGGCCTTCGTAATCGTTCACCGTCACCCAGGTGGCCAGCGCCACGAAACGGGCCAGCTCCTCGCCGTTGAACATGGGCAGGCCCTGCCCCGGATCGAACACGAAGGGAATGCCCGCCGCATGAAACTGCTCCGCATGCTGCAGCATCGCATCGCGCCCGTCCGGCGAAATGATGCCCAGGCGAATATCCTCGCGCGCCACGATGCGGTTGAGGTGCGCCTGCGCCATCGCGCCGGGATGGAAGGCGGTGATCTGGTTGTTGTCGCGGTCGGTCATGATCATCGCCTGAGCGGTGTAGGTGTCATCCAACTGGCGAATGAACTCCGTGCCGATGCCCAGCTCCCGCATGCGGCGCACGTAGTCGTCGCCATCGTTGCCCACCGCCGCCATGGGCAGCGGCGTGCCGCCCAGCTGGCGCATGGCATAGGCGATGTTGCCAGCGCAGCCGCCAAAGTCGCGGCGCAGGCCCGGCACCAGAAACGACACGTTCAGGATGTGCAGCTGGTCGGGCAGGATCTGCTCGGCAAAGCGCCCCTCGAAGCTCATGATGGTGTCGAACGCAAGTGAACCGCAGATCAGGGTAGCCATGGTGTTTCGTGATGACGGATGAAGGAAATCAGGCGGCACCGCGGTGCCATCAGGGATGAAAAGCCACCAGGCGATAACCCACGATGGCCATGGGGCGCGCGGCGGCATCGGTCACGGTGAGCACGCTGGTGCCGCTGAACTCTCCCCGTGCCGCCAGCGCGGGCGGGGCCGCCAGCTCGGCAACGCTGACCACGCGGCGCACCAGCGTCTGGTCCTGCAAGTCGGTCAGGGTCAGCTCCAGCGCCGGCGTGGCCACCGGCATGTCCGCCAGGTTGCGCAAGGTGACACTGAAGCGAAACACGTTGTCGCCCACGCGGTTGAACGCCGAGTTGTCGATGACCACGGCATCGAGCTTGCGATACGGCGCGATACGGCAGCCCGCGACCTCGCACAGCTTCCGCAGCGCCGGTGTCAGCGCGGGTTCGCGCGCGGCCAGCCAGTCGCGCTGGCTCAAGGACCATTGCAGAACCAAGCCCCCCGCCAGCAGCAGGGCGATCAGCCATAGAACGCCACGAACCGGGCCCGACGACCAGAAAGCGCGCCGCCGCGCCTGTTCAACGAACAGGGGCGCGGCGGGCTCCGCCTTTTGCGCGGCCCGCTCTTGCCTGGCCTGGCGCGGCACCTGGGCATCGTCCGGCACCGAATCGTCTTGAGGGGCCAATGGAACTTCACGCTCCTGGACGGCGGGGCGCGGCAGTCGCGCACCGTGGCGCCCATCCGGCCGTGGCCCTTCGGCGCGGGCCGCATCAGGCTCCGCCGTGGGCGCCGGAACAGGCACAGTCTTGCGCGCGGGTCTTGGCGCCGCCTTGGGCCTGTTGTCATCCAGTGGCTGCGGCACGGCCCGTGGTGGCGCCTCCTGCGCCTGCTCTTTGCTTGATGTGCGCGTCCGCCGGGCCCAGGCCGACAGCTCGGCCTGCAACGCCAGCGACGCCGCGTCCTCAGTCGTCATGGGCTGGGTGGGCAGATAGTCGATGACGCCGCGCGGCTCCGGCTCTGGCGCCGACACAGGCGCCGGAATTTTTCGTGGCGAAGGCGCGGCGGCAGGCGCGGGCACATCCACCTCGCGTGGGGACGTGGGCGTCCTGGAGCGGCTCGATGCCGTCACGTATTCGCTGCCCCGTCGCGCAATCACCGATTCGTCACGCGGGGGCGCGGCCTGCGCGGGCTCCCGCTTGGCCGCGGGCGATTGCGGGGCGGGTGTGGGTGACGCGGTACGTGCCAGTGGCGGGGTCGCGGCCGGGCGCCGCGCCGGGGGCGGTTGCAGCACCGTGTCCGGCGGCATCATGTGCGCGGAGGCATCGAACACATCGTTGCAATAGCCGCAACGCACCCAACCGCCCGAGATGCGCAACTGATCGGGCACGACCCTGAACATGGTCGTGCAGGCCGGGCAGCGCGTAATCAAGCTCATGGTGCGGCAATTGTAGGCAGCGGCGCCCGTGATGGAACGGGCGCGAAGGACGCGCGCTGACACGCATTGGCTTTCGATATGACGAATGCCTTTTTTGTCATCCTTCGTCATTGCGACCTTCGCCGCAATGACGAGGGAATGTGAGGGGGTTTCCGATGGCCCGCGCTGTCGTGATTTTTGAAAACCGCAATAGATTGAACCTAGAAACGGCAGTTGACCGCTCGCCATCCTTGGACAATTGGCATGAGCACTGACTTTCACAGCTTCGATCACACTCACCTGTTGGGTGAGCGCGCTATGCACCCGATCGCACCGCGCTGGCTCGCTGCC
>JAUNUR010000043.1 GCA_030538085.1 Pseudomonadota bacterium | reverse complement strand
GGCACGCTGGCCGAGCTGTACCCCGGCCGCATCGACCTGGGCCTGGGCCGCGCCCCCGGCACCGACCCGATGACGATGCGCGCACTGCGCCGCGACCGCCCAGAGACGGTGGAAGACTTCCCGCGCGACGTGGCCGAACTGCAGCGCCTGCTGGGCGAGCCCGTGGCCAGCCAGAAGCTGATCGCCAACCCCGGCGCTGGCACGCAGGTGCCCATCTGGCTGCTGGGCTCCAGCCTGTTCAGCGCCCAGTTGGCGGCTGAGCGCGGCCTGCCCTACGCCTTTGCCTCGCACTTCGCCCCGGCCATGCTGCTGCAGGCCATCGAGGTATACCGGCGCGGCTTCAAGCCCTCGGCCCAGCTGACCAAACCCTACGTGATGATCGGTGTGCCGCTGGTGGCCGCCCCCACCGACGCCGAAGCCACCTACCTGGCCAGCAGCATCTTCCAGCGCGTGCTGGGCATCCTCACGGGCGCGCGCGGGCTGCTGCAACCGCCGCAAGAGGGCTTCTTCGAGCACCTGGGTCCGCGCGAGCGCGCCGCCATCGCCGACTTCCTGGCTTGTGCCGTCATCGGCTCACCCGACACGGTGCGCCAGGGCTTGCAAACGCTGGCCGCGCAGACCGGCTGTGACGAGATGATCTTCACCTGCGACATCCACGACCCCGCCCTGCGCCTGCGCTCGCTCGACATCGTGGCGCAAGTGCGCCAGGGTGGCGTGACAACCAGCACGGCCACCACATGAAATACCTACGCCAACGCGGCACCTTGGGCGCGGCGCTGTTGACGGCCACCTGGCTGAGCACGGGCTGCGCCGTGGCCAGCGCCACCGCTGGCGCCGCGATCTCGGTCACCGGCGCGGTGGTGTCCACCGGCGTCAGCCTGACGGGCAAGGCCATTGGCGCGGGCATCGACGCCATGTCGTCCAAGCCGGAGCAACCAGACAACAGCGGCATCGTCATCCACGAACGCATCGAACCAGCACCCGAAGCCGCGCCGCACTGCCCACCCAGGACCGACGACGCGGCGAATGCCGATCCCGCGATGCGCTGCCGCCAACCGGATTCGGCGACCGCGGGCTGACCGCCTGTGGTCAACAAAGCCTCTACTCCGCTTTGCGCTCAAAACGCGATGACAAATGACCGCGGCTGGCGCCGCATGACCAATGACGAATGCGCCATAAAGCGCAGCGAAGTCATTTGTCATTTGTCATGTTGAAAGCCAATGGTCCTCACATGCACGCCCTGCCCCACAGCCCCGCCGCCGAGCGCAACCAAGGCCCGATTCTGGCCGTGCTACGAGGCCTGCTGGGCGCCAAAGGCCGCGCGCTGGAAATCGCCAGCGGCACTGGTCAGCACGCCGCGCATTTCGCCGCCGCCCTTCCCGGCTGGCATTGGCAGCCCACCGACGTGGACGATGCCGGTTTCGACACCATCCGTGGCTGGGCCTTGCAGACCGGCGCGACCAACGTGGCCCCACCACGCCGGCTGGATGTGCTGGACGCCTCCTGGCCGCCCGACGGTGATCCATTCGCCGAACCGTTCGATCTGATCCACGCCGCCAACCTGCTGCACATCAGCCCATGGCCCTGCTGCGCCGGATTGATGGCCGGCGCCGCGCGCCACCTGGCGCCCGAGGGGCAACTGGTGGTGTACGGGCCGTTCATCGAGCACGACGTGCCCACGGCACCCAGCAACCTGGCTTTCGACGCCGATCTGCGCCGCCGCAACCCCGCCTGGGGCCTGCGCCATCTGGACGACGTACGGCGCACCGCGCGGGCTGCCGGGCTGCGCCTGGCCCAGCGCCACGCCCTGCCAGCCAACAACCTGCTGCTGGTATTTGAGCGCCGCCGCTAAAATCCGCGCCACCGGGTGGCACCGCCACTCCTGAATCAATAGCTACGCACGCGCACCGCCCATGCATCATCCTGGCAATCTTTTCGTCGTCGCCGCCCCCAGCGGATCGGGCAAGTCCACCCTGGTCAATGCCTTGCTGGAAGTGGACTCCGGCGTGGAGCCCTCCATCTCGCACACCACGCGCGCCCCGCGCGGGCAGGAAAAGGACGGCCGCGAATACTTCTTCATCGACAACGAAGCCTTCGACGCCAAGATCGCCGCTGGCGACTTTCTTGAATGGGCGCTGGTGCACGGCAACCGCTACGGCACTTCGCGCCAGGCCATCGAGGCGCGCATCGCCGCCGGCGGCGACGTGGTGCTGGAAATCGACTGGCAGGGCGCGCTGCAGATCCAGAAGCTGTTTCCCGATGCCATCCTGGTGTTCGTGCTGCCGCCCAGTTGGGAAGAGTTGCGCTCGCGCCTGACCCGCCGGGGCGAGGACACGCCCGACGTGATCGAGCTGCGCCTGACCAATGCCCGCGAGGAACTGGCCCAGGCCCAGCACTTCGACTACGTTATAATCAATGAGGTATTTGAACGTGCGCTTTTCGACCTGAAAACCATTGTTCACGCACAGCGCCTGCGCTACATCGCTCAAAAAAGCGCCCGTGCCGACACCTTTCAAGCCCTCGGCATCGCCTGACCCCATTCCCCCGGAGAAACCGCCCTCATGGCCCGCATCACCGTCGAAGACTGCCTGGAGCAGATCCCCAACCGTTTCCAGCTGGTGCTGGCCGCCACCTACCGTGCCCGCATGCTCAGCCAGGGCCACACGCCCAAGGTCGAAACGCGCAACAAGCCCGGCGTGACGGCGCTGCGCGAGATCGCCGCCGGCAAGGTCGGCCTGGAAATGCTGAAAAAAGTACCCTGAAAGTACAACTGACCGCCCAACCACCTGAAGCGCCTGTCGCTTCCAGGCTCAGCAAAGGCGCCCCACTGGGCGCCTTTTTCGTTACTACCGCACAAATTGGTGACACCCCGGTTAAATTAAGGGTTATGGGATCCGTCATGCCACCGATCATCGAGCAGCCCATGGCCGCCGCCAACGCCGCCGCGGCCAGCTTTGCCGCGCTGGAGGCCAAGCTCGACTATCTGGCCCCGGCCGATGCCGAGCAGGTGCGCCGCGCCTACCGCTTCGCCGACACCGCCCACCTGGGCCAGATGCGCCACAGCGGCGAGCCCTACATCACCCACCCGATCGCCGTGGCGGCGCAATGCGCCGAGTGGAAGCTGGACGCCAGCGCCCTGATAGCCGCGCTGCTGCACGACGCGATGGAAGACTGCGGCGTGACCAAGGCCGACCTGGTCGAGCAGTTCGGCGCTCCGGTGGCCGAGCTGGTCGATGGCCTCACCAAGCTGGACAAGCTGCAGTTCAGCACGCGCGAGGAGGGCCAGGCCGAATCCTTCCGCAAGATGCTGCTGGCCATGGCGCGCGACGTGCGCGTGATCCTGGTCAAGCTGGCCGACCGCCTGCACAACATGCGCACCATGGGCGACATGCCGCGCAGCAAATGGGGCCGCATCAGCACCGAAACCATTGAAATCTATGCCCCCATCGCGCACCGTCTGGGCCTGAACCAGACCTACCGCGAACTGCAGGATCTGGCCTTTCGCCACCTCAAGCCCTGGCGTTACACCGTGCTGTCCAAGGCCGTTGGCAAGGCCCGTCAGCGCCGCCGCGACCTGATCCAGAAGGTGCAGCAGGAAGTGCTGGTGACGCTGAACGGCGCGGGCCTGACCGCGCACATTATCGGGCGCGAGAAAACGCTCTATTCCATCTACTGCAAGATGGACGAGAAGCACCTGTCCTTCGCCCAGGTGAACGACCTGTACGGCGTGCGCGTGGTGTTGCCCGACACCCTGAGCTGCTACACCGCGATGGGGCTGCTGCACCAGATGTACAAGCCGGTGCCGGGCCGTTTCAAGGACTACATCGCCATCCCGAAGATCAACGGCTACCAGTCGCTGCATACCACGCTGGTGGGGCCGGCCAGCATCAACATCGAGTTCCAGATCCGCACCGACGCCATGGACCTGGTGGCCGAAGCCGGCGTGGCCGCGCACTGGCTGTACAAGGCTGGCAAGGCCGGTGGCGCCGACGACGAACTGGGCACCAAATGGCTGCAGTCGCTGCTCGACATCCAGAACGAAACACGCGACGCCACCGAATTCTGGGAACACATCAAGGTCGACCTGGTACCGGACGCCGTGTACGTGTTCACGCCCAAGGGCCAGATCATGGCGCTGCCGCAGGGCGCCACCGTGGTCGATTTCGCCTATGCCATCCACAGCAGCGTCGGCGACCACGCCGTGGCCGCCAAGGTCAACGGCGAACAGGTGCCGCTGCGCAGCGAACTGCACAACGGCGACGTGATCGAGATCATCACCGCGCCCGTTTCCAGCCCCAACCCGGCGTGGCTGGGCTTTGTGCGCACGGGCCGCGCACGCTCGCGCATCCGCAGCCACTTGAAGGGCCTGGCGCAGAGCGAATCGCGCGAATTGGGCGAAAAACTGCTGGCGCAGGCGCTGCGCGCCGAAGGCGTGGGCCAACTGCCCGGTCACGAGGAAGGCGACCAGCCCCTGTGGGACAAGCTGCTGCGCTTCACCGGCAACCGCACGCGCGAGGAAATGATGACCGACATCGGCCAGGGCAAGCGCAGCGCCAGCATGGTGGCCAAGCGCCTGGCCACCATGCTGGCGGCCAACGGCGTGCGCCCCGATGCGTTGATGCTGACCCACGCGCGCTACACCGCGCATGAGGACCTGTCGCAAGGCGCCGTGATCCTGGACGGCGCCGAGAACGTCTCCGTCAAGTACGCCACCTGCTGCCGCCCGATTCCGGGCGACGGCGTGCTGGGTTACCTGGGCCGTGGCGAAGGCCTGGTGGTGCACACCGACGCCTGCGCCGTGGCGCGCCGGCTGCAGAACAAGGATGCCGAGCGCTTCATCACCGTGGCCTGGGCCGACGAGCCGGTGCGCCCGTTCGAGGCGGGCGTGATCGTCACCGTGGTCAACGGCAAGGGCGTGCTGGCCCGCGTGGCCGCCGCCATGGCCGCCACCGAGGCCGATATCGTGCACATGGGCATGAACGACGAAGCCGCGCAGGATGCGCTGGACCTTCGCTTCGTCATCACGGTGCGCGACCGCGAGCACTTCGACAATGTGCTGCGCCATCTGCGCCGCACGCAGTCGGTGTTGCGCGCGGTACGAGTCATGCCAGCGGCGGGATGAGCGGGCCGCTTCTTTGTTGATAGCTGCTGGCGCTTGATGCAGGGCTGTTTCAATATGAAAACGTATTGAAATCCTTGTATTTCAAGCGGGGGCAGCTATCTTTATTGAACGCCCAACACACGGCTATCAAAAGCAACAGCCTTGCTGATGCCACACCTCAGCGCGGGTGCAAAGCGCGTTTACTCCTTCCCATCATTGGGGCGAAAACCATAATCCACGGTGCCCGCCGGTCGACACCTTGTCCGGGTGGCGCCCATGGATTGCGGCTTTCGCCGCAATGACGAGGGAAGGCGCACAGAAGACATTCGTCATGCGGCGCCAGCCGCGGCCATTTGTCATCGCGTTTTGAACGCAAAGCGGTATCAATCCCCCGGCGCTGGATAGTCCACCCCCAGCACCTCGATCTCCTTCAAGCCCACCGGCGTGGACAACTGAAGCACGTCGCCCACGCGCGCGCGCAGCAGCGTGCGGGCAATGGGGCTGATCCAGCTCACCTCGCCCTGGCTGTTGTCCACCTCGTCGATGCCCTTGATGGTGATGGTGCGCTCCTCGCCTTCGTCATCGGCGTAGCACACGCGCGCGCCAAAGAACACCTGCTCGCCACCATGGTGCACGCTGGGGTCGGTCACCTCGGCGATCTCCAGCCGCTTGGTCAGAAAGCGGATACGCCGGTCGATCTCGCGCAGGCGCTTCTTGCCATACAGGTAGTCGCCGTTCTCGCTGCGATCGCCATTCTTGGCCGCCCAGTGCACGGTTTCGACCACCTTGGGCCGCTCGTCGTCGATCAGCGTCAGCAACTCACCACGCAGGCGCGCATAGCCCTGCGGGGTGATGTAGTTCTTGCCACCCACGGGCAACGGCGGCAGCGCGATGTCGTCGTCATCGTCGTCGCCGCCATCGGATTCGCGGGTGAAGGCCTTGCTCATGAGCCGAGCTTATGCCGATGAATCAGCGCATCGTCACGAGGGCGTGCCCCGGCTGTAGAAGCTGCCCACGAAGGCCGTGCTGGGCATCGACAGCCGGGCGCCGTCACTGGTCTGAATGCGGCTGGATGTTGACCGGGATGCGGGCCGGCGCGCGGGTTTTTGCAGCAGGCGCTCGATCTCGGCCACGCTCGTGTTGCTGGGCGCGCGCATTTCGGCGGCGCCGAAGGTTTCGGTCCACAGGCCGTGCAATTCGTCCCAGGTCATGTCGGACACGCCCGAAACCTTCTGGCGGTTCAGCCAGTGGCGCCAGCACGGCGTGTGGCAGCTTGGGTCCTGCATGAAGATGGATTCGCCGTCGTAGCTCGGCCACTCGGGGGCGGTGAAGTTTCCTTTGATGTCGTGACTCATGAGCAGGCATATGGGGACGGATTGGAGAATTTCAAACCAGGCAGGTTTTGCGCAGTCACGCGCACCCGCCACCGGCCATACCGCCGCCAGCGCCACAGCGTAAGATGCCGCGCAAAACCCGTGCCGGAAAGCCCGCTATTCAGCCGCCAACCCCAGCCCGGCCGGGCCGTGACATGAACGAAACCGTCAAGCCTGCCCCCTCCCCCGCCGCGCCGATACCCGATCCGGGCGCCGCTCACACGCCCATGATGGTCCAGTACCATCGACTAAAGGCCGACTTCCCCGATACCCTGCTGTTCTACCGCATGGGTGATTTTTACGAGATGTTCTACGCCGACGCCGAGCGCGCGGCGGCGCTGCTGGACATCACACTCACCCACCGCGGGCAATCAGCTGGCCAGCCGGTGCCGATGGCGGGCGTGCCCTTCCATTCGGTCGAGGGCTATCTGGCGCGCCTGATCAAGCAGGGCGAATCGGTCGCCATCTGCGAGCAGGTGGGCGACGTGGCGACGTCGAAAGGCCCGGTCGAGCGCAAGGTGGTGCGCGTGGTCACGCCCGGCACGCTGACGGATTCGGAGCTGCTCAGCGACAAGAGCGAATCCATTCTGCTGGCCGTGCACGCGGGACCGCGCAACCGCTGCGGCCTGGCCTGGCTGGCGGTGACGCAGGGCCAGGTGCATCTGGCCGAGTGCGCACCGGATGAACTGCCCGGCTGGCTAGAGCGCATCGCGCCAAGCGAGCTGCTGCTGCCCGCCGATGCGACGGCCGCCTTCGAGCAGCGCCTGCGGGACGTACGCCCAGCGGGCCGTGCGCCCGCCCTCACCCACCGGCCCGAGTTCCAGTTCGACGCGGCGCTCGGCCGCCGCAAGCTGCTGGAGCAGTTGCAGACCGCGAGCTTGGCCGCCTGGAACGCCGAAGACCTGCCCCAGGCCCACGCCGCCGCCGCCGCGCTGCTGGCCTATGCCGAACACACCCAGGGCCGTGCACTGACCCACGTGCGCGGTGTGGTGGTCGAGCGGCCGGGCGAGCTGATTGAGCTGCCCGCCACCACGCGCCGCAACCTGGAGCTGGTGCAGACCCTGCGCGGTGAGGATGCGCCCACCGTGTTCTCGCTGCTCGACACCTGCATGACGGGCATGGGCAGCCGCCTGCTGAAAAGCTGGCTGCTGACGCCTGCGCGCGACCGGGCGCAGGCCAGCGCGCGCCTGCAGGCCATCGGCGCGCTGCGCGAGGACGGGTTGTGGCAGAAGCTGCGCGCGCAGCTCAAGGGCACGAGCGACGTGGAGCGCATCACCGCCCGCCTGGCCCTGAACCAGGTGCGCCCGCGCGAGCTGGTGGCGCTGCGCCACGCGCTTCAAAAACATGAGCTGCTCGCGCTTGTCCAGCAAGCTCAAGAGCCACTTTTGATTCAGATTTCTGCCGATCTGGCACCGCCCGACGAAGCGCTCGATCTGCTGCGCGCCGCCCTGCTCGAAGAGCCCGCCGCACTGATTCGCGACGGCGGCGTGATCGCACCCGGGCTGGACGAAGAACTGGACGAACTGCGCGCCATCAGTGAAAACTGCGACGCCTTTCTGGTCGATCTGGAAATCCGCGAGCGCGCCCGCACCGGCATCCCCAACCTGCGCGTGCAGTTCAACAAGGTGCACGGCTTCTACATCGAGGTCACGCAGGGCCAGGCCAGCAAGGTGCCGAGCGACTACCGCCGCCGCCAGACGCTGAAGAACGCCGAGCGCTTCATCACGCCCGAACTCAAGCGCTTCGAGGACAAGGCCCTCAGCGCCCAGGAGCGCGCGCTGGCACGCGAGAAGTGGCTGTACGAGCATCTGCTGAATGAACTGCAGCCGCACGTGCCGCAGCTCACCCGCTTGGCCCGCGCCATCGCCGCGCTGGACGCCTTGAGCGCGCTGGCCGAACGCTCGCTCACGCTGAACTGGTGCGCGCCGGCTTTCGTGCGCGAGCCCTGCATCGAAATCCGTGCTGGCCGCCACCCGGTGGTCGAAGCGCGCCTGGCCGAAACCACCGGCACCCCCTTCATCGCCAACGACACGGTGCTGGGCCTTAAAAGCCGCATGCAGGTCATCACCGGCCCCAACATGGGCGGCAAGAGCACCTACATGCGGCAGGTGGCGCTGATCGTGCTGCTGGCGTCGATGGGCTCCTACGTGCCCGCGGCGCAGTGCCGGCTAGGCCCCATCGACGCCATCCACACCCGCATCGGCGCCGCCGACGACCTGGCGAACGCGCAGTCCACCTTCATGCTGGAGATGACCGAGGCTGCGCAAATCCTGCACACCGCCACGCGCGAATCGCTGGTGCTGATGGACGAGATCGGCCGCGGCACCAGCACCTTCGACGGCCTGGCGCTGGCCGCTGGCATCGCCGCGCACCTGCACGACAAGACGCAGTGCTTCACCCTGTTCGCCACGCATTACTTCGAGCTGACCGAATTCCCGGCCAGCCACCGCGCCGCCATCAACGTGCACGTGAGCGCGGCTGAAACCACGGGTTCGGGCGGCCACGACATCGTGTTCCTGCACGAGCTGCAGCCCGGCCCCGCCAGCCGCAGCTACGGCATCCAGGTGGCGCGGCTGGCGGGCGTGCCGACGCCGGTGGTCAACCACGCGCGGCATGTGCTGGGCGAGTTGGAGCAAGGCGCCAGCGCCAGCCAGGCGCAGGTGGACCTGTTCGCGCCGCCGCCCGCCGCCGCACCGGCAGAGCCCAGCGCCGTAGAATCCGCCCTCGCCGGCATCGACCCCGATGCCCTGAGCCCGCGCGAGGCGCTGGATGCGCTGTACCAACTCAAGAAGCTCATGACGACATGACCGCGTCGCCATGCGGCGGCGATGACGCAATGATTCCGCCAGGCACTCATTCAAGCCGCCCCCGTGGCGAGGTCATTCCGTCATTTCGTCATTTCGTCATCACACCCCATGACCTACTGCTGCGCCATCAAGATCAACGAAGGCATGGTGTTCCTGTCCGACTCGCGCACCAACGCGGGCGTCGACTCGATCAGCACCTTCCGCAAGATGCTGATCTACGAGCGCCCCGGCGACCGCTTCATGGTGATGCTGTCGGCGGGCAACCTGTCGATCTCGCAGTCGGTGCGCGAAATCCTGCAAACCGAGGCTATCCGCGACCCCGAAAGCGGCGACCCCATCACCATCTGGAACGCCCGCAGCATGTTCGACGCCGCCCAGGTGCTGGGCGCGGCGGTGCGCCACATCAACCAGCGCGACGGCGCGGCGCTGCGCCAGGCGGGGCTGGAGTTCAACGTCTCGCTCATCCTGGGCGGGCAGATCGCGGGCGAAGGCATGCGGTTGTTCATGGTCTATTCAGCCGGCAACTTCATCGAGGCCACGGCGGAGACGCCGTTCTTCCAGATCGGTGAGTCCAAATACGGCAAGCCCGTGCTCGACCGCGTGATCGAGCCCGAGATGCCGCTGGACGAAGCCGCCAAGTGCGCGCTGGTGTCGATGGATTCCACGCTCAAGTCCAACCTGTCGGTGGGTCTGCCGCTGGATCTGGCGGTGTACCAGGCCGATGCGCTGCAAACCGACCGCATCATCTGCATCGACCAGAGCAACCCCTACTTCCGCATGCTCCACGAAAGCTGGGGCCAGCGCCTGCGCCAGGTGTTCGACAGCATCGAGGACCCACAGTGGAATGGCGGGCAGACCGACGTGCCGCTCAAGGTGGTATCGGCGCGCCACCCACCACTGAAAAAAATCACCCAGCCCGATGAGCGCCTGATCTGAACAGCACGGACAGCAAACCCAGCAACAGCAGCACCAGCAGCGGTCCGCCCCAGGCCAGGTGCTCGATCCAGGGCCGGGCCAGCCGCACGTCGGGGTAACGCGCCAGCCCCACGGCCAGCGCCAGCGTGTTGTTCAGGCTGTGCAGCAGGACGGGCGCGCTGATGGAGCCCGTCAACTCGAAGGCCAGCACCAGCACCAGCCCGATGCCGACCAGTTGCCACAACTGCTGCGCCTGCCCCTCGCCACCGTGCGCATAGGCGAACAGCCCGGCCGATACCACCGCGCCCACGGCCGCCCCCACCGCCACGCCCCAGCCCGGCGGCAGGTGCCGCGCCAGGCCGTCGCGCAGGCTGCGATGGATCAGGCCGCGAAACAGCAGCTCCTCGCCCAGCGGCGCCAGCACCACGATACACAGCACCAGCACGGCGTCGAAAGTCGCGTCGTGGCCCAGGCCGAAGCCGCGCATCACCGTGGCGGCGGCCTGCGCGGCGGCGGGATCGAGCCGCTCGATCGCCTCGACAACCACGAAGGTAGCCACCGTGAGAACCGCCACCACCACCGCCGTGCGCCATGGCCGCGCCGGCACCCAGCCCCAGTCAACCGCCGTGGCACGCCGGCTGATGGCCCAGGGCACCGCCAGCGCCACCAACATGAACAGCAGGAACTGCGCCACCTGTCCCCATACGCCCACCCAGCCCAGCAGCACCAGCGCGAACAGCAGGCCCACCACCGCCGCCACGCCCACCACCGCGTACCACCAGCGCCAGTGACCCACGGGCAACGCGCTCCAGCGCGGCGGCGGATGCGGTGGCATCGGAGGTGGACGGCTTTGCAAAACAGGTTGACGCGGGCAAATCAGAACGGCAATTGAAACACGGCTGCGTGCTGGTGAACCGGCGAACGCGGTGGAATGCCATGGAATGCGGTGTAATGCGCGCTTCGCTTTTTTGCTTTCCTGGTTTCTCCGTCATGTCCGCCATCGTCTTCTCCCACGGCAACAGCTTCCCGGCCAGCACCTACCGCGTCATGCTCGACAGCCTGCGCGCGCGCGGCTACCAGGTCAGCGCCATCGAGAAATACGGCCACGACCCCGCCTACCCCGTCACCGACAACTGGCCGCATCTGGTGCGTCAGCTGGCCGACTTCGCCGCCGCCCAGCAAAAGGCCACGGGCCAGGCGCCCTACCTCGTCGGCCATTCGCTGGGCGGCATTCTGAGCCTGATGTGCGCCGCCCAGCACCCCGACGTGGCGCGCGGCGTGCTGATGCTCGATTCGCCCGTGCTGGGTGGCTGGCGCGCCAACGCCTTGGGCGTGGCCAAGCGCACGCCGCTGATGAAGCGCCTGTCACCCAGCCAGGTCAGCCGCCGGCGCCGCAACCAGTGGGACGACCGCGAGGCCGTGTTCCAGCACTTTCGCGGCAAGAAAATGTTCGCCACCTGGGACGAACAGGTGCTGCACGACTACGTGGACCACGGCACCTTCGACGCCGACGGCACTTGGCAGCTGGCGTTCGACCGCGAGGTCGAATCCGCCATCTACGACACGCTGCCGCACAACATCGGCGCGCTGCTGCGCGAGCACCCGCTGAAACGCCCGGTGTCCTTCATCGGCGGGTTGCAATCGGTCGAAATCAAGCAGGTGGGCGGCCTGGGGCCGACCACCCGCTTCATCAAGGGGCGCGTGATGATGCTGGACGGCACGCACCTGTTTCCGATGGAAAAACCGCTGGCCACGGCCGCGGCCATCGAAGCCAGCCTGCGGGCGATGGCGTGAGCGTGGGGCTAGCACGAGTGGTATCGCGAGGATGTGCAACGCCGCCATCGGGGCGACGGCGCGCTTTCACGCTTCGAAATTTCCGTGTCAGCGTACCAGGGCCGTTCAACCTATTGATATTTTCAAAAATCACGACAGCACGGGCCATCAGACCCCCCCCTTCACATCCCCTCGTCATTGCGGCGAAGGCCGCAATCCATGGGGCGTCACCTTGATACGGCATTCACCTGCGGACACCGTGTGGATTGCGGCCTTCGCCGCAATGACGGGAAGAGGCGAAGGCATTGCATATGCTTGTCCTGAATGACGAAACTCTCTCAAGAAAACGTTTTGTAAGTCATTGATTTTCTTCAGGTGCACAGGCCCTGCTGGCGGGGTTGGGTTGCTCAATAGACTGAGGAGCGCGAGTGGCTTTTTACATTCTCATCGACAAGATCTCGGAGACGGAAAAAGAGGCGTTCTACCGCTTCCACGACACCGCCTATCCAGACGAGGCTGGCGAACTTCGTCTGGACAAGACCACCCACGCCATCGAGATGACCAAACCCACGCGGCAAGCGTTCTTCAACCGCGCCGCCCACAAGGTGGCAAGCCACTTTCGTGATGGCAAGCTTCCGGAACGCACTTGCTGGGCGTCATGAGTGATCCGTGGCCGCCGGATGTGACGCTGACTCATGTGCATTGGCTTTTCAAATGACGAATGACTTCGCTGCGCTTCAATGACAAATGGTTCATTCGTTAGCGACTTGGCCCGCATGGCACAAGGCGGCTTTCAGAAAACTCCCTCGGGTTCCTGACAAAAAAGAAGAGGCCCTTTTGGGGCCTCTGAACCGCGACCCGTCACCCTGGCTCAGCCAGGAGTGACGCCCACGGCAGCTTGTTTCAACCTATTGAATATTTCGTAATTCATGACACGCTGCTTGCCCTCACCCCAACCCTCTCCCAAAGGGAGAAGGGGATTTCTTTCTGATCGCCCGCGTTGTCGTGATTTTTGAAAATCTCAATAGGTTCAATTCCAGATCAAAGCCGCGATGCCCCCATCATTCCGGCAAGGACCTGCCCCGCACCGTGATACGGGGCCGGAATCCAGACGGCATGTGCATGCAAACCTGAATCCCGGCCTTCGCCGGATGACGGCTATCGACGTCTTGAAGTGGGATTACCAGCCCCAGCCCCAGTCATCGCTTGGCGGTTGTGGCTGCGGCTGCGGCTGAGGTTGCGGCTGTGGTGCCTGGCCCATCAGCCAGTTGCGGATGCCGTTGTTGAACGCGATATCGAAGCGCCCATACATGTCCATGCCGCGCGGGTTGTGGCAGTACGACGAGCCGCCGTGCAACTGACCCACCAGGTAGCGGCGGCCGTTGCTGTTGAGGAACAGGGCCGAGCCGCTGCTGCCCTGCTCGGTGATGCCGGTGTGCCACACCACGCCGATATGGGTGCCGTTGGTCGACGGGCCCTGGTTGTAGTTGTAGAAACCCCGGCTGTTGCCCAGCGACAGCTTCAGCAGATCGCCACGGGGCTGGTGCAGGCCAGCCACGTCGGCGCCTTGCGCCACGCGCCCGTTGGTCCAGCCCACCAGGGCGGCACCGGCCGGCGGGCGGGTGTTCAGGCGCAGGAACGCCGTGTCGGTGGCCGCCGCGTTGTACAGCAGCGCGCCGCCGCCCGCGGTGCGGCGGGTGCCCGGGTTGGTGGTGCCGCTGTTGCAGTAAGCGGAACGGTAGAACCAGTCCAGCGTGAGCGTGGAGGCCACGGTCTGCGTAGAGATGCAGTGGTTGGCGGTCAGGAAATACGGCGTCTGCGATTGGCGCTGGTCGGCCATCAGCGTGCCGGTGCACAGGAAGGTCTGGCCGCTCTTGACGAAGCGCATTCTGGCCACGGCATTGGAGTCGCCCGCGTATTCGGGGCGGCACACGGCGTCGGTGTTGCAGGTGGCGGCGGCGCGCTCGCTGATGATGCGGGGCTCGACCGCGTCCTGGACGGACGTGAAATAGTGCGAAATGCGCGGCACGGCGATCTTCACGCCAGCCGGGTTGGCGCCGGGGGCCAGCTCGATCTCCACCACCGTGGCCTGGCCGTCGAAGTCCGGCGACCAGTAGGTCTTGCCTTCCTCGCTGGTGTCGCCCGCGGCGCGGTTGCCGCGAATCACCGCCTGGATCTGGCTGGCCGACACCTCGACCAGCTCATCGCTCGCGGCATCCGGGCTGTAGAAGCGCACCGTGGTGCCGGCGGGCAACTGGTCGACCACGATGCCCACGCGCACGCCCTTGGCGCCGTCGGCCTTGAAGTTGATGGCGGCAATGCTTCCACCCTCGGGCGTGGGCTGCCACTGCAGCAGCGCCGCCATGTGCGCGGGCGTGGCGGCCGCGGCCACGCTGCGGGCCACGCCCACTTGCACCGGACCGCCTTGCACGGCGTCGCGCGCCGACTGGCGTGCCATTTCACGCTCGCCTTCCGGCGGCAGGGCATCCAGCGCCACCAGCGTGGCGGCGGGCTGCCGGCGCGTCAGGCTGCTTTTCTTCTCGCGCTCGACGCCAGCGGCCGGCTGCACGATGCTGGTTTCGACGAACACCGCGCGCGGCTGCTCGCCGCCCGGCGCGCCCTGCGACATGGGCTGGTTGGCAGGCCCGTCGCCACCGCCGCAAGCCGTGATGGCCGCGACGCAGGTCAGACTCAGGGCGAACTTCAAAGTCCTCATGAATTTCTCCTTCGATGATTGATGATCAGGACATGCGCAAGCCGATACTCAAGGGAATTAATGCTTTACACCGATGATCAACCGGTTTTTGCGCCAATGCGGCAGTAACCGCACCCCGTTTGTACCAACTTTGTTTTTATTTTTTTGTGTCAAATTGAAACTATCTTGCTCACACATCCGTGAATTCACGAAAAGCACGGCCGTCTCAAATTGACTCACATCATGGTTAAGGCGACCTCCCGTCCTATGATGGGCCGCATTTCGCCCGCTTTCAGCCAAAGGCCCGCCCATGTTCCGCATTTCCCACTTCATGCACGAGTTGGCCCAGGCCGAGGCTACCGACGCCTACCCGCCGCCCAAGCGCCGCGGCGGTGAAGGCGGCGCGTTGCGCCCGCACACCGGCCCGGTCGTCATCTGGAACCTGATCCGCCGCTGCAACCTGACCTGCAAGCACTGCTACGCCTTCAGCGCCGACCATGACTACCCCGGCGAGCTGAGCACGCAGCAGGTGGTCGACGTGATGGACGACCTGCATGCCTTCAAGGTGCCGGCGCTCATCCTCTCCGGCGGCGAGCCGCTGCTGCGGCCCGACATCTTCGAACTGACCGAGCGCGCCAAGCAGCTCAAGTTCTACGTTGGCCTGTCGACCAACGGCACGCTGATCGACGAGCCGCTGGCTGCGCGCATTCACGACGCCGGTTTCGACTACGTGGGCATCAGCCTGGACGGCATTGGCGCCACGCACGACAAGTTCCGCCGGCTGGAAGGCGCCTTCGACCGCAGCCTGGCTGCCGTGCGCCACCTGCAGAAGCTGGGCACCAAGGTGGGCCTGCGCTTCACCATGACCGAGCTGAACGCGCACGACCTGCCCAACCTGCTGCAGCTGATGCGCGATGAAGGCGTGGACAAGTTCTACTTCAGCCACCTCAACTACGCTGGCCGCGGCAACATCCACCGTGGCAAGGATGCGCGCCACATCGCCACGCGCCAGGCGCTCGACCTGCTCTACGACACGGCCTGGAAAGACGCGCTGGCCGGCGGCAACCACGAATACGTCACCGGCAACAACGACGCCGACGGCGTGTACATGCTGCAGTGGGTCGAAAAGCACCTGCCGCGCTGGACGGACGACGTGCGCCAGCGCCTGACGGCCTGGGGCGGCAACAGCTCGGGTGTCAACGTGGCCAACATCGACAACGTGGGCGACGTGCACCCGGACACCATGTGGTGGCATTACTCGCTGGGCAACGTCAAGGCGCGGCCCTTCTCCGAGATCTGGATGGACACCAGCGACCCGCTGATGGCCGGCCTGAAAGCCAAGCCACGCCCCGTCAAGGGCCGCTGCGGCGCCTGCCAGTACTTCGCCATCTGCGGCGGCAACACCCGCGTGCGCGCGCAGCAGGTGACGGGCGATGCCTGGCAGGAAGACCCGGGCTGCTACCTGACCGACGAGGAGATCGGCGTTGAAACCTCCACCGAGCGCGTGCAGACCAGCGCGTTCGCGTCGAGCCGCAGAATCGTGCCGCTGGTCGCCGAGTAGCATCGCAGCCACGCCGTCGCCGGGGCGCGCCCCGCATCGTGGAGAATCCGCGCGAAGTGACGCGGGAGCGAATTCATTCCAGCTCCATATCAAGACAGCATCCACGCAAGACGCGGATCCCGACTTTGCCCCGGATGACGATCATAGACGTCTTCAAATGGAAACGGAATTGAAGGCTGGCCTGCATGGGCAGCCGGACCGCGCGCACCACCTTCCTGACTCGCACGCCCTTGCAAGGCGTTTTCCTGAATGTTCCGTACCCTGCTCAAATCCAAGATCCACCGCGTGAAAACCACGCACTGCGAGCTGCACTACGAAGGCTCGTGCGCCATCGACGAAGACCTGCTGGAAGCCGCCAACATCTGCGAGAACGAGCAGGTGCACATCTGGAACGTGGACAACGGCGAGCGCTTCGTCACCTACGCCATCAAGGGCCAGCGCGGCAGCGGCATGATCTCGGTGAACGGCTCGGCCGCGCGCCGCGCCTGCGTGGGCGACCTGCTCATCATCGCCGCCTTCGCCCAGGTCGCTGAAAGCGACGTGGCCGCGCACCAGCCCCAACTGGTGTTCGTGGACGACCGCAACCGCCAAGTGGAACTGCGCCACCACGTGCCGACGCAGGCGCTGTGATGGCGGCGCCAGACACGCTCGCCAGCCGCAGCCTCGCCAGCGTCTGGCACCCCTGCACGCAGATGAAGCGCCACGAGGCCGATCCGCCCGTGGCCATCGCCCGCGCTCAGGGGCCATGGCTGTACGGCGTGGACGGCCAGCGCTACCTGGACGGCATCAGCTCCTGGTGGGTGAACCTGTTCGGCCATGGTCACCCCCACATCCAGGCCGCCCTCACCGACCAACTGGCGCGGCTGGATCATGTGATGCTGGCCGGCTTCACGCACGCGCCGGTGGTGGAGCTGTCCGAGCGCCTGGCCGCCCTCACCGGCCTGGGCCATGCGTTCTACGGCAGCGACGGGGCCAGCGCCACCGAGATCGCGCTCAAGATGAGCGCGCACTACTGGCGCAACCAGGGCCAGCCCGCCAAGAGCCGCTTCGTGGGCTTGGCCGGCGGCTACCACGGCGAAACCGTGGGCGCGCTGGCCGTGACCGACATCGCCCTGTTCCGCCAGGCCTATGGCCCCCTGGTGCGCCTGGCGGACACCGTGCCCAGCCCCGATGCACGCGGCGCGCAGCCCGGCGAGTCGGCCCGCGACGTGGCGCTGCGCGCCGCCCGTGCGCTGGAAACCTGGCTGGCCGAGCACCACGCCACCACCGCCGCGCTCATCCTGGAGCCGCTGGTGCAGTGCGCCGCCGGCATGCTCATGCACGATGCCGAATACCTGCGCCAGGCGCGCGCGCTGTGCGACCGCTACGCCGTGCACCTGGTGGCCGACGAGATCGCCGTGGGCTTCGGCCGCACAGGCAGCATGTTCGCGCACCAGCAGGCGGGCATGCGGCCCGATTTCATCTGCCTGTCCAAGGGCCTCACGGGCGGCACGCTGGCGCTGTCCGCCGTGCTGACCACGGATGACATCTACGCCGCCTTCTACGACGACGAAGTGGCGCGTGGCTTCTTGCACTCGCACTCCTACACCGGCAACCCGCTGGCCTGCCGCGCCGCGCTGGCCACGCTGGAGCTGTTCGAGCAGACCGATGCCCTGGCACGCAACGCAAGGCTTGCGCGCGCCATCGACGCCGCTTGCGCGCCGCTGGCCGCGCACCCGCGCGTGCGCCACGCGCGCCGCCAGGGCATGATCTGGGCCTGGGACGTGCACACCACCTTGCCCGACTTCGCGCGCCGCTACCACCAGCACGCCATGGCACGCGGCCTGCTGCTGCGCCCCATCGGCCACACCCTCTACGCCATGCCACCCTACGTGCTGGACGACGAGGCCGTGCAGCACCTTGCCACCGCCGCCTTGGCCGCGCTGGACGCCACGCTGGCCGACGAACCGGCCACCCCTGCCCCCGCCGAAGAGCGCCTGCCATGACCCTGGGCCTGTTCATCACCGGCACCGACACCGGCGTAGGCAAAAGCCTGGCGGCGGCGGCGCTGCTGCACGCGCTGGCGCGCCACCACACCCGCGTGTTGGGCATGAAACCCGTCGCCGCCGGAGCCGAGCCGCACGAGGGCCAGCTCACCAACCAGGACGCCGTGCTGCTGCGCGCCGCCTCCACCATGGCCGTGCCGCCCGAGCTGGACAACCCCGTGCTGCTGCCCGAGCCGCTGTCACCGCACATCGCCGCCGCGCGCGCCGGCGTGCGCATCGCCATCCCGGCCATCGCGGCCAGCTACCGGCAACTGGCCGCGCGTGCCGATGCCGTGGTGGTCGAGGGCGCGGGCGGCTTTCACGTGCCCCTGTCCGACACCGAAACCGGCGCCGACCTGGCCCAGACCCTGGGCCTGCCCGTGGTGCTGGTGGTGGGCCTGCGCCTGGGCTGCCTGAGCCATGCCGCGCTCACTTTCGATGCGATCCGCGCCCGCGGCCTGATGCTTGCGGGCTGGATCGCCAACCGCGTGGACCCGCACATGCAGGCGCCCGATGAGAACATCGCCTGGCTGCGGCAGCACCTTCAGGCGCCGCTGCTGGCCGATCTGCCCCACCAGCACCGCCCCGACGCCCGCGCACTGGCCGCGCGCTACCGGCTGCCCGCCCACTGGACATGAGCGCCGTCTCCTGGATCGACGAATTCCCCGCGCGCATCGCCGCGCTGGACGCCGCCCACCTGCGCCGCGCCCGCCGCGCCGTGGTGCCCGCCAAGGGCGCCCACCTGCTGGTCGACGGCACCCCCATGCTGGCCTTTTGCAGCAATGACTACCTGGGCCTGGCCGCCCACTCGGCGCTGGCGGAGGCTGCTTGCGCGGCCACGCGCGAGTTCGGCATGGGCTCGGGCGGCTCGGCCCTGGTCAGCGGCCACAGCACCGCCAATGCCGAGCTGGAGGAAGACCTCGCGCGCTTTGTGCAGCTACCGCGCGCGCTCTACTTCTACGCCGGCTACGCGACCAACGTCGGCATCATCCCGGCCCTGGTCGGCGCGGGCGACGCGCTGTTTTCCGACGAACTCAACCACGCCTGCCTGATCGACGGCGCGCGCCTGTCGCGCGCCACGGTGCACCGCTACCCGCATGCCGACCTGGCCGCGCTGAGCGCCCTGCTGGCGGCCAGCCCCGCGCGGCGCAAGCTGGTCATCACCGATGCCGTGTTCAGCATGGACGGCGACGTGGCCGACCTGCGCGCGCTGCTGGCGCTGTGCGAGCGCCACGACGCACTGCTGCTGATCGACGACGCGCACGGCTTCGGCGTGCTGGGGCCGCAGGGGCGCGGCACGCTGGCTGAGGCGGGCCTCACCGGCGCCCACGCCTCGCCGCGCGTGCTCTACATGGCCACCTTGAGCAAGGCCGCGGGCGTGGCCGGCGCCTTCGTGGCCGGGCCGGGGCCGCTCATCGAATGGCTGGTGCAGAAAGCCCGCAGCTACATCTTCGCCACCGCCGCCCCCGCCTTGCTGGCGCGCGCGCTGCAGGCCAGCCTGCGCGTGATCGCCACCGACGACTGGCGACGCACGCAACTCCACGCACGCATCGACCAGTTGCGCGCTGGCCTGGCCCCGCTGCTGCAGCGCACGAGCTGGCGCCTGGCCGAGTCGCGCACGCCGGTGCAGGCGTTGGTGATCGGTGCCAACGACGAGGCGCTGGCCGTGATGGAGGGCCTGCGCGCGCGCGGCCTGTGGGTGCCCGCCATCCGCCCGCCCACCGTCCCCGAAGGCACGGCACGGCTGCGCATCGCGCTGTCGGCGGCACACACCGAGGCCGATGTGGCCCAATTGCTGCACGCGCTGGCCAAGCTGGCGCCCCACGCCTGATCCACTGAAAAACACCACCATGCCCCACCTGCGCATCGAATACTCCAGCAACCTGACCGACTACCCCGAGGCGCAAGCCCTGGCCGAAATCAACGCCGCCGTCTGCGCCAGCCCGGAAATACTCAATGAATCCGACCTGAAGTCGCGCTTCATGCGCACCAACGGTTGCTTCCAGATCGGCACCCAGCCCGCCAACCGCGCCTTCGTGCATGCGCAGTTGCGCCTGCTGACCGGGCGCAGCCCCGAAACCAAGAAAGACCTGGCCGACCGCATCGCCGACGTGCTGCGCCGCCTCACGCCCCGCCCGGCGGGCATGCAGGTGCATCTGAGCGTGGAAATCGTGGACATGGACCGCGCGTCCTACGTGAAGGAAAGCCTGTAGAAGCCATCCCTTTCAAGGCCTTGCCCGCACGCTGATTCTTCGAAATGACAAATGACTTCGCTGCGCTTCAATGACAAATGGCGCATTCGTCATTTGTCATGCGGCGCCAGCCGTGGTCATTTGTCATCGTTTATCTGCTGCTCACCCTGACCCTCGTCATTGCGACGAAAGCCGCAATCCATGCGGGCGCCACCTTGATGCGACGTTGATCGACGGACAAAACGACAAATGACTCGCTGCGCTTCAATGACAAAGAAAGCATTCGTCATTTGTCATGCGGCGTCAGCCGCGGTCATTTGTCATCGTTTATCTGCTGCTCACCCTGACCCTTGTCATTGCGACGAAAGCCGCAATCCATGCGGGCGCCACCTTGATGCGACGTTGATCGACGGACAAAACGACAAATGACTCGCTGCGCTTCAATGACAAAGAAAGCATTCGTCATTTGTCATGCGGCGCCAGCCGCGGTCATTTGTCATCGTTTGCGTGCTGCTCGCCAAGATCTTGAAAGCGCTGACCGGCCACTTGCACCGTCGCTGGCAGCCAGCCTCGCAAGCTGTTGATGAAAACCCAGCCCCGCACGCGCGGCAGATCTTGCAGCCGCACCACCGCCTCCACCACGCGCCCCTCGCGCAGCGCCTGGGCTCTGCCCACGCCGGGCAGCAGCCCGCAAGCCAGCGGCGGCGTGACCCAGCGGCCATCGAGCAGCAAGGCCAGGTTGCCGAAAGTGGATTCGGTGATCTCGCCCTGCTCGTTGTAGAGCACGGTGTCGAACACGCCGCTGCCCGCCGCCGGCGCAAAGGCGGCGTAGTGCGCGCGGCGCGTGGTCTTGTGGCGGGTGAATTCGCCGTGCGCCTGGGCAAACGGCCTGTCCGCCAGCGCCAGGTGCACCGGCGTGGGAGTGGCGGCCAGTGCGAAGGCCTCGGCACGCGGCACGCCCTGCGCATCCAGCAGCAGGCGCACGCGCCAATCGCCCTGGGCGTGCGCGGCGGCCAGTGCGTCCAGGCAAGCGGCCACGTGCGCGCCGTCCCACGGGTAGCCGAAGTGCGCCGCGCTGGCCTGCATGCGCGCCAGGTGGTCGGCGCGGTGGCGCCACGCACCACCGTGCAGGCCCAGGGTTTCCAGCAGTTCGAACGGGGCGCTGGCGCGCTCGGCGAAGGCGCGCTTGTGCCCCCACTCGGCCCATTCAGCCGCCGCATCGGCGGCCCAGACGATGCCGCTGCCAATGCCGCAACGCGCGGTGTCGCCGCGCAACTCCACGGTGCGAATCGGCACGTTGAAGGTGGCGACGATCGCTCCTCTGTCCGCTCCCGCGCCAGCGTCTGGGTCGGGCCGCACCACGCCCACGGCACCGCAGTACACGCCGCGCGGTCCGGCCTCCAACGCGGTGATCGCGCGCATCGCCTCCACCTTGGGCGCGCCAGTGACGGAGCCGCAGGGAAACAGCGCGCCAAACACGTCGGCCAGCCCTGTGCCGGCGCGGGTGCGCGCGGCCACGTCGGAGGTCATCTGCCACACGGCGGGCAGTGCCTCGGTGTGAAACAGGCGCAGCACGCGCACGCTGTGGGGCTGGGCCATGCGCGACAAGTCGTTGCGCAACAGGTCCACGATCATCACGTTCTCGGCCCGCTCCTTGGGCGATGCGCGCAAGGCGGCGGCACGGGCCGTGTCCTCGGCTGGCGTGGCGCCGCGCGGTGCCGTGCCCTTCATGGGGCGGGTGAGGATGTCGCCGGTGCCGTCCGGCGCGGCGCGCCAGTCGAAGAACAGTTCGGGCGAGACCGACAGCACCTGCGTGCCCGCGCCGGCCGATGTGGGCCGCGTAGCCTCCCGGCTGAGCACGCCGCAGCGCGGCGAACAGGGCGTGAGCGTCGCCCTCGAAGCGACCCACGGTGGGCGCGGTGTAGTTCACCTGGTAATAGCGCCCCTGCGCGATGCCCTGCTGCAACCGGGCAAACGCCGCGTCGAACTCCGCACGGGACAAGCCCGCGCCCCAGTCAATCCGTGCCACGCCGCCAGGCGCCGCATCGGTCCAGGGCCGGGGTGCGTCATGCACGGCGAACCAGGCCAGCGGCACGGCGTCATCGCCACCTTGGACGGCCAACGCGGCATCGAAAGCGGGCGCGGCCTCGTAGCGCAGCCAGCCCACGCACCAGTAGCCAGCGCGGGCAGCGGCCTCCACGGCACGCAGCACGCCCCGCACCTCGTCCAGGCGTGTGGCGGCCAACACCCGCACCGGCGTGCCGAAAGCGCAGCGCAAGCGCGGCGCGGCGGCATCGCGCGGGTCGGCAAAGTCGATCCACGATTGAATGCTCGCGCCTGGAAACGGCAACTGACCGCTTGTCATCCCTGGGCCATCCACATGAACATTGAATCTATTGACGTTTTAAAAATCACGACAACGCTGGCCATCAGCCCCCTTACATCCCCTCGTCATTGCGGCGAAGGCCGCAATCCATGGAGCGTCACCTTGACACGGCGTTCACCTGCGGACACCGTGTGGATTGCGGCTTTCGCCGCAATGACGGGATGAGGTGAAGGCATGACATAGGCTCGTCCTGAATTACGAAAATCTCTCAAGAAAACGTTTTGTAAGTCATTGATTTTCTTCAGGTACACCGGCCCTGCTGACGGGGTTGGGTTGCTCAATAGAAACGGCAGTTGACCGCTCGCCATCCTTGGACAACTGGCATGAGCACTGACTTTCACAGCTTCGATCACATTCACCTGCTGGGTGGACGTCGTGCGCACCGCAGTTTCCAGATTGATACGCATTGCCTTTCAAAATGACAACTGGTGCATTTGTCATGCGGCGTCAGCCGCGGTCATTCGTCATCGTCTTGAACGCAAAATGTCATGAGGCGGCAAGCATAGCGACACAAACCCGCGCCCCATCGCCACGCCGGCGGCAAATTGACTCACATCATGGTTGAATCAAGGTGCCGACCTATCATCCTAGAAGCGGCAGTCGACCGCTCACCATCCTTGGGCAACCCGCATGAACGCTGGCTTTCACGGCTTCGATCACATTCACCTGTTGGGTGAGCGCGCTATGCACCCGATCGCACCGCGCTGGACGTGCCATGCGGCGTTGCTCGTCCTTGCAGGCACAAGCCTGCCGCGTCCTCGCGTCTTGCCTGGCACGCCCATCACGGCACGCTCGGGCGCATCCAACTGCCGTTTCTAGGATCATCTTCCGGCACTCCCTCTTTCACCCCGCACGCTTTCACCGCACGCTGTCCCCATGAGCCGATTGGACCTTCCCACCATGCCCCCGCCTTCAGCCTCGCTCCTTCACCGCCTGCGCCGCTTCTGGCTGGCCGGCGGCATGGGCGTCATCGCCGCCATGGCGCAAGCCGCGCCCGCCGCCGCCAGTGGCGCCAGCGCCCCCATCAACGTGCCGGCCCTCTACCAGCAGCACTGCGCCACTTGCCATGGCGAGCAGCGCCTGGGCGGCATGGGGCCGGCCCTGCTGCCCGAAAGCCTGTCACGGCTGCGCAAGCCGCAGGCGCTGCAGGTCGTCCGCGACGGCCGGGCGGCCACGCAGATGCTGCCCTTCAAGGACACGCTGAAGGACGACGAAATCACCGCGCTGACCGACTGGATCTACACGCCGGTCACGCCCGCGCCGTCGTGGAGCGACGCCGACATCGCCGCCAGCCGCGTGGAAACCGAGGGCTGGCAAACCTGGCCCGCCAAGCCGCAATGGTCCGCCGACCCGATGAACCTGTTCGTGGTGGTGGAAGGCGGCGACCACCACGTCACCCTGCTCGACGGCGACAGGTTCGAGCCGATCCACCGCTTCCCCTCACGCTTCGCCCTGCATGGCGGCCCCAAGTTCACGCCCGACGGGCGCTACGTGTTCTTCGGCTCGCGCGACGGCTGGGTCACCAAGTACGACCTGTGGAACCTGAAAACGGTGGCCGAGGTGCGCGCCGGCATCAACATGCGCAACATTGCCGTCAGCGGCGACGGCCAGTGGGTGATGGCGGCCAACTACCTGCCGCACACCGTGGTGCTGTTCGACGCCGACCTGAAGCACCAGCGCACCTACTCCGCGCGCTCGCTGGGTGGCGAGAAGACCTCGCGCGTGTCCGCCGTGTACGACGCCGAACCGCGCAAGAGCTTCGTGGTGGCGCTGAAAGACATTCCAGAGCTGTGGGAGATCAGCTACGACCCCAAGGCCGAGCCGATCTACGACGGCTTCGTGCACGACTACAAAATGAAGGAAGGGCTGCCGAAGGACGGCTTTCTGGGTATCCGCCGCACCTCACTGGATGAACCGCTGGACGACTTCTTCTTCAGCCAGAACTACGCCTATGCGCTGGGTGCCTCGCGCCCACACGCCGACGGCTCGCCCAGCGGCCAGGTGGTGAACCTGGACGTGCGCCGCAAAATCGCCACGCTGCCGATTGCCGGCATGCCGCACCTGGGTTCGGGCATCACGTTCGACCATGGCGGCACGCGCGTGCTGGCCAGCCCCAACCTGCAGGACGGCGTGATCAGCGTGATCGACATGAAGACCTGGAAGCTGGTGAAGGACATCGCCACGCCGGGGCCGGGTTTTTTCATGCGCAGCCACGAGAACACGCCCTACGCCTGGACCGATTCGATGATGGCGCCCAAGGCCAAGCACATCATGACCGTCATCGACAAGCGCACGCTGCGGCCCGTGGCCGAGGTCAAGGGCGAGCCCGGCAAGACGCTGGCGCACATCGAGTTCACCAAGGACGGCAAATACGCGCTGGCCAGCCTGTGGGAAGACGACGGCGCGCTGATCGTCTACGACGCGGCGACGTTCAAGGAAGTGAAGCGCCTGCCCATGAAAAAACCCGTGGGCAAGTACAACCTGCACAACAAGATTTCAAGGTCCGAAGGCACCTCGCATTGAGAGGGTGCTCGCGATCTCTTGAGAGCTTGTTCTGACTCCATTTCCACTTCAAGACGTCAATGACCGTCATCCCGGCGAAGGCCGGGAGCCAAGCACGGCGCGATGAATTTGAGGACAGCCTCTGATACACATTGGCTTTCAAAATGACAAATGACAAATGACTTCGCTGCGCTTCAATGACAAATGGCGCATTCGTCATTTGTCATGCGGCGCCAGCCGCGGTCATTCGTCATCATCCTGAACGCAAAACGGCGTGGGCCGCCGGCGCCCGTTCATGAATCGCCTTCGGCCCGCGCCCCCGTGCGGACGCGCCAGCTCAGCCGCAGCGCCTGGATGACCAGCAACGCCGCCACCAGCACCCGTACGTTGGCCCCGTCGCGCAGCCCCAGCATCTCGTTCAACGACATGGACAGCGCGCCCAGCAGGCCGACCAGAAGCATGAAGGCGAATGCGCCGGAAATCCCCGACGCGTTCAACACGCCCCACAGAGGCGGCCAGTCCAGCACCGTCCAAGCGCCATAGATCAGCAACAGCCCTCCAATGGCCCACGGCAGCGATGCCCCACCCTCCACAGCCGGCAGATGCCCCAGGCTGGGCGCCACCGTGAGGTAGATGAACAACAGCAGCGCCGCCGCCAGCAGCGCATGCAGGGCATGGGCGCCCAGCTTGAACGGTATCCCTGCCCGCCAGTAGTACTGGCCTGAGGGTTCGTGCAGCATCCAGGGCAACCAGGCCAGCATGTGCAGCAAGCTGGCCGCGGCGGCCAGCGGCGCGATGGCCCACAGCGGCTCCAAGGCGGTGGCCGACTGCAGGCCCAGCCCCAAGGCACACAGCATCAGCAGGCCAAACAAGGAGTCTTCCGCCGTGGGCGGCTGCACGATGGACAAGAACCGACCGTGCACGGCCCAGCACGTCAGCAGCACCACGGCGGCCACCACGGCCACCGCCGTCGCGATCAGCGGGGCAACGCCGCCCACGCCAAAGCACACGATCACCACCACCGCGCTGACGCCTTCGATCACCGCGAACAGGCGGGGCCGCGCGGCGTCGGCGGCGCGCCACCAGGGCAGCAGCCAGCGCTTGAGCGCCAGCGACAGCACCCAGGCCAGCGCGGTCAGGCCCGCCGTGATGCCGCCCAAATGCTGGGGGCCGAGATCGACAACCGTCACGAACGGCATCAGGAAGGCCGCCATGAAGCCAGCGCACGCCAGCATGAACATCCACCCGCGCACGCCCCAGGTCGGCAGTTGCGCCATGCGCGCGCCCAACTGGTCCAGCCACCGCGCGCTGGCCTGGTGCAGCTCGTCCGCGTGCTGCGGCTGCTCCTGACGCACCCAGTTCAGCACTTCCAGGCCACGCCGGCGGGTGCTTGGTGAAAAATAGCAGCGCAGGCGATCACGCCAGCGCAAGGGCCGGAACAGCATGGCCTCGGGCAGGCGCGGCTGGCGCACCACCTCGGCCCGCAAGGCCTGCCACGGCGCCTCCGCCGCATCCTGCCACTGGCCCTGCGCATGGGCCGTGGGCGGCACCCACCCCCACACTTTCGCCTGCATCATGGCTTGCTCATGGGCTTCCAGCCGCTGCTGGATGTGGCGCTCCGCGCTCCAGTGCGGCACGAAAGCCAGCCGGTCCTCCAGGTGGTAGTGCTCCCACACCAGCCGCGCCGCCGCCGCGGGCCACAAATCGGAGCCAGCGGCCTGGTGGATCAGCAGCTCCTCGGTGCGCTGGGCTATTTGCAGGTTCTGGTTGGCCGGCAGGGCCAGCAGGCGCCGCACCAGATCGGGCATGCCGCGGGCGGCCTGGGCGCGCGCGGCGGTGTCCTCGATCAATTCCGCCGACGTGATGGCCTCGGCCAGCGCCTCCCAGTCCCGCTCGTCCTGCACGAAGCCCTCGTGCAACACCTGGTGCAACTGGCTGTCCATGTCCAGCCGCGTGGGCACGGGGTGCAACACCGGCGTGTCGCGCGGCGCGGCGGGCACGGCGGCCTCCAGCAGTGGCGCCGGTGCCGTTTGCTCCGGCTCCGGCGGAGCATGCGCAACGGTTTCAGCGGCGGGCGGGCGGGCGCCTTCCGGGCTTTCGGCCCAGTGCAGCGCCAGCTCGTAGGCGGTGCGCAGTGCCTTGAAGCCTTCGGGGTCGGTGTCGGGGCGGGTCACCTTGACCTGCCGCGAATAGCCGCGCCGAATGGCGCGCTCGTCGCCGGGGCCGTCCAGACCCAGGACGCTCCAGGGGTAGTTGTCCTGCATGGTGGTCAGTTCAAGGGAGAGGCTTCCAGCCCATCAAGCCACTGGCTGACCTGCTTGCGCTCGCGCGCGATCCGCTCGGTGTCCTGGCTGTTCAGCGCCATGGTGAATTGCGTCAGCGCCTGGCCCACGGCCTCGCGCTCGGGGCCGGACAGCTCGGCATACAGGCGCTCGATGCGCGTCAGCACCAGCTTGTTGGGCATGTCGTCGCGCGGGTGGATCTTCAGCCGGGACAGCTCGGCGCGGCGCGTGGCCACTTCCTCCTCGCTCATGGCCGACGCATGGCCCAGCAGCGTGAGGCTGTGCTTCTTGCCGGTGTTGAGCACCGTGGCATCAACCTCCAGCAGCCCCGACACGTCGTAGCTGAAACGCACTTCCACGTTGATCTCGCCACCCTTGAGCGGCGGCACCTTCACCTTCAGCGAGCCCAGGTACACGTTGTCCTTCACGAAGCGCTGCTCGCCCTGGTACACCTTCAGGTCGATCTCGGTCTGCCCGTCGTGCATGGTGTGGTACAGGCCCATGCGGCTGGCCGGCACGACGGTGTTGCGCTCGATGATGGGCGAGAACAGGCCGTCCAGGTTCTGGTTGGGCGCGATGGTCTCGGACACCTCGACCCCCAGCGAATAAGGGCACACGTCGGTCATCAGCACTTCCGACAAGGCGGCGTCCTGCGCGATCAGCGCGGCCTGCACGGCGGCGCCCAGCGCGATGGCGTGGTCGGGGTGCACGCTGGTATCGGGGAAACGGCCGAACATGCGGGCCACGATCTTGCGCACCACCGGCATGCGGCTGGCGCCACCGACCATGACGATGCTGTCCAGCGCGGCGGGCTTCAGGCGCGAGTCGCGCATGGCCCGCTCGATGGGCTTGCGCAGCCGCGCCAGCAGGTCCGACGCCAGGGTCTCGAAACGCTCCTCGTCGATGGCGCAGGAGCGCTCCTGCCCGTCCAGGTGCAGTTGGTCGGTGGCCGACTTGCCCGTGCCCAGCGCCTGCTTGCAGCGCTCGGCCACCGCATGCAGGCGGTTGCGCAGCGTGCCATCGCTCTCCAGCCGGGCGGCGTCCAGGCCGAACTGCTGGGCCATGTCCTGCGCGATGACCTGCGTGAAATCCTCGCCACCCAGGTAGTTGTCGCCGGTGGAGGCCTTGACCTCCACCACGCCCTCGAACAGTTCCACGATGCTGACGTCGAAGGTACCGCCGCCCAGGTCAAACACCAGGAACCGCGTTTCGTCCCGCGACTGGTGCAGGCCAAAGGCCAGCGCCGCCGCCGTGGGTTCGTTGATCAGGCGCGACACCTTCAGCCCGGCCAGTTCAGCCGCGTTCTTGGTGGCCTTGCGCTGCGTGTCGTTGAAGTAGGCCGGCACGCTGATGACCGCCTCGCGCACGGGTTGGCCCAGGGCGGCCTCGGCATCGTGCTTGAGGCTGGTCAGCACCAGGCTGGACAGCTCCTCCGGCGCGAACTCGCGCGGGCCCAGCCGAAAGCGCTTGGCGCTGCCCATCACCCGCTTGAACACCGCTGCCGTCAGGTGCGGATGCGTGATGCGCCGGTGCTCGGCCGCCCTGCCCACCAGTACGTGGCCCGCTTCGTCCACGCTGACCACGGACGGCGTCAGCACCTCGCCCAGCGAGTTGGCGATCAGCCGCGCCTGCCCTCCTTCCCAGACGGCAATCGAGCTGTTGGTGGTGCCCAGGTCGATGCCGATCATCGGCACCGGGGCGGCGGGCGCGGCGGCGGAAACGGGCATCAAGGGCTCCATGAAGACTTTTGGCTAATCAGACAAGCCTTCGATTGTCTCCTGTCCGCCCCCTGGTACGTCAACCCGGAGAGTTCGGAACATGGTGAAAGTAATGGATTCCGCCCGAGGACAAGGCGCACACCGCAGCGATGCTGAAGGGGTATCGCGAGATGTGCAACGCCGCCATCGGGGCAAGGGCACGCTTTCACGTTTCGAAATTTCCGAGTTGGCGTGCTATTGAGCAACCCAACCCCGCCAGCAGGGCCGGTGTGCCTGAAGAAAATCAATG
>JAUNUR010000126.1 GCA_030538085.1 Pseudomonadota bacterium | reverse complement strand
CCGTGTCAAGGTGACGCCCATGGATTGCGGCCTTCGCCGCAATGACGAGGGGATGCGAGGGGGCTTCTGATGTCCTGCGCTGTCGGGATTTTTGAAAATATCAATAGGCTCAAGCCCAATCAGGTCCAAACCCGCATCCAATCTGCGTGAGCAGCTATGTTTCTTGAATCCGTCCTGTCATGAAAAACGGTGCGAATGGCGCCGCGCAGGCGGCTGCGCCCGGTATCATGCCCGCCCATGACCACCGGATTTTCGCTGTACGGCTGGCTGCTGGACGTGGGGCGCGGCGTGCTGCGCTGGCTGCGTGGCTGGTGGCTGATGGTCTTCGTTGGCGCGCAACTGGCCGTGCTGGCGTTTTCGCCCTCCAGTTACCGGCGTGAATCGCGCGGCATGGTGCTGCGCCACATCTATTTCGCCGCCGGCCCCGGCCTGCCGGGCTTCACCACGCTGATGGCCTTGTTCAACGTGGTGGTCATCCGCATCGTGGTCGTCACCGCCTTCGCCTACGGGCTGACCCAATACGCGCTGGACGCCGTGGTGCGCGTGCTGGTGCTGGAGCTGATTCCGCTGGTGGCCGCGCTGTACGTGGCGGTGGAATACACCATTCCTGGCGGCTCGGAGCTGTACAAACTGCGCCGTGGCGGCGCCTTCGAGCGCATGCGCGCCCAGGGCATCGACCCGCTCAGCCGCGAAGTGCTGCCGCGCGTGCTGGCCGGCATCTTCGCCGTGCTGCTGCTGGCGCTGCTGTCTTGCCTGATCTCGCTGCTGCTGGCCTACATCGCCGTGCACGGCTTCACCATGGCGGGCCTGCCGTCGTACAACCATTCGGTGGGGCAGATTTTCAACCCGGTGGTGTCGATGATCTTCACCATGAAGACGGTGCTGTTCGCCGTGGCCGTGGCGCTGCTGCCCGTGTCCAACGCCCTGCGCGACATCCCGCGCCGCGCTTCGCGCACCAGCGTCGAGCTTCAGGGGCTGATGCAGATGTTCGTGCTGATGCTGCTGATCGAGATCGCCTCGCTGGTCGGCAATTACTATTGACGGCGATGACCGAACCCAGCGACACCCCCCCATCCTCGCCGCAGGCCGCCAACCCGTCCGCGCTGCCCGAACCCGCCGCGCCCAGCGCCGCCGTGCCGCCAGCCAGCCAGCGGGCGCAGCGCCGGCTGGAGCTGCGCGCCGCGATGCTGCTGGGGTTCATGATGCTGCTGGTCACCGGGGCCGTGCTGTACCTGATGTGGGTGCGCGGCGCCTTCATCCCCACGCAGCCGCTGTACCTGATCACCGACGACTCCGATGGCGTGGTGGTCGGCATGGACATGACGTTCTCCGGCTTTCCCATCGGCCGTGTCAGCCGCATCGAACTGGCCGACGAAGGCTCGGTGCGCATCCATGTCGACGTGCCCATCACCGAGAGCTACTGGCTGCGCTCCTCCAGCGTGTTCACGCTGGAAAAAGGCATCGTCGGCGCGGCGCGGCTGCGCGCCTTCACCGGCATCCTGGACGACCCGCCGCTATTGCCCGGCAGCGAGCGCCCGGTGCTGCGCGGCGACGTCTCGGCAGAAATTCCCCGCATGGTGGGCGACGCCCGCGACCTGCTGCAGAACCTGAACGAGTTGACCAGTGTCGATTCGTCGCTCAGCGCCTCGCTGGGCGAAGTGCGCACCTTCACCCAGCGCCTGAACAGCGCCAAGGGCGGGCTGATGGCCGCCGTCACGGGCAACGAAGCCGACGCGCGCCGCGTCAGCGAACTGCTGGACCGCACCAACCAGCTCGTCAAGAACCTTGACAGCGTGGCGGCCCGCGTGGACGGCGTGGTCAAGAAGGCCGACCAGCAAGTGCTGGGCGAAACCGGCCTGATCACCGACGCTCAGACCGCCGTGCGCCAACTCAATGCACTGCTGCAAGACACCCGCCAGACGGTGGTCAAGGTCGACGCCGTGCTGAAGGAAGTGCAGGGCGTGGCCAGCAACGCCAACCAGGCCACCACCCACCTGGGCGACCTGCGCGCCGACGTTGAAAGCAGTCTGCGCAAGATCGACGCGCTGATCACCGAAATCAACCGCAAGTGGCCCTTCGCGCCCCAGGACAAAGAGGTGAAGCTGCCGTGATGTCCTTTGCTTTTTACAAGCCAAATTGGCCTCTAGCGCCCGTCTATAAAGCGCTGGCAGCTATTGCTTCAATAGTGATGCTGGCTGGTTGCGGCAGCGGCCCCAAGGTGCCCGACTGGAAGATCAGCGCCATCGGCCATGTCGAGCGCTTCACCCAGGCCTATCTGAAAGGCGACACCCGCGTCGAAGCGCGCGAATTCGACTTGGCCCGTGCCGAAGCTGCCCGCACAGCCAGACCCGAACAGGTGGCGCGCATTGAACTCAACCGCTGTGCCGCGCGCGTCGCCAGCCTGGTGTTCGAGCCCTGCACCGGCTTTGAGCCGCTGCGCGCCGACGCGGGCGATGCCGAGCGCGCCTACGCCGACTATCTGGAAGGCCGTGTGCTCACGGCGCCCCAAGCCGCGCTGCTGCCCGGCCACCACCGCGCCGTGGCGACGGGCGCCGCCAGTGCCGCGCTTCCCCCGTCCGACGACCCGCTGGGCCGCCTCATCGCCGCTGGCGTGCTGCTGCGCCGCACCCAGGCCAGCCCGGCGGTGGTCGAGCAGGCGGTGGACACCGCATCGAACCAGGGCTGGCGCCGCCCGTTGCTGGCGTGGCTGGGCGTGCAGGCGCGGCTGGCGGAGCAGCGGGGGGACGGGGCGGAGGCGGCGCGGATCAAGCGGCGAATGGACCTGGTGGAACCGGGGCCGCGCTGAGCGTATCGGCTGGAGTGGATGCTTGGTTATTCCAGGTATTTGCTGGGTATAACTGGAAAAACCGTGGATTGAAAGAGAGTTGTGAGTAAATATCGCAGCACTGCTGGGTGACGGTTATCCAGTTATATTTTGGATCTGATAGATAAACCAAGTTAGGCAGTTTTTGAGTTTTCAGGTTTGAAGCGTTGTGCCGCTAATAAAGCCTTCAGTGTGCAAGCGCCTTTCAGGGCATTTCTGGCTTGAAAGCCGCGTCCATTGGGCAGGTTGTTGAATTACCGTTTTCAGTCTTATCATTTGGTTGGTTTTGGCGGCCTGCAAATCAAGCGCTGTTTTTATTTAAAGGTTGCTGGTAGTTTCGGGTTGTGTCACGGTCGCGCTTTTTCTGGCCTAACCCGTCGGTCAAGCGGACGCCCAAAAGCTACGCTTTTGGGTTCCCTCCGCGCTTCGCGCTCCGGCGCCGCTTACCTTCAACGTTAGGCA
>JAUNUR010000042.1 GCA_030538085.1 Pseudomonadota bacterium | reverse complement strand
CCATCCGTGCAACTTACCTCAGGGGAGGGTGTTGCACTTCGGAGTTGAGACCGCCACGCTTGAAGCTGTCGCTAGACAAACCTTGTTCGCTGCCGTGTAGGTAGCTCAGAAACCGCGCGGCATGTCGCCCGACGGCGCCCCTTGGTTCGCTGCCGTGTAGGTAGCTCAGAAAATAGACCGTTCACGTATCAGCGCGCGCTCAAAGTTCGCTGCCGTGTAGGTAGCTCAGAAACACATGGGCGCGCTGACTGCGCATGCTGTGCCGTTCGCTGCCGTGTAGGTAGCTCAGAAATGCGCCGGTATTTGTGGGTAACCGCAATGGAGGTTCGCTGCCGTGTAGGTAGCTCAGAAATAAGCCTGAGCTACCTCGCGGCGGCGTTATAAGTTCGCTGCCGTGTAGGTAGCTCAGAAACCACGCTGTTGTCTGGCAGGGATTGCAGAACAGTTCGCTGCCGTGTAGGTAGCTCAGAAAATTACGGAGAATATGACGAGGAAACACACACCGTTCGCTGCCGTGTAGGTAGCTCAGAAAAGTGCAGCACCGGTACGTGCCCAGTCCGGGTGGTTCGCTGCCGTGTAGGTAGCTCAGAAATGACTACTGGCGGTAATGGCGTCGGTAAAACGGTTCGCTGCCGTGTAGGTAGCTCAGAAAGGTGAGGCTGGCAGATGGCACGACGACCCAGCGTTCGCTGCCGTGTAGGTAGCTCAGAAAATGCAGCGCTTTCCGCGGGGCATGTCGCCTGAGTTCGCTGCCGTGTAGGTAGCTCAGAAAGCCCTGACGGGCCTTGGCATGCGAGCCTGACGGTTCGCTGCCGTGTAGGTAGCTCAGAAACGGAGGGGCGGTCGACGGCAGAGGCTTGGACGGTTCGCTGCCGTGTAGGTAGCTCAGAAACTTGGCAGCAACGCCTCCTAGAACGCGGCCTGGTTCGCTGCCGTGTAGGTAGCTCAGAAAGTGTCGATGCGGTGCCCGACGCCGCGGCACGGGTTCGCTGCCGTGTAGGTAGCTCAGAAATTGAAAAATGCAATGACGCGATGCGGCGCGTTGTTCGCTGCCGTGTAGGTAGCTCAGAAAACAATGACCAACCGCGCCCGCCTCAACATCACGTTCGCTGCCGTGTAGGTAGCTCAGAAAAGGCCGCCGGCGTCCTCGGCTCCCCGCGCGGCGTTCGCTGCCGTGTAGGTAGCTCAGAAAAGCACGCATCATGACGAGATTGCCGGTGTGCTGTTCGCTGCCGTGTAGGTAGCTCAGAAAATCGACCTTGAGCGCGCCGCGTTCTCCATGGAGTTCGCTGCCGTGTAGGTAGCTCAGAAATGTTCGGGCGACGGCTCCATGGGGATTTCGGCGTTCGCTGCCGTGTAGGTAGCTCAGAAAACCTTGCCGACCTCGGTCAGCGCGCGGGAAAAGTTCGCTGCCGTGTAGGTAGCTCAGAAATGCAGCGCCTGTTGCGCGAGGCCGCAGAATGGGTTCGCTGCCGTGTAGGTAGCTCAGAAAGCGCCCGCCTGGTGCACGACAGCGGACTCGCCGTTCGCTGCCGTGTAGGTAGCTCAGAAAAGCTCGTCCAGTTTCTTGCGCTGCTCCTCCAGGTTCGCTGCCGTGTAGGTAGCTCAGAAAATGTTGCCGACGCCGGGAAGATGGTGTCGCCCGTTCGCTGCCGTGTAGGTAGCTCAGAAAATTTCGCGCGCCATTTCGAGTGCCTTGATCCAGTTCGCTGCCGTGTAGGTAGCTCAGAAAACCTTGCAGCGCGCCGATGGCGGCGGCCTTAAGTTCGCTGCCGTGTAGGTAGCTCAGAAATCTATCTGGTGGAACGCATCCATGTTCGGCAAGTTCGCTGCCGTGTAGGTAGCTCAGAAAATGGATGCCAAGCGGCCGGGCGAGACTGGAGCGTTCGCTGCCGTGTAGGTAGCTCAGAAAAGCCCGTTGTCTGCGCGGGTGACCGCGAAATCGTTCGCTGCCGTGTAGGTAGCTCAGAAAAAACTACTGGGCATCAAAAAAGAGGCCGTCGGCGTTCGCTGCCGTGTAGGTAGCTCAGAAATAAGCCTGAGCTACCTCGCGGCGGCGTTATAAGTTCGCTGCCGTGTAGGTAGCTCAGAAATCTACAGCAACGAATCTGCCATGCTCAACGACGTTCGCTGCCGTGTAGGTAGCTCAGAAATCAAAGATTTTCTGCACCCCGTAGCCCGCTGTGTTCGCTGCCGTGTAGGTAGCTCAGAAAAACCGCCCGCCGCGCCAGCCCCATCGCGCGCCGTTCGCTGCCGTGTAGGTAGCTCAAAACAAAGGCTGCGCAAGAAATCATGACAAGCTCAAGCCGACTGCCGCACAGGCAGCAAGATGAATGTTGAAATCGCAGAAATCGCCGATACGTCACTGGCATGAAAACAGGTTGCCAAACTCGCGTGCCCCGGTCGCGCCGCTAAGATGCCGGTCCAGCCCCGGTTGCGGGACGTTCATGACAGGGTTGAGTTTTCGTGTTCAAGAATCTGATGCTGTACCGCCTGAGCCCCGAGTGGCCCACGTCGGCAGCGCAATGGGAAGAGGCGATCGCCACCGAGCCGTTCGCCGAGTGCAGCGCCACGCAACAAAAGTCCACCGGCTGGGTACCACCACGCGGCGAGGAGCATGGCGCGCTGGTGGAAACCATCGACGGCCAGTGGATCGCTCGCTTCGCCATCGAAACCAAATCCGTGCCTGGCGATGCCGTGCGCCGCAAGGTGCAAGAGGCCGTGGACGCCATCGAGAAGACCACGGGCCGCAAACCCGGCAAGAAGGAAGTGCGCGACCTGCGTGACGATGCGCTGGTCGCCCTGCTACCGCAGGCCTTTCCGCGCCGCAGCACCGTCACGGTGTGGATCGAGCCCACGCAGCGCTGGCTGGTGATGGACGTGGGCGCGCAGGGCAAGGCCGACGAAGTCATCACCAGCCTGGTGCGCGTGGCCGGCAAGGGCTTTGGCGTGGGCCTGCTGCAGACCGCCACATCGCCCCAGGCCGCCATGGCCGCGTGGCTGGCCGATGCCGAGGGTGACGCCCTGCCCCACGCCTTCAACATCGAGCGCGAGTGCGAGTTAAAGGGCAGCGGCGACGAACCCGCCGTGGTCAAGTTCACCCGCCACCCGCTGCAGACCGAGGAGGTGCGCCAGCACATCGCCGAGGGCAAGCTGCCCACCAAACTGGCGCTGGGTTGGGCCGGTCGCGTGGGCTTCATGCTGACGCAGGCGCTGCAACTCAAGAAGATCGCGTTCCAGGAAGGCGTGTTCAAGGAAGGCGCGGCATCGAAGGACGATGACCGCTTTGACGCCGACGTGGCGCTCGCCACCGGCGAGCTGAGCGGCCTGATCACCGACCTGATCGACGCACTGGGCGGCGAAGCCGACCCCACAGCCGTGACCGACCAGGCACCGGCCGCGACACCTGCGCCATCACCATCCCCCTCCGCCGGAGCAGCGACGGCGGACGCCGCAGACGAAGGCCCACCGTTCTGAGCCATCGCTTGCCGTGCCCACCCTCAGCCCCAGTGCCATCGCTTCGGCGCATCAACGCTGGCTGAGCGCCGTTTCGTCGGGGCCTGACGGCGCGTTGACGGCCACGCGCGCCGCCTTGTCTGGCTGCCGCGCGGCCATGGACCAGATAGAGGCCGAGCTGAGGCTGATGAACTACCCGGTGCAGCCGCTGCGCACCCCGTGTGAAAACGTCGATGCGGCGTGCGCACGGCTGGAGCAGGCCATCGGCCAGCCGCCGCCGCGCATTCTGGTGGAACTGTGGCGAGAGGTGGGCGCCATCCATTTCGTGGAGCCTGGCAACTACGAGCATGTGGATTTCTGGCGCCGCCACGGATTGATGGATGAATGCGGCGACGGGGTGTGCGTGGAGGCATGCACCCCGGATTGGGTGGACTACACCATCGAGTCGTTTCTGGACCGGGCGCGGAGCGAGTGGCCCGACGAATGGAGCGAAGCGCCCCCGTTCATGCTGGAAATTTCCGCCGACCGGCTTCACAAGGACAACATCAGCGGCGGCCCGCCTTACGCCTTGCTGCCCGGCGGTGAATGGCTGGCGCCCTTGCAGGGTTTCAGCTGGCGCCTGCAACCGGCCAGCGCCCCTGGCGACCCACCCGACCTGATGGGCTACCTGCGAACGGCCATTCTGGAGTGCGCGGGCTTTCCCGGATTTCATGGGTGCGTGGCGTTCGGGCCTGTCCGTGAACGCCTGCTGCGCCATGTGCGCGCTTTCTGAACTGGGCCGTGTCGTGTGCTGTTCCTCAAATATTCATGGGGAAGGAAACACTTGAACCTATTGATTTTTTCAAAAAATCCCGACAGCGCGGGCCATCAGAAAATCCCCCTCACATCCCCTCGTCATTGCGGCGAAGGCCGCAATCCATGGAGCGTCACCTTGACACGGTGTTGACCCACGGACACCGTGTGGATTGCGGCCTTCGCCGCAATGACGGGATGAGGTGAAGGCATTACATATGCTTGCCCTCGCCCCAGCGCTCCCAAAGCGAGAGGGGAGCTTCCTTTCCATGGCGGCGCTGTCGTCATTTTTGAAAGCCTCGATAAAACCATGCACACCGTCTTCGCCATCTGCCTGGGTGCCTGCGCCGGCGCGCTGCTGCGCTGGCGGCTGGGTTTGTGGCTCAACCATGCGGGCGCCTGGCTGCCATGGGGCACGCTGGCGGCCAACCTGATTGGCGGCTACCTGGTGGGCGTGGCGGTGGCGGTGTTTCACCATCACCCCCAGCTGGATCCGGCGTGGCGGCTGCTGCTGATCACCGGTTTTCTGGGCGCGCTGACCACGTTCTCGTCATTCAGCGCGGAGGTGGTGGAGATGCTGATGGTGGAGCGCTATCCGCAAGCACTCGCCACCGTGCTGCTGCACTTGCTGGGTTCACTGGCGATGACCATCGTCGGCATTCGATTCACCATGCTGTTGTTGGCAAGGTAGTGTGCTGTCCCGCAAATATTGAGAGTTTCGTAATTCAGGACAAGCCTATGTAGTAATGCCTTCTCCTCGTCCCGTCATGGCGGCGAAGGCCGCAATCCACACGGTGTCCACGGGTGAATGCCGTGTCAAGGTGACGCCCCATGGATTGCGGCCTTCGCCGCAATGACGAGGGAATGTGAGGGGTTTTTCTGCGTGGCCCACGTTGTCGTGATTTTTAAAAACCTCAATAACCTGTCGCCGATGATTTGACCGCGCGTTGCTGGCAACATGGCCCGCTCTTACTCCAATTCCAGATCAAAGCTGCCATATCTCGTCATTGCGGCGCCAGCCAGAATCCAGACGGCGTGGCAGGGAAACATGGTTCCCGGCCTTCGCCGGGATGACGGTTATCAACGCCTTGAAGTGGAAATGGAATTACCCAGTCCACCTGCCTTCAAACTCATGTCTTCACCACAAGCGAGCACCACCGTTCCGCCGCCATCGCCATGGGTCACGCGCTTCACGCCGCTGCTGCGGCCCGGCACCAGCGTGCTTGACGTGGCTTGCGGGCGGGGCCGCCACATGCGCTGGTTCGCGCAGCAAGGGCATGCCGTGACCGGCGTGGACCGGGATGCCGAGTCGCTGGCCGTGGCGCGCGAGTGGGGCGAAACGCTGCAGGCCGACATCGAGAACGGCCCCTGGCCCTTCACCGGCCGCCAGTTCGGCGCCGTTGTCGTCACCAATTACCTGTGGCGCCCGCTGCTGCCCACCCTGCTTGATGCCGTGGAGCCGGGTGGTGTGCTGCTGTACGAAACCTTTGCCCAAGGCAACGAAACGGTGGGCAAGCCCTCGCGGCCCGACTTCCTGCTGCGCACCGGCGAACTGCTGGCGCTTTGCAGCGATGCCGGCTGGCGCATCGTCGCCTTCGAGGACGGCTTTCTTCCCCAGCCCGAGCGCTTCGTGCAGCGCATCGCGGCGGTGCGCACGCACGTGGCAGTGCCTGGACAGCCGCCACGTTATCCGCTGTAGCCGCCACGGCCACTGCCCCGCCGCGCATGCGCATGCGCGTGCCAGCGCGCAAGGGCATCGCGCACCCAAGCCGCCGGCAGGCGCTCTTGCTCCAAGCGGCCCTGCGCGGGGTGCTGGCGCAACAGCGCATCCAGGCGCTGCTCGATGGCGTTCAAGCCGGGCGGCGCGGGCTCGGCACGGACAGGCTCGGCCACGGCTTGGCGCCGGTGGCGGTGCCACACCGCTTCGTTCATCAGCAGCGCCGTCAGCCCGGGCAGCGCCTGGCGCGCACGGGCCAACATGACCAGGCCCCAGGTGTCGATGTCGCCCCAGTAGGCCACGCGGCGCTGGCGCAGCCAGGGCGCGGCCAGCCAGGCCAGGTCCAGCCCTGAGCCCAGCACGGCCACCAGACCCGGCGCGCTACCGCGTGGCGGCAAGTGGTGCAGGCATTGGTGGTTTTCGACCAGCAGCAACGCCGTGCCTGGTGGCGCGTGCGCGGCCAGGTCTTCGGCGCGCACGCGCAGGCGGGGCCAGGGCAGCAGGCCGCCGCCCAGATCCACCACGTCCAGCCAGTGCGTGCCGCTGGGGTCGGCGCCCAGAAACGCCTCCAGCCCAACGGGCGCCACCTGCCCCGGATGCGCGGCCTCCAGCAGCAGCGTGAGCAGCGCGCGCTGGCGCGCCCAGAACTTGCTGTCCACACCGGCATGGGGCAACGCGCGCAACGGCAAACCCTGGGCACAGCCGGGCGACAGGCGCGCGGCCAGTTGAATGGCGCGGATCAGCTCGGCCACGTCCGGTTCATTCAGCACGGCCCGCTGGCGCACCAGCAGCGGCAGCCAGACCGGGCGCGCCCGCACCTCGGGCAGCGCCGCCAGGCGGTTCAGCCGCGCGTAGCCGCTGGCGGCGGCGCCGTCCTGCATGGCGGCCACCCAGTCGCCGGGCGTGGACAGCACCCAGGCACGAGGCAAGTCGATGGGCTGGCCGGTGCCACGGTAGGCGCGCGATTGCCAGCGCACCTGCCCGGCAGGCACGGCGCGCCAGGCACGCACGTGGTCGCGCACGGCGTCAAGCTGGCCCTCCAGCTCGGCCACGCTGGGCCAGGGGATGGGCAGCTCCAGCGGCCACGGCCCTTCCAGCAACTGGCGCGCGCGGCGGGCGCCATCGTTCCATTGGCGGCGCAGTTGTGTGGTCAGGTGGGCGGGGCTTTTCATGCGGTTTCGCGTTCAAAAGGATAGCTGCTCGCGCAGGACGCCATGACGAAATGACCTTGCCGTGCTTCAACCTATAGAGAGTTTCGTGATTCAGGACAAGCCTATGTGTCGCATCCCGTCATTGCGGCGAAGGCCGCAATCCACACGGTGTCCGCGAGTCAACACCGTGTCAAGGTGACGCCCATGGATTGCGGCCTTCGCCGCAATGACGAGGGGATGTGAGGGGATTTTTCTGATAGACCGCGTTGTCGTGATTTTTGAAAATTTCAATAGGTTCAATGACGGCGGCTGCGCCGCCATGACTCCCGCTGAGTGCGATGCACGTCGTGCACCACCGATGTCATTTCGTCATCACGCCGCACAGCGGCGAAGTCATTCGGTCATCCACCCGAACACCGCCGCTTTGGCCGTGGCGCGCCAGCAGACTCATGGCGCCGCCCCTGGCGCAGGGCGCAGGCGATGCTGGTCGATCTCTTCCCAGCTCAGCGATGCCAGCCGCGCCCGGCTGCCCTCGCGGTGCACCAGGATGGCGCGGCGCGTGTGCTCGCGCAGCAGGCGCAGTTCCTTGTTGGGCGTGACGAACAGCGGGTTCAGGCCGAAGGCGCGCAGCGCCGCCACGATGCGTGCGGCCACGGCCTGCGAGGTGCGCGAGAAGGCCTCGTCCAACACCATGGTGGCAAAGCGCGGGTGCGCCCCAACGGCATCAAGCGCACCGGGCTGACGCGCGCACAGCGCATAGCTGAGCGAGGCGGTGAGCACGTAGATAGCGATCACCTCTTTCTCGCCGCCGCTGCCGCCTTGCGAGCCGGTGCGCCGCTCCAGCACCTGGCCGTTGTCCGAGTCCACCACGGTGATGGAGAACTGCACGCGCCAACGCGGGTCGAGCAAGGCGCGCGCGACCTGCGTGCGCGGGCTGGCCACGGCCTGCTGCAGTTGCTGCACCACGCCACGCAGGGCCTGGAAATGCGCTTCGCCCTCGTCGGCGGCGCTGGTCACGGCGGCGGCGCGCAGTTGGCGCTGGGCCGTGTCCAGCGCTTTCACGCTGGCGGCCACCACGCGCTGGCACACCAGTTGCAAATGCCGCCCCGGCTGAAAGGCCACCTGCGCCAGCGTGGTGTTGATGGCTTCGATGCGCTGCTCGATGTCCTGCACGTTCTCGTCGATGCTTTGCAGCAGTTGCGTCACGCCCTGGTCGCTGGAGGCGTTGAGATAGGCCTGGAAGCGCTGGCGCTTGGCTGGCAGGTCTTCGGTGTCCAGCACGTGCAGACGGGTCAGGTAGGCGGACACGTCGCGCAGGTCGGTGCCGTCGTTGGTCAGGGCGCCGGTATCGACACGCTTGGCCGCGTTCATGGCGTTGACCAGCTTGATTTCCAGCGCCTGTTGCTGCGCGCTCAGTTGGGCGATGGCGCCGCGGGTTTCATCACCAAGGTCGCGCTCGCGCATGGTCAACTGGGGCGCGGGAACGTCGTCCAGCACGGGCAATTGCGCGCGCAGGGTGTCCACGGCGTCCGGCGGCGGCGCGTCCTGGGCACGGTCACGGGCGGCGCGGCGCTCTTTGTCGGCACGCTTCCAGTCGGTGTGGTGTGCGCCAAGCTGGCCGGCCACGTCGCGGTCTTGCGTGCGCAAGCCGCGCAATGTCTCTTGCGCACATTCCCACGCCTGTTGGGCATCCGCCAGTTCCGATCCCGGGCTTTCAAGCGCGGCCAGACGCTGCTGTTGCATGCCCAGTTCGCGCTGCTGGCCGGGCAGGTCGATCTGCTCGAAGCGAAGCTCCGTCAGGTGATGCAGCAGCGTCAGCGTCTGTTTCAGCGCATCGTGTTCGCCCTGCGCGGCATCACGCTCGGCCAGGCTGCGCTGGGCATCGTGGTCGGCGGCGGCCAGTTGCTCGCCCAGTGCCTGCAACTGGTCGCGGTTGTCGAAACCGGTGAGCCAGCCTTCGCGCAGATCGTGCCGGTCGTCTTTCTCGTAGCGGCCCGCCGCGTCGGAAAAGCTGCCTTCCACCGTCATGGCGTGCTCGGTGCGCGCCAGCGCCGCCGCCGAATCAACGCAGTGCCGGTCGCGCCGCGATAACACCGCTTGCAGCACGGGCTGGAGCGGGTGCTCCTTCAGGCGCAGCTTGCGCACGTAGCCGTCGGCAAACGGCTCGGCATGGCGTTCGCGTACCTCGCGCAACGCCTGCGCGGAATCGAGCAGGCGCACCAGCAGCCGGTTGTGGCGGCGGTTGACCCAGTCCAGCGCCGCGGCAAAGGCGGCGGACGGCACCAGAAGGCGCAGGCGCTCGCCGCCCAGGGCGCGCTCGATGGCGCCGCGCCAGCGCTGGTGCTCGGGCCGGACTTCGATCAGCTCGGCCACGAAGGGCAGATCTTGCTCTGCCAGGCCCAGGGCGGCGGCCAGGTCGGCGCGCCAGTCCTGGTACTGGCTGGGAATGTTGGAGCCGGGGCGCTGGCGGATCTTGGCGATCTCTTCACCCAGCTCACGGGCGCGGCGAGCATGGTCGCTGTGGCGCGCACCGGCATCCCAGGCGGCCTGCTCGGCAAGCTTGACCTGCTGCCGGGTGCTTTCGGCCTGCGCGGCGGCGGCCTGGCGGTTGGTGGCGAAGGCGGCGGCGGTGAGCGCATCGCCCCACCCCATGCGGCGCGCCAGCGCCTGGTACTGGCTGGCCGCCTGCTCAACCTGCGCGCACTGCGCGCCCAGCAAGGCCACCAGCTGGCGCAGCGATTCGATGTCACTGCCACCGGCCTGCAAATACGCGGCGTGGCGGTGGGCCACCTGCTGCTCCTGCTGGGCGATCTGGCCTTGCAGCGCTTGCTGCTCTGCCTCCAGCGCGTCGATGCGCGCCTGCAGCACGGCGCACTCGGCCTGCCAGCGCTCTTGCGCGGCCAGGGCAAACCACCAGGGCAGCACGGCCAGCAGTTGGCGGTGTTGCTCGATCCGCGCCTTGACCTCCTCATGGCGCGGCGCCAGCGCGGCCACCGGGCGCAGCGTCTGGATTTGCTGGCGGGCCGTTTCGACCTCCTGGCGGATGCCGACCAGCTGGTCGAACTCCTGCACCACGCGCGCGGCGCCGTCGAAAGCGGCACGGTCATCCAGCACCAGTTCACGAAAGATGTCGTCGATGCTGTGCAACTGCTTCAGGCCGGTGGCGCGATTGAGCAGCCGGAAAGCGTTGTCGCTGACGGCGAAGAAGCGCCGCGCCTGCGCCATGTAGGCGCTCCTGGTGTCGAACACCTGCACGCCCTCGGCCAGCCGCGCCTGGTGTTTCAGGCCGCGCGCGCCCTCCTCGTCCAGCAGGGCCAGCCAGTGCCGCAAGTCGGGTAGCGCCGTGGCCGCCTCGCCCTGGGCGAACAGCCACACGTCCTTGCGGTCGCCAGCGGCGCGGCCCGGGCCGTCCATCCAGAAAACCGCGGTCAACTGCACCTGCTCGACGCCGCGCACGAACGTGGCCTGCACGCCGGACGCCGTCTTGTCGGGCCGCGCCACGTGGCTGGCGTCGGCGCGGTTGCCCACGCCCGCGTCGCCACGCAGGTAGGACATCAGGTCGCGGTCGCTTTCCACGCCGCCGGTGGATGCCAGGTTGTAGCGCGGCCTGTCGACCAGCAGGGTCATCAGCGCATCGACCAGCGTGGTCTTGCCACTGCCGGTGGCGCCGATGATGGCGCTGCCCCAGGCATCGAATTCAGCATGGTGCCAGCCGTTGAAGGGGCCCCAGTTGAACACCTGCAGGCCGCGCAGCACGAAGCCATCGGGCGGCAGATCCGACACCAGGGGGATCCGCGACACGCTCATGCGGCTTCCTCCCCGTCTTGGCGCGGCGCGGTGGTGGCCGCCAGCGCCTGGTACTGCCGCAGCAGCGCCAGCAAGGTGGCCGGGTTGGCCACATGGGCAATCAGCGGGCGGATGGGAACGTAGCCGCTGCCGTCCACCTCGCCCACCACGCCATGGTCTTTCAGCGTGGCCAGCAGTTGGCGCAGGCGCTTGTCGTCCTTGGCCTCGCTGCCGCTGTCGCCCAGGTGGGTGGCCAGCTCGGCGCCCAGCTGGACCAGGTCAACCCGCGCCACGCCGCCGCCCACGCCGGCCTGCTGCTCGTGCGCAAGGTAATGCTGGCGCAGCAAGGCCAGCAGCAGCGATTGCTCCAGCGTCAGGCGCTGGCGGCGCACCAGCGGGTGCGACCAGCCGTCGCCGGGCACGGGCGCGTCCGCGGGTGGCGCGTCGTCGTCGCCGCTGGCGGCAACGGCGTCTTGCATGGCCGCTTCGGCACTGGTGTCGCCGGCGTAGCCCTGGCCCACCCACAGCCAGGCCAGGCCGCGCACCTCGTCCAGGCGGCAGATCAGATCCAGCGGCTCCAGCGCCTGCGCTACCTCTTGTGGATGCCGGCGCAGGGTGTCGTAGATGCGGGGGCGTGCCTCGGCCTCGACCACGCCGATGCGCAGCAACTCCTGCACGGCGGTCTTGACGGTGGGCAGGGTCGCGCGTGGCGGGGGTGCCGGTTGATCGCTGACGGAAAGGCGCTCAAGATTTGAATCAAATTCACCCTCAGCGCTTGATGGGCCAGCGTCAGAAGCTATGTTTTTAAAAGCATCCAGGCTGATCTGCCGTGCCCGCTGGTCGAAGAAATCGCTCATGTCGCGCCCTCCTGCACATCGCCTGTCGCCGCGCGCGCCGCCGCCAGTGCCTGTGGCGTGAGGGCGATGTCGGGCAGATCGAATCGCCAGTTGCCACCATCGTCTGCCTGCACCGACACGGCCACGCGCGGCGCGGCCTCGGCATCATCGCCGCCGTAGAGCGCGGCATCCAGCCACACGGCCAGGCTTTGCAGGTCGTAAGTGGGCGGCAAAGCCTGCACAAGCTCGGGCCAGCGCAGGCCTTGCGGATGAGCCGCCAGCACCTCGGCCGTGCGTGCGCGCCAGTCGGCCTCGTCCAGCGTGTCGAACGAGGCCCAGAAGGCATCGTCCAGGTCATCCAGACTGGCGGGCTGCTCATCGAAGCGCGGCGGCGCGTCCGCCTCGTCCGCCCGCGTGGTGTACACCAGCCGATCCAGCGGCCGGATCTGGTGGTTGCCCTGGGCCAAGGCCAGGCCCCCCACCGGCACGGCCGAGGGCGTGCGGCGCAACGCCTGGCGCGACCAGTCAAGCGCCAGCGCGGCTTGCAGCACCTGCTGCACCAGTTGGCCGACACGGTGGTGCTCGGCCGCCAACCCGGTCTGCATGAAGCTGCGCACGTCACGCTCGCTGCGCGCGCGGGCGTCGATGATCTGGCGCGACTCCTTCACCAGCACGGGCACCAGCCAGTGCAGGTCTTGCCGCTGCTGGTCGTTGAGCGCCACCTGGGCCAGCGCGTGCGCCCTGATTTCACGCAGGCGTGCCCGCAGCTCGGTCAGGCCGGGACCACTTTGCAACTGCTCGTAAAAACCGTGAAACACCTGCCCCTCCGGCGATTGCAGCAGCGCATCGTGGCTGTCGAGCAGGCTGTCCAGCACCTCGCCACGGTTCTGCTGCTGGCCGATGATGCGCTGGCGCAGCGCGCGGTCGGCGTCCAGGTAGGAATCCTCCACGCGGCGGAAGTCGGCGCGCAGGCCCATGGCCAGTTCGTACAGGTTTTTCATCGCCTCGATCGCGGGCGGCCCGGTCAGCACCTGCACGCGGCCCGCGCGCACCTCGGCCAGTTCTGCTTGCAGCGCCTTGATCTTGCGCTCCAGCGCGGCCGCGCGGGTTTTCACGTCGGGGTTCAAGTCCAGCACCAGCGCTTCGGCCTCGCGCTGCACGGTCGCCAGGCGCGAGGCCGTGGAGGTCATGATGCGCTGGCGCAGCCCGGCGGCGAAGGCCAGCGCGTGTTCCAAGGCGTCGGTGGCCTGCAGCTTGCCGTCGCGCTCGGTCAGCAGGCGGCGCACGATCCAGGCGCGGATTTCCTGCCGCGCCAGCGCTATCAGCTCATCGGGGTCGGCGGTGCCGATGTCGAACTCGGGATCGTTGGCATATTCGCCCAGCATGTTGGCCAGGCTTTGCACCGCATCTTCCTGGTCAACGCCACCCACGCTGGATTTCAGCAGGCCTTGCAGGCAGGCCAGAATCAACGGCGCACGCCGCGCCGCGAGCAGCACCCAGGCCGCATGCTGCCGGCGCGCCTGCACCAGCAGTTGACTCCACTCGCGAGAACTCAGGTCCGGGCGATCCATGATCAAGTCAAGCGTAGCGCGTTTTGACGGCACGCCAACGCGCCGTGAACCCTTTTCACCGACAGCCCTCTAAAATGGCTGTTTTGCCGCACTTCCATCCTCATGACACCGATTACCGGCAGCATCGTCGCCCTCATCACGCCGTTTCTTGAAGACGGCGGCGTCGACTACCCCACCCTGCGCAAGCTGATCGACTGGCACATCGCCGAAGGCACCGACTGCATCGGCGTGGTCGGCACCACGGGCGAGTCGCCCACCGTGAACGTCGAGGAGCACCAGGAGATCATCCGCGTCGCCGTCGAGCAGGCCAAGGGGCGCGTGCCCGTCATGGCCGGCTGCGGCGCCAACTCCACGGCCGAGGCGATCGAGCTGGCGCGCTACGCCAAGAAGGTGGGCGCCGATTGCCAGTTGCAGGTGGTGCCCTACTACAACAAGCCCACACAAGAGGGCCAGTACCAGCACTTCAAGGCGATTGCCGAAGCCGTGGACGATTTGCCCATGGTGCTGTACAACGTGCCCGGCCGCAGCGTGGCCGATATGCAGCACGACACGGTGCTGCGCCTGGCGCAGGTACCGGGCATCGTCGGCATCAAGGAGGCCACGGGCAATATCGAGCGCGCGCAATGGCTGATCCGCGACGTGCCCAAGGGCTTTGCCATCTACTCGGGCGACGACCCCACCGCCGTGGCGCTGATGCTGTGCGGCGGCCAGGGCAACATCAGCGTCACCGCCAACGTGGCGCCACGCCTGATGCACGAGCTGTGCGTGGCCGCCATCGCAGGCGACCGCCAGAAAGCCATGGAAATCCAGTTCAAGCTCATGCCGGTGCACAAGCAATTGTTCGTCGAGGCCAACCCCATCCCGGTGAAGTGGGCCGCGGCGCGCATGGGCCTGTGCGGCGGCACGCTGCGCCTGCCGATGACGCCGCTGTCCAAGGCCAACGAACCGGTGGTCGAGCAGGCCTTGAAGAGCGCTGGATTGCTCTGATATTCGCAGCTGCTTGCGCAGTATGGGCGCTACTTTCAGCCCGATTTGCCTTACATGAGGAACGGATAACGTGAAGTCTACCGAACGCCGAGTTTCCATCGCCCTGCTGGGCACCGCAGCCGCCGTGGCGCTGAGCGCCTGCTCGGCCCTGGAGCCCGACAAGATCGACTACAAAAGCTCAGGCCGGGGCGTTTCGCTGGAAGTGCCGCCCGATCTGAGCCAGTTGCCCGACCAGTCGCGCTACGCCGTCAGCGGCGGCACCGTGACCGCCAGCGGCTACCAGGCGGGGCAAGCGGCATCGCAAACCGTCGGCACGCCCACCGCCGCCAACCAGATCGCCGACGTGCACTTCATGCGCCAGGACGGCGAACGCTGGCTGCGCGTGGACCGCGCGCCCGACAAGCTGTGGGGCCCCGTGCGCGATTTCTGGCTGGAAAGCGGCTTCTTGATGGCCGTGGATCAGGCCAACATGGGCCTGATGGAAACGGACTGGGCCGAAAACCGCGCCAAGATTCCGCAAGACGTCATCCGCCGCACCATCGGCAAGGTGTTCGATTCGCTGTATTCCACGGGCGAGCGCGACAAGTTCCGCACCCGCCTGGAGCTCAATGCCAACGGCGGCACCGACATCTTCATCACGCACCGGGGCATGGAGGAGGTCTATTCCTCCGCCCGCAAGGACAGCACCGTCTGGCAGCCGCGCGCGCGCGATCCCGAGCTTGAGGCCGAGTTCATGCGCCGCCTGATGGTCAAGCTGGGCGTGTCGCAGGAGCAGGCCAACGCCGCCAAGGCCGCCGCTGCCAGCGGGCAGGCCACGGCGCCGCAGACCGCGCGCGTGACATCCACCGGTAGTGGCGCGGCCGCGATCCAGCTGAACGAGGCATTCGACCGCGCCTGGCGCCGCGTGGGGCTGGCCCTGGACCGCACCGGCTTCACCGTCGAGGACCGCGACCGCAGCAAGGGCATTTACTTCGTCCGCTACATCGACCCCACCCTGGAGAAGAAAGAGCCCGGTTTCTTCGGCAAGCTGATGGGCCGCACCAGCCAGCAATTGCCCACCAGCAAGTACCAGATCGCCGTGCGCACGGAAGGCAACGGCAGCCAGGTCACCGTGCTGGACAGCAACGGCGCGCCCGCGCCGGCGGCCGACGCGCAACGCATCGTCAAGGTGCTGGCCGACGAGCTGAAATAAGGACCGACGCGCACCGATGCTGCGGTTCCGCAGCCTGGCCAGCGGCAGCTCGGGCAACGCCACCCTGATCGAGAGCCACGATGGCCGGCACCCCACGCGGGTGCTGGTCGATTGCGGCATGGGTTTGCGGCGCTTGCTGGCCGCGCTGGCGGCCGATGGCATCGGCCCGGATGGGCTGCACGGCATTTTCATCACGCACGAGCACGGCGACCACATCGGCTGCGCGCCCATGCTGGCAGCGCGCCATGGCATACCGGTGTGGAGCAGCGCCGGCACCGCGCAATGCCCGGAGTTGGCGGGTCTTGATACACCTGTTCGGCAGGTGCGCGATGGCGACGTGTTCACCATCCGGGGCCTGGAGTTCCGGCCCTTCACCGTTCCGCACGATGCGCGCGAGCCCTTGCAACTCAGGTGCACGGACGGCGATCGCGTGTTGAGCATGATGACGGATGCGGGGCACGTCACGGCCCATGCGCTGTCGTTTCTGGCCGGCTCGCACGCCCTGGTGCTGGAGAGCAATCACGATCCCGACCTGCTGGCCCGCTCGGCGTACCCCGACTTTCTGAAGCGGCGCGTCGCCAGCCCGCACGGCCACCTCAGCAACGCGCAGGCGGCCACGGCCTTGAGCGCGCTGCGCCACGAGCACCTGAACGTGGTGGTGGCGGCCCACTTGAGCGAACGCAATAACCGCCCCGAACTGGTGACGTCGGCTTTTGCCACGGCACTGGGATGCGCAGAGAGCGAGGTGCTGCTGACCCAGCGCCATGGCCGCGGCTGGCTGACCGTCTGATTCCATTTGCACTTCACGACGTCAACAACCGTCATCCCGGCGAAGGGTGGGCTCCACGCTTGCATGGGAAGACCGTCTGGATTCTCCGGCCTTCGCCGGAATGACGAGGTCTGGCGGCTTTGGCCTGGAATTGACCGCCTTTCACTGGAGCCGCGCCCACCGCACGGCCCACGCACCTGAGCCATGAAAAAAGCCACCCGAAGGTGGCTTTTTTGGTCAGCCCGTCATGCCTGACGGGCGCGAGTTTCGAATTAATTAGCGACGGCAGCGGCAGCGCTGGCGGCGGCGGCAGCAGCCGTGGCAGCGGCATCGGCGGCCGTGGCGGCAGCGGCGTCGGCGGCGGCGCCAACAGCCGTACCGGCGGCGGAAGCGGCCTCGGACACGGCGGTACCGACAGCGGTGCCAGCAGCCGAGGCGGCACTGCCAGCGGCTTCGGCAGCGGAAGCAGCGGCCGTGGCAGCGCTGGCGGCGGCGGCAGCGGCGCTGTCAGCGGCGGCGGCGGCCTCGACAGCCGGTGCGGGTGCGGGAACAGGCGCCGGCTCTTCCTTCTTGCCGCAAGCAGCGAGCGAAGCAGCGGCAATCAGGGCAGCCAGAACAAGCGATTTATTCATCTCAGTGGTCCTTGTCGAAAAATTAATTGTTGCATCGGAAAGCATCAGGATGTCCACCCAAACAACATGGTTCCCCTGACCGAGAGAAAAGCACTCAGGCTCTTTCCGCTCAACCAAAAATTATAGCTGTCGCTACACAATCGTGAGAAACCCTGATGCGCCAGCGCCACGTTTTGTACCAACTGTCACAAACCAACGGTGTAGGCCGGAAATCCAGCCACGCCGCGCTCCAGCCAGCCGTCGATTTCTTCGCGCAAGGTCAGGCGAAAACCGGGGTCTTCGCCGCACAGTCCATGGCTGCGCAGCGGGTCAAGCCGCCTCAGGCTCCACGCGGGCGACCAGAGCGCGCTGGGCAACTGCATGGGATCGGCCTCGCGGCAGATGCGGCAGTCGATCTTGTGCGACCACACGCGGCGCCACTCCACGAAGCGCGCGTGCTGCCGGGGCACCTCGTCGAACGTCCTGGCCAGCATCGTGAAGCGTTGCCCATGGCGAGCCCAGGCGTGCAGCGCCTCGACGACCTCGCGCTCACCAAGCGGCCAGGCCTGGAAGTCAGCATCGCACAGCAGCAGCTCCGGCCAGCCGCGTTCGGCGGCCGCCTTGAAGCCCGCGCGCAGATGGTCGCGAAAAGTCTCGCGCCCGACGAACGCGCCCTCGGGCAAGCCGCGTTGCTCGGCATCAGCGCTCATGCAGCCACCCCGCGTCGCGCCACTGCTCCAGCAGCTCTCGCGCTCCCGCGCCCAGTTGCGCCACCTGCGCGCGCGTCAGGCAGCGCTTGTTGGCCAGCGCCCGCATCAGGCGCGCATCCTTGCCCGAGGCGCGAAACCCCTCGCCATTGATGAACACGTGCCGCGCGTCGTAGAGCATGCGCGTGCGCCGATCCAGCACCACGCCATCCGCCGATTCGCCGCCATGGCCAAGGTCAGCCGGCTCGAACCACACGTTGGGCTTGGGCTCGGTCATCAGCTCGCCCAGCAACAGCGCCAGGTGCGATGGCTCGCTCAGCGCCCGCTCGATGGCATCGCGCGCGAAGGCCAGCATCGCCTCGGGAATCTCCGCCGGCTGCTCGGTCGCTGGCTGCCTGGGATCGCGATAGGCCATGTCGCCCACCAGATCGTCCGCTTCGTCGGCCACCCGGGACAGCAACTCCCGCACCACCTCATCGCGCGTGGGCTGCTTGAAGCCGATCGAATAGGTCATGCATTCACCCACTGCAACGCCGTCATGCGCCCAGCCAGGGGGCAGGTACAGCATGTCGCCCGGCTCCAGCACATATTCCTGCTCTGGCTGGAAATCGGCCAGTATCTTCAGCGGCAGGCCCTCGATCAGCGTCAAGTCCTTCTGCCGGCCAATGCGCCAGCGCCGCCGACCATGAGCCTGCAGCAGAAACACGTCGTAGCTGTCGAAGTGCGGGCCCACGCCGCCGCCGTCGCTGGCGTAGCTGATCATCAGGTCGTCCAGCCGCGCATCGGGCACGAAGCGGAATGCCCGCAGCAGCGCATGCGCCTGCTCGTTGTGCAGGTCCACGCCTTGCACCAGCAAGGTCCAGTCGGGCCGCGCCAGGGGCGGCAGCGCCCGCCGGGCGAGCGGCCCGGCACGCAATTGCCAGCCCTTGGCACCCCGGCTGAGCAGGCGTGACTCCACCGCCTCGTCGCCAGCCAGGTCGAACAAGGCGCTGCGCGACAGCAAGGGCTTGAACCCCGGCATGGCCTGGCGCACCAGCAATGGCTTTTTCTGCCAGTGGCGCTTCATGAACTGGTCGGGCGACAGGCCGCCCAGCAATGTCGATGCTTGGTGAATGTCCATCGCGCGAGCATACGCAAACCGGCCACCGGGGTTTTGCGATGCGACAATTCCCCGCATGAACATCACCCCGCAATGCGTCGTCGCCCTCACCTGGGTTCTGAAGGACAGCCTCGGCGAAACACTGGACGAGCTGGACGATCCGGTGGAATTCATGGTCGGCGGCGACGACCTGCTGCCCGCGCTCTCGGCCGCGCTGCAGGGCCACGAGCGTGGCGCGCAGCTTGACCTGCATCTGGAGCCCGAAGACGCCTTTGGCGACTTCGACGAGCAACTGGTATTTCTGGCCAGCCGCGATCAGCTGCCGCGGGGCATCGAGGAAGGCATGCTGCTGGAGGCAACGGCGCTGCCGGCCGGCGTGGCGGACGACGCCCCTCGGGACGCGCTGTTCACCATCACGGAGATCTATCCCGAGCACGTGGTGCTCGACGCCAACCACCCGCTGGCCGGCATCGCGCTGCGCCTGCGCCTGAAAGTGCACGCCGTGCGCGAGGCCAGCGACGACGAGCTGGCGCGCGGCAGCGCCGGTGCCGGCTTCTTCCGCTTGCAGCCGGTGGCGCCGGGCGGGCCGCACCTGCATTGACCCTAGAAACGGCAGTTGACCGCTCGCCATCCTTGGGCAACCCGCATGAACGCTGACGTTCACGGCTTCGATCAAGTTCACCTGTTGGGTGAGCGCGCTATGCACCCGATCGCACCGCGCTGGCCGCGCCATGCGGCGTTGCTCGTCCTTGCAGGCACGAGCCTGCCGCGTCCTCGCGTCTTGCCTGACACGCCCATCACGGCACGCTCGGGCGCATCCAACTACCGTTTCTAGGTTGACCGCACTATGCGAAACGGCACCCGAAGGTGCCGTTTCGCCGTCGCCCAAAGGCGTCGATCAACGGTAGAGTTGGTCGCCTTCGGCGCGCACGCGGTCACCAACGCGCACGTTGGGCGCCTGCGCGTAGTCGAACTGGCGCACGGCGCCGTTGTCGAGCTGCACCGTCACGCGGTAGTGGTCCACCGAGTTGCGGTTCATGTTCTGCTCCAGCGCGCGGCCAATCAGCGCGCCGCCCACCACGCCCGCCACGGTGGCGGCCTTGCGCCCGGTGCCGCCGCCGATCTGGCTGCCCGCCAGGCCGCCCACGGCACCGCCCACCACGGCACCAGCGATGCCCTGCGACTGGCTGCCGCGCACGAACTCAACATTGGTCACGCGGCCAAATTGCGACTGCACTTGGGTGCTGGGCTGCGATGCCGGATAGGCGCTGCCCGCCGGATACGTGCCGCCCACCGGCGTGCCAGGCGCGGCACAGGCCACCAGGGCAGCCGCGGCACTGACGACGGCCAAGGAAGAAGCCAGACGTTGCGATACTTTCATGTTCATTCTCCTGTTGATTCAGGCACTGGATGTTGCATGCCTGCGTGATTAACGCACCACGCGGCTATTTGACGACAAGCGGCACTCTCATGCGGGGTTCAACACCCGCGTCGCCACGTCGGTGCGACCGCCCATTTCAACGTAGGAACCCGCCTACGACCGGCCGGTGGAGCCGTAACCACCCTCGCCCCTTTCGGAGCCGGCGAACGCATCCACCAGATTGAACGTGGCCTGCACCACCGGCACGATGACCAGTTGCGCGATGCGCTCCATCGGCTCGATGGTGAAAGCCCGCGGACCGCGGTTCCAGGCGCTCACCATCAACTGCCCCTGGTAGTCGCTGTCGATCAACCCCACCAGGTTGCCCAGCACGATGCCGTGCTTGTGCCCCAGCCCCGAACGCGGCAGGATCAGCGCCGCATACCCCGGATCGGCCAGATGAATGGCCATGCCCGTGGGCACCAGCTCCCAGGCGTTGGGCTGCAGTGTCAGCGGCGTCTCCAGACAGGCCCGCAAGTCCAGCCCGGCGCTGCCAGCCGTGGCATACGCGGGCATTTGCGAGCGCAGGCGCTCATCGAGAATCTTGACGTCGAGTTTCATGAGCAAAATGGCGCTTATTGAGAGTTTCGTAATTCAGGACAAGCCTATGCAATGCCTTCACCTCATCCCGTCATTGCGGCGAAGGCCGCAATCCACACGGTGTCCGCGGGTCAACACCGTGTCGAGGTGACGCTCCATGGATTGCGGCCTTCGCCGCAATGACGAGGGGATGTGAGGGGGTTCTGATGTCCCGCGCTGTCGTGATTATTGAAAATATCAATGGATTCCGGCTGGCGCCGAAATGACGAGATATGGCAGCTTTGATCTGAAATTGGAATGAGACTTCTTGGCAATCAAGAAATGGCGAAAGCCACCTTACGGTGGCTTTCTTCATGGCGGGTGCGTTCGATCAGCCGAAGTTCTTGGCCGCGAAATCCCAGTTGACCAGCTTGTCGAAGAAGGTTTCGACGAACTTCTGGCGCGCGTTGCGGTAGTCGATGTAATAGGCGTGCTCCCACACGTCCACCGTCAGCACCGGGGTGTCGCCGGTGGTCAGCGGCGTGCCGGCGGCGCCCATGTTGACGATGTCGACGCTGCCGTCGCTCTTCTTGACCAGCCAGGTCCAGCCGCTGCCGAAGTTGCCCACGGCACTGGTGACGAAGGCCTTCTTGAAGTCGGCGAAGCTGCCCCACTTCTTGTTGATGGCGTCAAGCAGCGCGCCGGCGGGCTCGCCACCGCCCTGCGGCTTCATGCAGTTCCAGAAGAAGGTGTGGTTCCAGATTTGAGCGGCCTGGTTGTAGATGCCGCCGCTGGATTTCTTAACCACGTCTTCGAGCTCCATGTTCTCGAACTCGGTGCCCTTTTGCAGCTCGTTCAGCTTGTCCACGTAGGCCTTGTGGTGCTTGCCGTGGTGGTATTCCAGCGTTTCCTTGCTGTAGTCGGGTGCCAGCGCGTCGATGGCGAAAGGCAGGGGAGGCAGGGTGCGTTCCATATTGGTGTCCTTTTTGATCGTGGGGGTTGAACGATGCGGGCCACCATGATAGGCCGCCCAGCGCCGAGGCATTGTAGGAACTCAGGCCGAATGGCGCGCCCCCGCCGTCAGATCAACCTTGCCGTCGGCCAGGGTGGCCGTCAGCGCCTGGCCCAGCGTGGTCTGCGCGGCCCGGGTGACGGGCTGGCCGGCATCGTCTTCCAGCCAGGCGTAGCCGCGTTCCAGCACGCGCCGCGGGTCCAGCGCGGCCAGACGCAGCGCGGCACGCTCCAGCCGCTGCTGGGCCGATGCATGCTGGCGCGCCAGCGCGGCGGGCAGGCGATCAGCCAGGCGCTGCAGGCGCGCATGCTCCGCCGCCAACGCGGGCGGCATGGCGCGCGGCAGGCGGTCGCCCCAGCGGGCGAGCTGGGTGCGTTCGCGCTCCAGCCGCAGGGCCAGGGCGTGGCGCAGGCGCTGGTCGGCGCGGCCCAGCCGCAGGTGCTCGGCGGCCACGGCCTGCGATGGGCGGCCCAGGCGGCCCGCCAGCCAGTCGAGGCGCTGCGCCTCGGCGTCGAGTCGGCGGCGCAGGGCGCGGTCGATGCGCTCGCGCAGCGCGTCAACGCTGGCCAGCCACTGGTCGCGCGGCGCGCTGGCCAACTCGGCGGCGGCCGTGGGCGTGGGCGCGCGCAGGTCGGCCACGAAGTCGGCGATGGTGAAATCGGTCTCGTGCCCCACGCCGCTGATGACGGGCACCGGGCTGGCGGCGATGGTGCGGGCCAGTTGCTCGTCGTTGAAGGCCCACAAATCCTCGATGGAGCCACCACCGCGCACCAGCAAGATGAGGTCGATGGGCGGCGCGGCACCTTGGATCAAATCGCCTCCCATCGCCTGTCCACCCTGGGCCAGACGATATAAATTTTGCAGCGCCTGACACAACTCCGCCGGCGCGCTGACGCCCTGCACCGCCGCCGGTGCCAGCAGCACCGGAATGTGCGGCACGCGCCGCGCCAGCGCATGCAGCACGTCGCGCAGTGCCGCCGCGCCCAGCGACGTGACCACGCCGATGCCGCGCGGCATGGCGGGCAGCAGACGCTTGGCCGCCGCATCGAACAGGCCTTCGGCCTCCAGCTTGGCCTTCAGCCGCAGGAACTGCTCGAACAGCACGCCTTGGCCCGCGCGCTGCATGGATTCGACCACCAGTTGCAGGTCGCCGCGCGGCTCGTACACCGTCAGGCGGCCACGCACTTCCACTTCGTCGCCCTCGCGCGGGGCAAACGCTAGCAACCCCGCCGCGCGGCGGAACATAGCGCAGCGCAACTGGCCGGCATCGTCCTTCAGTGAAAAGTAGCAATGCCCGCTGGCCGCGCGCGTGAAGCCCGAAACCTCGCCGCGCACCGCGACGGGGTTGAATCTGGCCTCCAAAGCGTCGGCCACGGCACGTGTCAGCGCGCCAACCGGCCAGATGCGCGGCGCCGTTGCGGGCTTTGGCTGCTCGAATCCAGTGTTCATGCGGGTTGGCGGCCCATTTGGCAGGTGCGCGTCAAGGCCTTATTCCACAGCCAGCGGCTGACCGGCCCGCCAGCGCACAACATGGCGCAAATGCAAGGCGCTTGGTGCAAGTGCTTGTCATCAAAAGAATTTTCACTGCCCGCATAGTCATCAATCCGTCAAAAACCGCGCCAACTCGCGCTTGCGGCCCACCCACGGCCCGGTTCTTCACAAAGTTATCCACAAAATTTGTGCATGAGACGGCGGGTGTGCACGGCTTGCATGGCGAAGCATCCACGGTGTCGGACTTGAAGGCACCCTGCCCGAGGTGCGCCATAATCGCGCGCATCCATCTTGCGGTAGCCGGCTCCTGGCCGCGCATGCCGCGTCCGCCCGAGAGAAAACCCGTGCTTTCCATCATACAAGCCGCCGGCTGGCCGATTTGGCCGCTCATCCTGTGTTCCATCCTGGCGCTGGCCTTCATCATCGAGCGCTTCATCAAGCTCAAGAGCAGCCGCGTGCTGGGCAGCAAGCTGCTGGAGGAAGCCATTGGCGTGTCGCGCAAGGGCGTGCCCGCGCCCGACACGGTGAACCAACTGGCCCAGCACTCCGCCCTGGGCGAGGTGCTGGCCGCCGGCTGGCGCGCCATCAACAACAACCCGCGCTGCACGCCGGTGGAAATGCGCGCCGCCATGGAGACCGCCGGCCGCGGCGTCGCGCACCAACTGGAGCGCTACCTGCCGGCGCTGGCCACCATTGCCTCGGCTGCGCCGCTGCTGGGCCTGCTGGGCACCGTGATCGGCATGATCGAAATCTTCGGCTCGCAGGCGCCCGCTGGCTCGCTGTCGGGTGGCAACCCGGCGCAACTGGCGCACGGCATCTCGATCGCGCTGTACAACACCGCCTTCGGCCTGATCATCGCCATTCCGGCGCTGATTTTCTGGCGCTACTTCCGCGCCCGCGTGGACGGCTACATCCTGGAGCTGGAAATGGCCGCCGAGCGCTTCGCGCGCCATCTGGAGCCGCTGTGCCCCGGCCGCGCGCCGGCCGACGGAGCACGTCCGTGAAGTTCCGCGCCCATCCGCCCGAGGAGCCGGAGATCAACCTGATCCCGTTCATCGATGTGCTGCTGGTGATCCTGATCTTCCTGATGCTGACCACCACCTACAGCAAGTTCACCGAGCTGCAAGTGACGCTGCCGGTGGCCCACGCCGACGCCTCGCGCGACCGGCCCAAGGAAATCGTCGTTGCCGTGGCCGCCGATGGCCGCTACGCCGTCAACAAGGAGCCGCTGGCCAGCAACAGCGTGGAAGCCGTGGCCAACGCACTGCGCGCCGTGGCCGCCCAGGACAGCGTACTGATCATCAGCGCCGATGCCGCCGCGCCCGTGCAGGCGGCGGTAACCGCCATGGACGCCGCGCGCCGCGTGGGGCTGACGCAGATCACGTTCGCGGCAAGGACAGGGGCATCCCCCTGAGGCTGTCCTCAAATTCATCGCGGTCAGCGATTGCCCCGGATCGGGTGTGCTGCAAGGCGCATTTCGCAGCCAATAGCTTGTGCTATTGACAAGGAATGCAACGCCGCAGGGCGCCCGAGACCGGGGACAAGCGCGGTGCGAGGAGTTTGAGGACAGCCTCTGGGCGCCTGACGGCGCTTCCCCCTTCTCTCGCTGCGCGGGAAGAGGGACGCACCCAGCGGGCGGGCCAGGCCCTTCCGCGGCTGCCCGCGCCCGGCCTGCTCCGCGGCCTTCTGGTCACACGGCCGGCGATGACAAAATGATCGCGCTGGCGCTTCGATGACCGCCGCTGCGCGGCGATGAAAAGGACGCCCGGCGCCACGGAGGCACTGGCCGCTTCGTCATTTCGTCATTTCGTCATCGACGCCGCGCAGCGGCGAGGTCATTCCATCATCACCCCATGTTCCGCGCCGTCATCGAACACCACCTGCGGGCCGCCTGGATGCGGCGCGGGCCGCTGGCCGCGCTGCTGTGGCCACTGTCGCGGCTCTACGGCCGGCTGGCGGCGCGGCAGCGCAAGGCGTTCACCAGCGGGCGCCGCACGGCCACCCGCCTGCCGGTACCCGTGGTGGTGGTCGGCAACGTGGTCGCCGGTGGCGCGGGCAAGACACCGGCCACGCTGGCCATCGTGGAACATCTGAAAGCGCGCGGCTGGCGGCCCGGCATCGTCTCCCGCGGGCACGGGCGCGCCAGCGACGATGGCGCCGAAGTGCTGCCCGGCAGCGACCCGCGCACCGTGGGTGACGAGCCACTGCTGCTGCACCGCCGCGCTGGCGTGCCGGTGTTCGTAGCGCCACGCCGCGCCGACGCGGGCACGGCGCTGCTGGCGGCACACCCCGGCACCGACATCCTGGTTTGCGATGACGGCCTGCAACACGCGGCGCTGGCGCGCGACGTGGACGTGTGCGTGTTCGACGCGCGCGGCGTGGGCAACGGCTGGCTGCTGCCCGCCGGCCCGCTGCGCGAGCCCTGGCCGCGCGCGGTCGATCTGGTGCTGTGGACCGAGACGCCTCCCGCCCATGTGGAAGCCCATGTGGGAGCAGGCTTGCCCGCGATGGCGGCGCCACTCGGCCAGGGGCGTCCTATCGCGGGCAAGTCCGCTCCCACGAACTCCGCGCCCCTTCCTTTCATCGCCACCCGCCGCCTGTCGCCCCAAGCCCTGCGCGCCGACGGCACCCGCGTGCCACTGGCCGACTTGCGCGGCCAGCCGCTCACCGCCGTCGCCGGCATCGCCCGGCCCGAGGCTTTCTTCGCCATGCTGCGCGCCGCCGGCCTGACCCTGGCCCACACCCAGGCCTTGCCCGACCACTTCGGTTTCGACCACTGGCCCCACCCGCCCGACACCGGCGCCACCCTGATCTGCACCGAAAAAGACGCGCTGAAACTGTGGCGCCACGCCCCCACCGCGCTGGCCGTGCCACTGGTGCTGGAGGTGCCCGCCGCTTTCTTCGCCGCGCTGGACGAGCGCCTGGCCGCGCGCGGCTATCATCCCCGCCACGCCCCCGCGCCCGACGCATGACCGCGCTCGCCCACCCCGTCACCGACCGCAAATGAAACCCTGGATGCTGCTCGCCATCGCCATCGTGGCCGAGGTCATCGGCACCAGCGCGCTCAAGGCCAGCGCGGGGTTCACGCGGCTGGGACCATCGGTGATCGTGGTGTGCAGCTACACGCTGGCGTTCTACCTGCTGGCGCTCACGCTGCGCCACATTCCGGTCGGCGTGGCCTACGCCCTGTGGTCGGGCGTGGGCACGGCGCTGATCGCGCTGGCGGGCTGGACACTGTTCGGCCAGCGGCTGGACGCCGCCGCCGTGGCCGGCATCGCCCTCATCGTCGCCGGCGTGCTGGTGATGAACCTGTTTTCCTCCTCCACCGCGCATTGACGCGAACGAACACCAAAGCCATGGACCCCAAACTGCTTGAGCTGCTCGTCTGCCCCATCACCAAGGGCCCGCTCGACCTGGACCGCGAGAAGCAGGAGCTGATCTCGCGCTCGGCCCGCCTAGCCTACCCCATCCGCGACGGCATCCCGATCATGCTGGAGAGCGAGGCGCGCGCGGTGAGCGACGAGGAGCTGGAGACGCTGCCCAAGCGCACGCCGCTGGCGGTCTGATGCCGGCGTCCATTCCGCCCTGGTGGTGGCTGGCCTGCGGTATCGCGCTGGCCCTTCTGATCGCGATGACCGAGCGTGCGCGCCGCCTGCGCTGGCGGCCCGTGCACTGCCGTGGTTGCCAGGGCCGCGCCTGGCGCAGGGCGTTTCCGCAAGCCAGCAAGGCCGACATCCGCAGGGTACTCGCGCTGGTCGGCGAGGCTTTCGGGGTGGCGCCGCGACATCGCCTGAAGCTGCACCCCAACGACCGCCTGCTGGAGATCTACCGCATGAACAACCCGCCCCGCGGTTGGGCTGGGGATGCACTTGAATTCGAAACGTTGCACGCCGCCGTTTTGACGCAGTACCGCATCGACTTGCAGCCCTTGTGGCACGACAGTTTCACCGTGGGCGACCTGCTGAGCGCTGCTCAGCGCCCGCCGACGCCCTTCAGATCCTGAACACCCATGACCTACACCATCCTCATCCCCGCCCGCCTGGCCTCCACCCGCCTGCCGGGCAAGCCGCTGGCCGACATTGGCGGCAAGCCCATGATCGTGCGCGTGGCCGAGCGGGCCGAACAATCCGGCGCGGCGCAGGTGGTGGTGGCCGCCGATGCACCCGAAATCCTCGACGCCTGCGCCGCGCACGGCGTGCGCGCCATCGCCACGCGCGCCGACCACCCCAGCGGCAGCGACCGCCTGGCCGAGGCCTGCGAGGTGCTGGGCCTGCACGGCGACGACGTGGTGGTGAACGTGCAGGGCGACGAGCCGCTGATCGACCCCGCACTGATCGACGCCGTCGCGGATTTGATGCGAAAGAATCCGAAAGCCAGCATGGGCACCGCGGCGCACGCCATCGAGAGCATGGCGGAATTCACCAATCCGAACGTAGTGAAGGTGGTCACCGACGCGCAGGGCCTGGCGCTGCTGTTCAGCCGCGCGCCGCTGCCCTGGTGGCGCGACGGCTTCGCCCAGGGCCTCACCCAACTGCCCACGCAACCAGCGCCGCTGCGCCACATCGGCATCTACAGCTACCGCGCCGGCTTCGTGCGCGGCTTTCCGGCCCTGCCGCCCGCGCCGCTGGAGCAGTGCGAGGCGCTGGAGCAGTTGCGCGCGCTGTGGCACGGCCACCGCATCGCCGTGCACGTGACGCCGCACGCGCCCGGCCCCGGCGTGGACACGCCCGAGGACCTGGCGCGCGTGCAAGCCCTGTGGGCCGCCCAGGCGGGTTGACGCCGCGACCAGCCAGTACGCCACCCTGTAAGCTCAACGCAGCCGCTGCGTGCTATTCTCGCCCGCCAGCCCGTGCCGCCCCTGGGGCCGGCAAGCCACCATTCGAGAGCAAGGAGCGAGATGAGACTGATCCTGTTGGGCGCACCCGGCGCCGGCAAAGGCACGCAAGCGGCCTTCATCTGCCAGAAATACGGCATTCCGCAAATCTCCACCGGCGACATGCTGCGCGCCGCCGTCAAGGCCGGCACGCCGCTGGGCCTGCAGGCCAAGAGCGTGATGGACGCCGGCGGCCTGGTCAGCGACGATCTCATCATCAACCTGGTGAAAGAGCGCATCGCTGAAGCCGACTGCGCCAATGGCTTCCTGTTCGACGGCTTCCCACGCACCATCCCCCAGGCCGAGGCCATGAAGGAAGCTGGCGTCAAGCTCGACTACGTGCTGGAAATCGACGTGCCCTTCGACGCCATCATCGAGCGCATGAGCGGCCGCCGCAGCCACCCCGCCAGCGGCCGCACCTACCACGTCAAGTTCAACCCGCCCAAGGTGGAGGGCCAGGACGACGTGACCGGCGAGCCGCTGGTACAGCGCGACGACGACAAGGAAGAAACCGTGCGCAAGCGCCTGGACGTGTACAGCCAGCAGACGCGCCCCCTGGTCGATTACTACGGCGACTGGGCCAAGGCCGACCCGGCCAACGCCCCCAAGTACCGCGCCATCAGCGGCACCGGCACGGTGGAAGAAATCACCGCGCGCGCGCTGCAGGCCCTGGCCAACTGACGCGCCTTTAGCCCACCCGCCACCACGCCCCGCTTGCCGGGGCGTTGTTGTTTCCGGGTGCGCTCATTCCCTTAGAGGCTGTCCTCAAACTGCTTGCGCTGATGCAAAAACTGGGTAAAAATACAGTTACTGGATATCAACACAGGTCAACCGCCATCCCGTCATCCGCCGGAGCCAGCCATGTCAGACAGCCCCAAGCTCACCGCCCGCCAGCAGCAGATCCTGCAATTGGTGCAGCACGCCATCGCAAGCACCGGCGCGCCGCCCACGCGGGCCGAGATCGCGGCGAAGCTGGGCTTCCGCTCGGCCAACGCGGCCGAGGAGCACTTGCAGGCACTGGCGCGCAAGGGCGTCATTGAACTGGTCAGCGGCACCTCGCGCGGCATCCGCCTCAAAGGCGCGGGGCGCACCGGCGTGCGCACCGACAGCTTCAGCCTGCCGCTGCCCGGCATGGCGCAACTGGCGCTGCCGCTGGTCGGGCGCGTGGCCGCCGGCTCGCCCATCCTGGCGCAGGAGCATGTAGACCAGACCTACCACATCGAGCCCGGCCTGTTCCCCCAGCGGCCCGACTACCTGCTGCGCGTGCGCGGCATGTCGATGCGTGACGCCGGCATCATGGATGGCGACCTGCTGGCCGTGCAGGCCACGCGCGATGCCCGCAACGGCCAAATCGTGGTGGCGCGCCTGGGTGACGACGTCACCGTCAAACGCTTTCACCGCAACAAGAACCAGATCGAGCTGCACGCCGAAAACCCCGACTACCCCACCATCGTCGTGCAGCCCGGCGAGCCGTTCGAGATCGAGGGCCTGGCCGTGGGCCTGATCCGCAACAGCATGCTCATGTAGGCCATCACCCCCGCGCTGCCGCAGGTGGCGGGCGTGCAGACGAAGGTGGCGGCTCACCGGCCCCCTCGTTCACACCCTGTGGCGCGCGGGCCTTGCGGCGGTTTTTGCCGCGCCAGCAATCTCGCCTGTGTCCAACCTCGCTTGCATCGAAAGGTTTTACATGGGAACCAACGTCATTCACCTGTCCGACTGGGCCGTGCCCAGCTACCGCCGGCATCGCGCCGCCACGTCCGGCACGGCGCCCACCGACAGCGCCTGGAGCGCCATGGCCCGCCGCCGCGCGGCGCAGAAAAGCGCCGACGCGCAGGCCGCCGGCCAGCGCACGCTGGCCTTGGTGCCACCCGCCGCCCCTGCCGCTGACACGCCCTCCGCCACGGGCACGCCCACGGTGCGCGTCACCCGCCTCGTGGATGCCCGGCAGCCAGCGGCCGACAGTGGGCGCCTGCGCATCTCCGGTCGCTTGATCGACGTGTGCGCCGAACTGGACCGCCTGGCCGCCGCCGAAGCACAAGGCGCCCTGCCCCGCCGCGCCTGAAGTGAAACAACAGCTCGTCAAGCCGGCGTAGCGGTGACCTGATATCCGATC
>JAUNUR010000041.1 GCA_030538085.1 Pseudomonadota bacterium | reverse complement strand
AACGCCGCATGGCGCGGCCAGCGCGGTGCGATCGGGTGCATAGCGCGCTCACCCAACAGGTGAACGTGATCGAAGCCGTGAAAGTCAGTGCTCATGCCAGTTGTCCAAGGATGGCGAGCGGTCAACTGCCGTTTCTAGGTTGCAAGGTTGCCGCACACCTGGCAACGATATGCTGCGTAGAAAAAAGAACGCATCCTAGACGGAGGTGGCCGCGCTTGCCGTAACCTGAGTCAAGAAATTCCTGCAGGTGTGCGCCGCGGAGCAGCGCGGATGGTGCGGCGGATGGTTCAGGGTGCCGGCGTCTTGGGCGTGAAGTCGCAGCAATGGGCCACCGCGCATTCCCAGCAGCGCGGCGTGCGCGCCAGGCATACGTAGCGCCCGTGCAGGATCAGCCAGTGGTGCGCATGGTTCATGTACTTTGGCGGCACACGCTCCAGCAGCTTCAGCTCCACCGCCAGTGGCGTCTTACCGGGCGCCAGACCGGTGCGGTTGCCGACGCGGAAGATGTGCGTGTCCACCGCCATCGTCGGCTCGCCAAAGGCCACGTTCAGCACCACGTTGGCCGTCTTGCGGCCCACGCCGGGCAGCGCCTCCAGTTCGGCGCGCGTGCGCGGCACCTCGCCGCCGTGGCGTTCCACCAGGATGCGGCAGGTCTGCATCAGGTGTCTGGCCTTAGCGTGATACAGGCCGATGGTCTTGATAAAGCCCTCCAGCCGTTCGATGCCCAGATCCAGGATGGCCTGCGGCGTGTTCGCCACCGGAAACAGCCGCCGCGTGGCCTTGTTCACCCCCACGTCGGTGGCCTGCGCCGACAGCAGCACGGCGGTGAGCAGCTCGAACACGCTGGTGTATTCCAGCTCGCTGGTGGGCAGCGGATTGGCGGCTTGCAGGGTGGCGAAGAAGGTCTCGATCTGGGCGGGCGTCATGCGGCGATTATGGGATCGTGATTGGAGACAATACGGCGTCACGAACCAGAGTCCCGCCATGAGCATCCCCTTCGCCCAACGCCTCGACAACGTCGAAACCTCCGCCATCCGCGAACTGTTCAAGTTGCTGGGCAAGCCCGGCATCATCAGCTTCGCGGGGGGATTTCCGGACAGCGCGATGTTCGATGTGGACGGCATCCGCGAAGCCGCCACCAAGGCACTGGCCGACGACCCCGGCGCCGCGCTGCAATACGGCGCCACCGAGGGCCACCAGCCGCTGCGCGAGCAGCTCGCGGCGTTCATGCAAGCCAAGGGCGCCAGGGACGTGGCCGCCGATCAGCTCATCGTCACCACCGGCAGCCAGCAGGCGCTTGATCTGCTGGGCAAGTGCCTGGTCGATCCGGGCAGCAAGGCCATCGTGGAGGGGCCGACCTTTCTGGCCACCATCCAGTGCTTCCGCTTGTACGGTGCTGATCTGGTCAGCGTGCCGATCGACGGCGACGGCGTGCAGGTCGATGAGCTGGAGCGCCTGATCGCGCAGCACAAGCCGAAGTTCGTCTACCTGATCCCCACCTTTGGCAACCCCAGCGGCGCCATGCTGAGCCTGGAGCGCCGCAAGCGCGTGCTGGAGCTGGCGGTGCAGTACCAGACGCTAATCGTCGAAGACGACCCGTACGGCGATCTGTATTTCGACGCGCCGCCGCCGCCCAGCCTGCTGGCGCTGTCGGATCAGGTGCCCGGCAGCCGCGACTGGCTGGTGCACTGCGGCAGCTTGAGCAAGGTGCTGAGCCCCGGCCTGCGCGTGGGCTGGATGGTGGCGCCCCCCGATCTGCTGGCCAGGGCCGTGATGTGCAAGCAGTTCAGCGACGCGCACACCAGCACTTTTGCGCAGGCCACCGCCGCGCAGTATCTGGCCGCGGGCCGCATGCCCGCCACGCTGGCGCGGGTGCGGCAGGTGTACGGCGCGCGTGCGAAGGCGATGGGTGATGCGTTGCGTGGCGACCTGGGCGATGCCATCGAATTCGTGCAGCCCCAGGGCGGCCTGTTCGTGTGGGCGCGGCTCACCGGCGCAGGCGGCAAGGTCAAGGACGGCAACGAGTTTGCCAAGCGCGCCATCGAGCAGGGCGTGGCCTTCGTGCCCGGCGCGCCGTTCTACTGCGCCCACCCCGACGCGAGCACGCTGCGCCTGTCGTTCGCCACGGCGGACGAGGCGAAGATCCGCGAAGGCATCGGCCGCCTGGCCAGGGCGCTGTGAGCGCTTGAACCTATCGAGGTTTTCAAAAATCACGACAGCACGGGCCATCAGAACCCCCTCACATTCCCTCGTCATTGCGGCGAAGGCCGCAATCCATGGGGCGTCACCTTGACGCGGCGTTCACCTGCGGACACCGTGTGGATTGCGGCCTTCGCCGCAATGACGGGATGAGGTGAAGGTATTGCATATGCTTGTCCTGAATTACGAAACTCTCAATAGAAACGGCAGTTGACTGCTTGCCATCCTTGGGTAACCCGCATGAGCACTGACTTTCACGGCTTCGATCACATTTACCTGTTGGGTGAGCGCGCTATGCACCCGATCGCACCGCGCTGGGCGTGCCATGCCGCGTTGCTCGTCCTTGCAGGCGCTTGAACGATGCCGGTGGACGCTGACATCATCAACAACGCCATCCGGCTGGCGGTGGCGCCGGTGTTTCTGCTCACCGCCGTGGCCGGCTTGCTGGGCGCCATCGTGGGCCGGCTGGCGCGGATCATCGACCGTGCCCGCACGCTGGAAGACCAGCTGGAAGAGGCCCCCGAGGGGCGTGGCACCCGCCGCGCCATGCGGGAGCTGGCGGCGCTGCGGCGCCGTGGACAGCTCACCAACGCCAGCATCGCGCTGCTGACACTGTGCGCCTTTGCCATCGGGCTGACCATCATCCTGCTGTTCCTGGGCGAAGCCTCGTCGGTGCGCGTGGGGCGCAGCGCCATGGTCAGCTTTCTGGGCGGCGTTGGCGCCTTTTTGCTGGCGCTGCTGTGCTTTCTGATCGAAACTTTTCTGGCCACCCGCATCCTGGATTTCCGCGCGCTGGAAGAGCCGCGCCCGCCGCCGGCCCCGCGCGAGCCTTGAAAAAGCGCGGCGGTGGCCGCAGCTTCAGGCCATGAAAACCTTGCAAGCCCCTCCGCGCACCGCCTTGGTGCTGGCGCAGTTGCTGGAGCGCCTGGATGCCAGCAGGGATGCGGTTGATCCGCACCAGTACCGCGCCGTGGCGCTGCGGCTGCGCGACGAGTTGCGCGATCCCGACGTGTGCTGGGACCCGCTGCTGGAGCACAGCCCCGCCGCCGCCGCGCTGTACGAAAACCTGCACTACGGCGACGCCGGCCTGTGCCGTTCGCCACTGGATGCCGCCATGCGCGCCGAGATGGCCGCCCGCGATGCCATTGCCGCCGCGCGCGCCAGGCCATCGCCCGACACCGCAGCATCCGGTGCCGCACCCGCCGCCTGACCCTGAGGAGCCTTTCATGAGCGAACCGCTGCACGTTGTCTGCCCGCACTGCCACACCACCAACCGCGTCAAGCCGGATCAGCTTGGCAGCGCGCCCGACTGCGGCCAGTGCAAGCAGCCGCTGTTCACCGGCCAGCCGGTGGCGCTGGACGATGAGGCCGCATTCGACAAACACGTGGCGCGCAGCCAGATCCCGGTGCTGGTGGACTTCTGGGCACCCTGGTGCGGGCCTTGCCGCATGATGGCCCCGGCCTACGAAAAGGCCGCCGCGCAACTGGAGCCACGGGTGCGCGTCGCCAAGGTCAATACCGAGGTGGCGCAAGCGCTGGGCGCGCGCTACAACATCCGCAGCATCCCGACGCTGGCGCTGTTCGTGGGTGGTCGCGAGGTGGCGCGCCAGCCCGGCGCCATGACCAACCCGGCGCAGATCGCGCAGTGGGTGCAGTCGCACCTGCCGCGCTGAAGACAGGCTTCAAAACAAGCGGTAGCGGCTTGAAGCCATTTATAAGTCTTGAAAAGAGAGCTGCTTGCGTATGTATCTAAAGGGCGAGAGCCCTGTTTGATCATTGAAAAAATAAGGAAAGTCCCCCCTCTTTGGGTATGCCGTGCTCAACGGCCTGGGCGCGGGGCGCTGTAATGACGGGATGAGGAGAAATGACAAATGACAAATGACTTTGCTGCGCTTCAATGACAAAGGGCGCATTCGTCATTTGTCATGCGGCGCCAGCCGCGGTCATTCGTCATCGTCTTGAACGCAAGAAAGATCAGTCCACCGCCGAGGCCGCCGATGCTGGCGGCAGCGGTGACACGAAATCCGGTGCCGGCCCATCGCCCTCCCAGATCTGGATGCGCATGATGCTGGGCACCGGCATGCCGCCGAAATAGGCCGGGCGCATGGGTGTTTCGGCGAACGGGGCGAACAGCGCCCGCATCGCCAGGTCGTTGGCGGCATCACCCTGTATTTCATAGTGTTCGATGCGGCCATCGGATGTGATCCACACGTGCACTTCCACCATGGGAAAAGCCTGTGGCCAGGGCATCTCGGTGAGGTGCCACTCGTTGTCCACCGGCGTGGGCGCTTGGTCGGCCAGGTTGGCGTCCAGCCACGGCATGGCGCTGTCCGTGGCCGTGACGAGGTCGCTCTCGGGGGGTGTTGGCGCGGTGGGCTCGGGGCTGGCGGGCAGGGCTTCTTCAGGTGCTGGCGGCGGCGGTACGGTTGGGCGCTCGATGGGTGGCGGGGGTGGCGCCGACTCTGGCGCGGGTGCGGGCACTGGCTGGGCAATGGGCTTGGCTGCTGGCGCGGGCACTTCGCGCGCGTGGACCTGCACGCGCCACGTCGAAGGGCGCGCCGTGGGGGCCACGGCGTAGTACGAGGGCTGCAGCAGCCACAGGGCCGCGCCATGCAGCGCCAGCGCGGCCAGCAGCGCCAGTACCCATCCGCTCCGATTACCCGGCATGGTGCTACCAGCGGTCAGCGCCGCACTTCATCGACCAGCGCGCGGAACTCGTCGATGTCCTCGAAGCTGCGGTACACGCTGGCAAAGCGCACGTAGGCGACCTTGTCGAGTTTCTTCAGCTCGCGCATCACCAGCTCGCCGATGCGGCTGGAGGGGACTTCGCGCGCGGCGGTATTGAGCAGCTTTTCCTCGATGCGCTCGATGGCGGCGTCGATCTGCTCGGTGCTCACCGGGCGCTTGCGCAGCGCCAGATCGAGCGAGGCCTGCAGCTTGCCGCGCGCATAGGGCACGCGGCGGCCGTCTTTCTTGACGATGCTGGGAAAGCTGACGTCGGGCCGCTCGTAGGTGGTGAAGCGCTTGGCGCAGTGCCCGCACTGGCGGCGGCGGCGCACGAAGGCGCCATCGTCCGAGGCGCGGGTGTCGACCACCTGCGTTTCGGTGTGGGCGCAGAAGGGGCAGCGCATGGTTCAAATGACGGATGACGAATGACTTCGCCGCTGCGCGGCTTCAATGACAAATGACAGATGAGTCAGCCATCGACCGTGGTCATTTGTCATGGTCGCCGCTGGCGGCGCCGTCATTTGTCATTTGTCATGAATTTAGCCGCCGTATACAGGAAAACGCCGGGTCAGCTCCGCCACCTTGGCGCGCACGGTGGCCAGGTTGGCCTCGTCGCGCGGGTTGTCCAGCACGTCGGCCACCAGGTTGGCGGTGGCGCGGGCTTCCTCTTCCTTGAAGCCGCGCGTGGTCATGGCCGGCGTGCCGATGCGCACGCCGCTGGTGACCATGGGTTTTTCGGGGTCGTTGGGAATGGCGTTCTTGTTGATCGTCATGTGGGCGCTGCCCAGCAGGCCTTCAGCGTCCTTGCCGGTGATGCCCTTGGGGCGCAGGTCCACCAGCATCACATGGCTTTGCGTGCCGCCGCTGACGATGCGCAGGCCGCGCTGCGTCAGCGTCTCGGCCACCACCTGGGCATTCTTCTTGACCTGGGCGGCGTACTGCTTGAACTCAGGAGCCAGCGCTTCCTTGAAGGCCACCGCCTTGGCGGCGATGATGTGCATCAGCGGGCCGCCCTGCAGGCCGGGGAACACGGCACTGTTGATGGCTTTTTCGTGCTCGGCCTTCATCAGGATGAAGCCCGAGCGCGGGCCGCGCAGGCTCTTGTGCGTGGTGCTGGTCACCACGTCGGCGTGCGGCACCGGGTTGGGGTAGACGCCACCGGCGATCAGGCCGGCGTAGTGCGCCATGTCCACCATGAAGATGGCGCCTACTTCCTTGGCGATCCTGGCGAAGCGGGCGAAGTCGATCTCCAGTGAATAGGCCGACGCGCCAGCGATGATCAGCTTGGGCCTGGTGTCGCGCGCTTTCTGCTCCATCGCCTCGTAGTCGAGGGCTTCTTGCGCGTTCAGCCCGTAGCTCACCACGTTGAACCACTTGCCGCTCATGTTCAGCGACATGCCGTGCGTCAGGTGCCCGCCCTCGGCCAGGCTCATGCCCATGATGGTGTCGCCGGGCTTCAGGAAGGCCATGAAGGCGGCGATGTTGGCGCTGGCGCCGCAGTGCGGCTGCACGTTGGCGGCTTCGGCGCCGAACAGCTCCTTCACGCGGTCGATGGCCAGTTGCTCGGCCACGTCGACGTGCTCGCAGCCGCCGTAGTAGCGGCGGCCAGGGTACCCTTCCGCGTACTTGTTGGTCAGCTGCGTGCCGGCGGCGGCCAGCACGGCGGGCGAGGCGTAGTTCTCGCTGGCGATCAGCTCGATGTGGTCTTCCTGGCGCTGGTGCTCGGCCTGGATGGCGGCCCAGACTTCGGGGTCGGTGTTGGCGATGGTGTGCGTGGAACGGTTGAACACGGCAGTCCTTCGAGAAGGTGCTCCCTTGGCGATGCAAGGGCTGCCCAGGCGAACGGCTGAACACGCCGCGAGCGCCACGCGCAAGGGCGGTGCGCTTCCCCGTGGTTGGTGGGCGGCGGTTCCGCCAGTGGTCCACGTCGGCGCCGGCCCTGAAGGCTCGGCGCCTATCGCCAGTCGCGCACGGCAGCGAGTTTAGCCGACGCTTGTCGGGGGCGCCGGGAGCTTCAGGACAGCGCGGCGACCTTGATTGGCGCCGCTGCTGGTGGCGCCGCCGGCACTGCCGGCTGCGGCGTGGCAGCCGCGCGCAGGGCGGGGGAGTTGTCGTTCAGCGGGATGGCCTTGCCCCTGGCCACCTGGGACAGGCGCGCGTGCTCGGCCAGCACCTTGTCGGCATAGCCGCCGTCGCTGGGCAGATTGGCCGCGCCCACGTACCACTTCAGGCCGCCTTCGACCGAGCCCGTGCGGCGGATGTACTCGTGCAATACCTTCGTGCCCACGCGCAGGTTGCTCCTGGGATCGAAAGCCGCGTACTGGCCGCCGAAATGGGCGTATTTGTCAGTATGGATGTGCGTCATCACCTGCATCAGGCCTTGCGCGCCCACGGGGCTTTGCGCGAAGGGGTTGAAGCTGGATTCGATGGCCATCACCGCCAGGATCAGTGTCGGGTCGAGCTTGCTGGCGTGACCGACCTCGTAGGCCTCGGCCACCAGCGCGGCCACGGGCTCGGGCGCCACGCGGTACTTTCTGCTGATCCACAGCGCCACGTTGGCCTGCTCGCGTGGCAGGTCGCGGGGGTTGGCGGCGGTGGCGCGCTCGATGGCGTTCAGTTCGGGCGTGATGCCCATGGCGGCGACCTGGCGAGCCGTCAGCCATTCGGTCAGCCGCTGCTCACCCTGGTGACGCAGATCGGGGCGGGCGCTCAGCAGCGCCACCACCACCACGACCACGATGCCCACCAGGGCCAGGCCGTTGTGCGTGGTTTCGAAAAAACCCTCGGCGACGTCGCCCACGAAGGTCTTCATGCCGCGCCCTGCGGCGGCCAGTGATGCTGAAATGCTCATGATGCTCCTTGTCGGGACGCGATTGGCGCGGAGCGCGGCGGTGCTGTCCATCTCTTTTCAGGTCATGCACGCGCCAGGCGGCGAGGTCTTGCGTCCTGGTTCATTCACCGCTTGCCTTGGCGCCCCGTGACTGCGGGCGCGATGGTCTCCATCTGCTTGGCTGTATCGCGATGCGGCTTGCCGTAGTCGGCTGCGGGTTCAAGGTTTCCCACTGTTTTGATCGGAATCGGCGGATTCTAGGAGTCGTCTAAATTCCGAGTCAATACTAATATTTGGAGTCTAGATTCTATTTTTCATATAAGAAAATTCCTACAAGCAATGCGATCAAGCGCTTGAAAGCGCGGTTTCCACGGCTCTGGGCGGCCCGCCGTCGCGTTGCCCCGCCAGCCGATTGAAGACGGCAATGGCGCCGGGTCGAGGATTGAAATTGATCACTGGCCGTGGCCCGCGGGCTGGCCTACAGTGAGGCTGTCCGAGCCACTCGGACATTGGTTGGCAGGAGACGGTTCGCCGTAGTCGATACGGTGGCATGGAAACCCACCAGCCCCATGTTGAAGGCAATCCCTTGCCTTCCGCCGCAGCCGGAAACAGCAAGCTTTCCGATGCGGACCCAGGCAGACCACGACGCTTTTGTCACGCTGCCTCCAAGCCCGGCGGGCAGGCCCAAGGCCTTAACGCCGGGCTTTCTTGCGTGTGGAATAACCTTCCCCGCAGCAAGCTGCGGGGTATTCGCCGCTTCGCTTCCCGCCCCTTTCGGGGGGCGTTGCTGGAAGCGCCGCAAGCGGCGGGGAGTACAACCCGTAGAGATTCAAGCAACTGCCGTGTCGGCGCCAGCGCGGCGGCGGCGTTGATGGACAAAGGCGACAATCGTTCCTGTCATGTCCGGTATTTCGCAGCCCTCCCCAGAATCCGTTTCACCCGAGCCCGTTGTCGCGCCGCCGCAACGCTGGCGACCAGGCTTGCCCACCCACCGCTGGGCACGGCGTGCGCTGTGGGCAGGCGCTGGCTTGCTGGGCCTGTGGGTGCTTGGCTGGCTGGCGGTGCCGCCGCTGCTGAAATGGCAGGGCGAGAAAATCGCCAGCGCGCAACTGGGGCGGGCCGTGCGGATTGGCGCGGTCGACTTCAAGCCGTGGTCGCTGGAGCTCACCTTGCGCGACATCGCCGTGGACGGCGCGGCGGGGGCGCCGCCGCAGCTGAGCATTCGCCGTGTTTACGCCAATGCCGCGCTGCAGTCCGTCTTCCGCCTGGCGCCGGTGATCGACGCCATCCAGGTCGAGGCGCCGGCGCTTCGCCTGACGCACCTGGGCGATGGCCGCTACGACGTCGACGACATCCTGGCACGGCTGAACGCCGGCCCCCGGCCAGCCGAGCCCGCCGAGCCGGCGCGCTTCGCGCTCTACAACATCGACTTGAGCGAGGGCCGCATCGACTTCGACGACCGCGCCGTGGGCCGCCAGCATGAGGTGCGCGACGTGCGGCTGGCGCTGCCTTTTATCAGCACGCTGCCATCGCAGCGCGAGGTCGTGGTGCAGCCGCAGCTGGCCTTCGTGGCCAACGGCAGCGCGTTCGACTCGCGCGCCGAGGCGCTGCCGTTCGCGGATAACCGCCATACGGAGGCGAGCTTTCGCCTGAACGCGCTGGATTTGAAGCCTTATCTGGGCTACATCCCGCCCGGTCTGCCCATCAAGCTGCAGGCGGCCACCGTTGATGCCGATCTGCGCCTGGGCTTTGAGCAAAGTCCAAAACCCGCGCTGCGCCTGGGCGGCACGCTGGCCGTCAGTGGCCTGAAGTCGGTGGACGGGCAGGGCGCCGACGTGCTGGCTTTCGACGCGCTGAAGCTTCAGCTCGGTGAGGTTCGCCCCCTGGAGCGCAAGGTGCGCCTGACATCGGTCGAGCTGAACGGCCCGCACCTGGCCTTGCGGCGCCTGCGGGATGGGCGGTTCAACCTGCTGGTCACGCCAGGCGGCGCCGATACCGCCAAACCGGAAGCCGGTGGTGCCCAGCCGGCCAAGGCCGAAGCCGCGGCTGATGCCGCGTCTGCACCGGCATCAACGATTTCTGCAGCTTCAGCGGCTTCTGCGGCGCCAGCGGCCTCGCGCGCCAGTGGGGCCGGCAAGGCGGCGGTGCCCGCATCCGCGCCCGTTGTGTGGCAGGTCGCCATCGACAAGCTGGCGGTGCATGGCGGCATGCTCGATTTCACCGACGACACCACCGCCACCGATACCGTGCCCGCCGCCGTGGTGCGGCTGAATGAATTCGAGCTGGCCGCGGCCACCATCGGCGTGCCGTTCGATCAGCCGCTGACCTTCAGCGGCTCGGCCGCGCTGGTCGGCACCGAGGGTCTGACCCCGGCCATCGCCGGCGCTGCCCCGGTGCGTGGGGCACGCGTGGCGCGCACCGCGCGATCAGGTCAGGCGCCCGCCGGGCCAGCAGCGGGGGCATCGGCGCCCTTGGCGGCGGCATCGGCAGCGCGGGCCAGCGGCGCGCCCTCCATTGAATTCCAGGGCACGGCGGCCGCGGGCGGCGCCGAGGTCAACGCCCGCGTTGCCGGCTTGCCGCTGGGGTTGGCCGCGCCCTACCTGGCGCAGCACCTGGCACCGCGCCTGACGGGCGCGCTGGACGCCCATGTCGGCGTGCAGTGGGCGCCGCCGCAGGCGCAGGGCTTGCCGCCCGAGCTGAAGATCGCCGCTGAACAACTGACCCTGCGCCAGTTGATGCTGGCCGATACCACCGCCGCCAACGCGGCAGCGATTGCCCCCACGCGGTCGGCGCGGTCAGCACGGTCGGCGCGGCGCCCGGCCAGCGGTGGCGGCCCGCTGGCCAGCATCGACCAGATTGATCTGAGCGCGTTGCTGGTCGATCTGCGCACGCGCGCCGTCACCGTGGACAAGCTCTCCGTGCAGTCGCCCCGGGTGACGGTGGAGCGCGGCGCCGACCAGCGCTGGATGTACCAGGCCTGGCTGCGCCAGCCCGCCGACGCGGCGCCAGCGCCCAAACCTCCCGCGCGGGGCGGCCCCGCCACCGACTTTCCGTGGAAGGTACGGGTGAACGAGCTGGCGCTGGCCGGCGGCACCGTGGGCTTGCGCGACGCCGGCGTGCCCGGCCCAGTGGAGGCCGAGCTGACGCAACTGCGGATCGACGCCAAGCAGGTGGATCTGAATGGCGCGGCGCCGATCCCGGTGAACCTGAGTGCCCGGCTGGCCAGCGGCCTGGGTGGCGCTCGCGCTGATCCGGGGCGCCTGTCCTGGCGCGGACAACTGGGGCTGACGCCGCTGACCGCTCAAGGCGCGGTCGATGCGCAGCGCGTGCCGGTGCATGCGTTCGAGCCGTACTTTGGCGACGCGCTCAATATCGACATCCTGCGCGCGGACACCAGCTTCAAGGGGCAGGTCAGCTTTGCGCAGCTGAGTGCCGGCCCGCGCCTGCGCGTGAGCGGCGATGCCAGCGTGGAAGAGCTGCGCACGCACAGCCGCCCGGGCACGGCCGTGGCGTCCGACGCGCAGGCCACGGCCGAGCCAGCCAAGCCATCACCGCTGACCGGCGTGGCCGCCGGCGGTGAGTCGGTCACGGTGCGCGGCCCCGGCGGCCAGAGCACCACCACCGCCAACGCGCCGGCGCCATCGCCAACGCAGTCGCAAGCGGCGCTGGCGCCCATGGCGGGCGGCGCGCGCGCGGGCTCGCGCCCCGGTGCGCGCGGAGGCGGTCTGGGCGAGGAACTGCTCAGCTGGAAGCAGCTCAAGCTGGACGGGCTGGACGTGCAGCTGGAACCCGGCCAGCCACCGCGGGTGGAGGTCAAGGACACGCTGCTGTCCGACTTCTACGCGCGCCTGATCATCCACGCCAACGGCCGCATCAACCTGCAGGACGTGGTCAAGTCCAACGATGGGGCGGCGCCCGCGGCCCCGGCGCAGGCCGCCAGCGCGCCCGCCGTGGCGTCCGTGCCAGCGGCGCCGGTGCCCGAGGCCGCGGTGGGCGCCGCATCGGCGCCGGCGTCGGCGGCGGCCCAGAAGGTGGAGCAGGTCGACCCCATGGCGCCGGTCGTCCGCTTTGGCCCCATTCGCCTGGCCAGTGGCCGCGTGCTGTTTTCCGACCGCTTCATTCGCCCCAACTACTCGGCCGACCTGACCGAGCTGAACGGTGGCCTGAGCGCTTTCAGTTCCGTCGCGCCGTCCGGCGCGCCGCAGATGGCGGACCTGAACCTGACTGGCCGCGCCGAGGGCACCGCCGCGCTGAAGGTTGGCGGCAAGCTCAACCCGCTGGCCAAGCCGCTGGCGCTGGACATCCAGGCCAAGGTGACCGATCTGGAACTGCCGCCGCTGTCGCCCTATTCGGTGAAGTACGCCGGCCACGGCATCGAGCGCGGCAAGCTCAGCATGGACGTGGCCTACAAGGTCGAACCTGATGGGCGCCTGACCGCCACCAACAAGCTGGTGCTCAACCAGCTGGAGTTCGGCGAGCCGGTGCCGGGCGCGCCCGCCAGCCTGCCCGTCAAGCTGGCGACGGCGCTGCTGGCCGACAGCCAGGGCGTGATCGACCTCGATCTGCCGATCAGCGGTTCGTTGAACGACCCGCAGTTCTCCATCGGCCCGATCATCTTCAAGGCCATCGTGGGCCTGATTGGCCGCGCCATCACCGCGCCGTTCACGCTGCTGGCGCGCGCGCTGGGCGGCTCGGGCGGCGCGGACATGAGCAACGTGGCCTTCGCCCCCGGCAGCGCGCGGCTGCAACCCCAGGCGCGCGAGCAGCTCGACAAGATCGCCAAGGCGCTGGTCGACCGCCCGCAGCTCAAGCTCACCGTGGTGGGCACGGCCAGCCTAGCCGACGAGCGCGAAGGCTACCGCCGCGAGCGGCTGAAGGCCATGGTGGCCGCCGAAAAGCGCGCCAACGCCCCGGCGGCGGCACCCGGGGCGCCTGTCGCCGAGCCGCCCAGTGCCCCGGCATCGGCCGAGGTGGCGGCCAAGCCAGAAGGCGCCGGTGCCGCCAGCGCGGAGGGCGCCGAAGCCGCGCCCGCCGACCTGGTGAGCGAGGCCGAATACCCCGCGCTGCTGCGCCGCCTGTACCGCCGCGCCGACCTGCCCGGCAAGCCGCGCAATGCCATCGGATTCGCGCGCGACATTCCCGTGCCCGAGATGGAAGCGCTGCTGATGGCCCACATCGACGTCACCGAAGACGCCATTCGCCAACTGGCGGTGCAGCGCGGCGTGGTGGTCAAGGACTATCTGGCCGGCAAGAACCTGCCGGGCGAGCGGCTGTTCCTTGGCGCGCCGCGCGCTTCAGCCAGTGCCCCCGCGGCAGCGGCGGCCAGCGACGCGGACAGCGCCGGCAAGGCCTGGTCGCCCCGGGCCGAACTGACGCTGGCCACGCGCTGAAAACCGCGTGCGTGGGCGTGCCGTTGCCCTGGCAACGCACGTTGGCGTGCCCACGCGGCCAAAACCCGGCGAAAATAGACAGTTCCCGCAGGTTTCGGCCTGCATTGCCGTTCGTGGTGCGTTGACCCGCGCCACCTGTTTTTCCAGTCCACAGCATGTTCCCTTTTTCCCGCGACAAACAAGACCCGCAGCCCGAGCAGGCAGCCGCCATGCCCAAGACACCCGATGTGCATCCGCTGGATGCCCTGACGGGCGGCGTCTTCTCGGCCGCCACCTCGGGCGAGCGCGCCCAGCGCGTGCGCGACTGGCTGGCCACCGAGCCGTCCGCCGAGCAGATGCAGGAAGTGTTCAAGGAGCTTTCCGCCAAGGACAAGGGCGCCGCCCGGGCCTTGCGTGAAAAGCTTGATGAACTGCGCCGCGCCAAGGGCCAGGAGGCCGTGGCCGCCGAATGGGAAAGCAAGGCGCAGGCGCTGCTGCAAGCCGCGCGGCTGAACATCGCCGATGCCCTGGCCTGGCAGCGCGATGCCGCCAAGGCCGGCGCGCCACTGTCGCGCGAGCCGCTGTCCAGCCTGCGCGCCGAGCTGGTCGACCGCATCAAGAAGGTGGAAGACGTGCAGCAGCGCGTGATGGTGCAGCGCGAAGCCGCGGCCCTGCTGGCGCAGCGCATCGAGTTGCTGTCCACCAAGTCCTGGCAGGACGCGCAGGCCCAGCAAGAAGGTCTGCAAGCCGATATTGAGCAGTGGCGCGGCCAGGCCAGCCAGTTGATGGACGATCCGCAATGGCCCAGCGTGGACGTGCGCTACCCGCCGCAACTGGAGGCCGCGCAGGCGCAGCTGACGGTGGTGTGGGACGCCTTTGGCGCCGCCCTGGCGCAAACCGTGGCCGCCTCCACCGATGCCGCCGCACCGCTGCCGTCCGTGCCGGTGTGGGCCGACGAAATCCGCGCCGCGCGTGGCGATGCCACCGCCGCCGCGCCGGCCGTCGACAAGCCGGCCAGGCCCAAGGTCGACCCCGAGCAGCGCGCCGCCGCGCAGAAGGCCGTCGAAGCCGGCGTGATGCTGCTGGAGCAGGCCGTCGGCGCCGGGCACACCAAGAACATGCACAGCGCCACCAACGCGCTGCGCCAGTCGCTCAAGACCCACGGTCGCCTGATCGACGATGCGCTGGAGGCGCGCGTGCACGCCGCCCTGGTCAGCGCTGGCGAGCTGGAAGGCTGGCAGCGCTGGAGCGCCGACAAGGTGCGCGAGCAACTCGTCGCCAAGGCCGAGGCACTGCTGGTCAAGCGCAAGATCAAGGGCGTCGCGGCGCCCCGCAAGGCCGAGGCCGCAGCCGACGTGGCGCCCGTGCCCGAAGCCGAAGGGGCTGATGTGGCTGATGCGGCGGGTCAAGCCGACGCATCCGCCGAGACCGCGCCGGTGGCGCCCGAGGTGCCCGCAACGTCCGATGTGCCGGTGGCGCCTGCGGAAGCCTCAGCCGAAGCAACTGCCGCGGACGCACCGGATGCTCCTGAAACAGAAGCTGCCCGCGCAGACCAGGCGGGCGATGAAGCCCAAAAAGACACGGAACCCGCCGCTGCCCCCACCGCGCTGGAGGATGGCTACGAGCTCGTGCCCACCATGGGTGGCCGCAAGCTGCAGGGCACCATCCGCAAGCTGCGCGAGGAGTGGAAAACCGCCGACCAGGGCGGCGCGCCCAACCACGCGCTGTGGAAACGCTTTGACCGCGCCATCAACGCCGCGCACAAGTTCGTCGACGAGTGGATCACCCAGGTGCGCGCCGAGGCCGCCGAGCACAAGGCCCAGCGCACCGCGCTGATCGAGGAAGTGAAAGACTGGGGCGCCGCGCAGGCCAGCGCGGGCGAGGGCACCGACTGGAAGGCTTTCAACCGCCAGATCCATCAGTTCTCCGACCGCTGGCGCAACGCTGGCCACCTGTCGGAAAAACAGTTCGCCGAACTGCAGCCGCAGTGGAAGGAAGCCATTCGCGCCGCCGCCCAGCCGCTGGAAGCCGCGCAGAAAGCCAGCACCGCCCGCCGTCAGGCGCTGATTCAAGAGGCTGAACAGCTTGGCGCCGCGCCGCAACTGCGCATCGACGCCGTCAAGGCGCTGCAGCAGCGCTGGCAGGCCGAGGCGCAGGCCGTGCCGCTGGATCGCAAGCACGAGCAGCGCCTGTGGGACGCCTTCCGCAAGCCCATCGACGAGGCTTTCAACCGCAAGAGCGTCGAGCGCGAGAAGCACGCCGCCGCCATGAGCGCGCACGACAAGGCCGTGCTGGAAGCCGCCAAGGCGCTGGAAGCCGCCAACGCCAGCGGCGATGCGCAGCAAATCCGTGCCGCCATGGCCCAGCTCGAAGCCGCCACGCGCGGCCAGCTGGCCGCTGCCCCCACGCCTGCCGCCGAAGAAAAACCGGCTGAAGCGACCACCGGCGACGCGCCGGCAGCTCCTGAAAATGAAACGCCAGCGGCCACGGATGAAGCCGCTGCCCCGACCACTACGGAAGGTGAGGGCGCAGCGCCCGATGCCGAGACGCCAGCCGCCAGGCCCGCCAAGCCCCTCATCGCCATGCGCGGCGACGACCGCCCCGGAGCCAAGCGCGCCGAGCCGGCCGGTGCTGGCCGTGGTGGCAAGTTCGGCGACCGCCGCGATGGCCGTCCTGGTGGCCGCGATGCGCGCGGTGGCCCGGGTGGCGACCGTGGTGGCCGGTTCGGTGATCGCGGTGACCGCCGTGACGGAGGTCGCTTTGGCGACCGCCCGCCGCGCGAAGACCGTGGTCCGCGTCTGGGCGATACCGCCTTCCGTGCCCAGCGCGAGGCCGTTGAGGCGGCGCAGGCCCAACTCAAGAAGCTGGCCGCGCAGGCGCACGGTGAAACGCTCACGCAACTGCTGGGCGCCTGGCAGCAGCGCCAGGCCGACCAGTTGCCCAGCGCGCAGGAACTGGGGCGCGGCGTCACCGGCGGCATCCGCAACGCCTGGGTGCAGGCCTTGCAGGCCGCGCCGCAAGGCAACGCCGCCGAGCCGCTGCTGCGCCTGGAGATGGCGGCCGAAGTGCCCACCCCCGCCGAGCACCTGGATGCCCGCCGCGCGCTGCAACTGCAGTTGCTCACCCGCCGCAACGATCCTGCCCCGGCCGACACCTGGGCGCAGGACGCCGGCAAGGTGCTGGCCGCCGCGCACGACGAGGCCACCGCGCGCCGCCTGCAGAACGCGCTGAAGGTGCTGATGCGCAAGTAAGCGGGGCAGAGCCAAACTGTGGGAGCGGCCTTGGCCGCGATGGGGCGTCTCCGCACGAGGGAACTCCCATCGCGGCCAAGGCCGCTCCCACATCAACAGCCGCAAATTCAGTCTGTGAGTGAAAATGGCCGCCAGCGCTTTGTGGACAAGCGCAAGAAGCTATTTATTTCATAGTGTCCGAGCGATCCTGAGCCGCATTTGCCCCATGTCCCGCTGGTACGAACACAAGATCCCGCCGCCGGTCATCGACCTGGCCGTTGGCGTGCTGATGTGGGTGCTGGCGCAAGCCGTGCCATCGGCGCGGTTGTGGCGGCCAGAGCCTTTATCAATTTTCACGGTGGTGGGGCTGGTCATCGCCTTTGCCGGTGGTCTGGTGGCCCTGGCCGGCGCGCTGGAGTTCAGCCGCGCCCGCACCACCGTCAACCCCCTGTCGCCGCGCAAGGCCAGCATGCTTGTCACCACCGGCATCTACCGCTTCACCCGCAATCCCATGTACCTGGGGATGCTGCTGGTGCTCGTCGGCTGGGGTGTCTACCTGGGCAACGCCGTGGCGTTTCTGGCGTTGCCGCTGTTCGTGTGGCTGCTGAACACGCTGCAGATCAAACCCGAAGAGCGCATCCTGCGCGAGCGGTTTGGTGTTGCGTATCAGCGTTACGCGGCCCGTGTACGTCGGTGGATATGAGCGTGGGCGAACCGCCGCATGCTCGCCAGCAGCTTGAGCCGCTGGGTCGGCGAATTGTGGTAGCCAGTGCCTGGGGCGCGCTGGTGGGCGTGGTGTTCTTTGCCGTCTACCCCACGACCAATCACTGGGCCAGCCAGCGTGCCAGCACGACGGGCGTGTACGTCGACTGGGAGCTTGCCATTCCCTTCATGTCCCAATGGGTGTGGGTGTACCTGTCGATGTACCTGCTGTTCGTGGTGCCGCCGTTCTGGCTTGGAGCGCGCGCGTTGCGGCGGCTGGCGGAGGTGCTGATCGTGGTCACGCTGCTGGCGGGGCTGGTATTCGTGGCATGGCCCGGGCATCTGGGCCATGTGCGCGAGTTGCCGGCGGATCCCCTGCTGCGCCGCGTGTTCGCGGCGATATTCGCTCTCGACGCCGCTCACAACACCTGGCCGTCGCTGCACGTGGCGTATTCGACCGCCATCGTGCTGGCGCTGTGGCCACGGCTGGCCCCCGCATGGCGCGTGATGTTGGGACTGTGGCTTTGCCTGCTGTGCCTGTCCACGCTGCTGGTGCACCAGCATCATGTATTCGATGTCGTCGCCGGGGGGCTGCTGGCCTGGGGCGTGCACCGGATTTTCGCGGGCCGGCGCGGCGCTTCAGCGGCGCGGACGGCGTAGCCACCAGGCCAGGCCGAAGCCGAGCAGCGCTCCGGCGCCGGCGCCGGCCAGCCCGATCCACATCACGCTGCGCTCGATGGCGTTCAGCACCGGGTTATTCATGAAGTTGACGCCCATGTGCACGCCCAGCAGCTTCCAGCGGCCATCGGGTTCCTTCAGTGACACGGCGGTCCAGCGGCCCTGCATGTCGAAATCGCGGCCGTCGGCCAGCACGTAGCGCTCGTTGGTCATGCCGCGCGTCAAGGCGAAGGTGCCGGTGTAAATCTGTGACAGCTCGTCGGCCTCGGGCCGCATGTGAATTTCCTTCAGGCGCGGCACGTTGTGCGTGAACAGGCGGTCGTAGAAGTCTTTCAGCGCCGGCAGCGTGGTGAAGCTGTCCTGCGTGTTGACGGTGGCCATGAACGGCGTGTGGACTAGGTGTGCGGCGGCGTCGAAGTCGCGCCGCTCCATCACCTGCGTCAGCTCGGCCTTGAGCTGGCGCAGCGCGTCGTGCTCGGCGGCCTGCGGGTCCGTGGTGTCCTGGGCGGTGGCGCTCAGGCTGGCCAGCGTCAGGATCAGGCAGCTCAGAAGGGAGCGGAACATGGCAGTCTCCTCAAGAAGGTGGGGATGGGGGTGTCAGCGGCTGCGGCCCGGGGCCGGGCGGTGCCGGCCGCGCGCCCAGCCACAGCCGCAGGTAGATGCGCCAGAACGATGGCCGGGCATCGCCCGCGCGCACGTGGCGCGGCAGGTACAGCCAGGGAATCGAGGGCTGGCGGTGGTGCGCCAGGTGGTAGTTGTAGTTCAGGAAGGCCCAACGCGCGCCGGGCCAGAAATGCAGGTTCCACGCGCCCTCGATCACGTCGCGCGGGCTGCCGGCGTGGTCGCTGTACTGCACCGAACTCCAGTTCAGCCCGAACGCCCAGTAGCACGCCAGCCAGCCGATCCAGTTCAGGTCGAGTGCGATGAAGACGGTCACTTGCAGTGCCAGCGAGAACGCGCCTTCCAGCCAGATGCGGCGAATCGGCGCTTGAGCGATGTCGATGACGAAGGGCCGAAAACCCCACCAGCGCGCCGGGCCGTCCTGGAACCAGCGCGCCCGAAACAGCCAGGGACACAGCACGTACCACAGGGTGGCCACTGGGATGATGGCCCAGTAAAAACCGGTCAGCAGGCAGTAGATCCAGTAGGTCTTGAGCAGCCAGGACTGGTGTGGCAGGTAGTAGTCGTACAGCTCTTCGTCGGTGCGGTTACGCCGGTGATGCCCCAGATGGCTGATGCGCTGCACCGAGGAGATGGTGGGAAAGAACGCCGCCAGCAGCACGCCCGCGCCATCGTTGATGCGCCGGTGGGGATGGAACAGGCCATGCACCGACTCGTGCAGCAGCGAAAACACCGTGTTGTTGCTGTACGAGAACACGACAGCCGCCACGGCCACCACCCACCAGGCGCTGGCATGGCTGGCCACCCACAGGCAGGCCAGGTTGACGGCGATCGCCAGCACGGCGATGGCGAGGTTCAGGCGGGCGGGAATCGGCTCGCTCACGTGGCCTCCTCGGCCAGTGCCGCCTGGCGCGGCCAGGTGTCGAAGGCGGCCACGCGGCGGCCGGTGGGCAATAGGTGGCCGGCGCGCAGCGTGGCGCCGGGGCCCAGGCCCGCGTCGCCGCCGACGATGGCCTCGGCACCCACCACCGGTGCCGCCACCGTGATGCGGTAGCGGCCGGCCGCGTCGCGCGTCACCATGTGACCGGCCAGCGCGCTCTTGAAACCCAGCACCGCGCCGCGCTCGACGCGCACCGCGTAGCGGTCGGTGATCAGCACGCGCGGGCCGACGAAGGCGAGGGGGCTGAGCTGGCCGCCCCACAGCGCGATCCATGCCGGGTACAGGCCGGGCACCAGACGCAGCACTTCTTCCAGCGCGGGCAGCCGGTTGAACGGCATCTGCAACTGCGTCAGCCACCACCAGGCGCGGTAGGCTGGCGTGCCGAGGCCGAATTCGCCGTGTGGACGGCCGTGAATCGCCAGTATCAGGCGTCCGATGACCGGCGGCGCGAGGTAGAGCCAGGCCATGAAAACCAGTCCGCGTGGCAGCCATCCGTCGGAGGTGGCGCGCGCCAGCGCGAGGCCGGCGCCGATCACCGCCAGCGGCACGAAGTTGAGCGCCAGCGAGACCCCATCGGGCTTCTCCAGCGTGTCAGGTGGCTCAGGCTTGGGCATCGTGCGGCATGGTACGCGCCAGCCAGGCGGCCAGGGGCGGGGTTTGGTCAAACAAGGCGAAGCTTTCCGGCATGATGCGCCGGTTGAACAGGCCGTGACGGAAGGCGCGGTGGCGCCGCAGCTCCAGCAGCGACTGGATCAGCGCGGGCTCGCGCGGTGCCAGTTCAGGGCAGTCGCGTACCAGTTGGCGTACCACGCGCGCGCCCGAGCCGTGCGGCGACACGTGCAGCGCGCCGGCCATCAGGCGCGCGAACAGCCAGGTGTTGACGCGGGGCCAGTGGCCTTGCAGGCAGCGCTCGATCAGCAGGGCGTCGATGTGCAGGTGGCGTGTCTCGTCCTTCAGGTGCTGGCGGTGCAGGGCGACGTAGGCGGGATCGAGCGTGCCCAGGGTTTCGGTGTGGGGGCGGGTGAGCATTTCGCGCGCCAGCGATTTGGACGACTCCTCCATCGCCATCAGGTACCACAGGCCGAAGCGCCAGCGCGACGACAACAGTGCCAGGGCCCCGAAGGCCCAGCGCTGCGCGGCGGGCATGCGGGCAAAGCAGCGGTCGTGGCCGGGTGGGTACAAATCCGGCCGGCAGGCGCGGTTGAAGGCGGCGAAGCCCGCGTGGTGCCGGCGTTCCTCGTCGATCATGGTGCGCACCGCCGCGGACAGCGCCGCATCGCCGCGCACACGCGCATCACGCAGCAGGGAGGGCAGCAGCGCGTCGATCAAATCCGACTCCAGCAGCATGATGTATTCGTTGATGCGCAGCGCGAACAGCTGGTTGTAGCGCAGGCGTTGCGCGTCGCTGAGCGTGGCGTAGGCCGGCGTGTAATACAGCTGCGTGTGGTGCTCGGGCACGAAGGGCAGCGAGCGGTCGATCACGAACGGCCCCTGCATCGCCGAGGTGTGGCGCGGGTCGGCCGCCAGGCGGTTGATCTGCTCAGCGCTGAGTCTTTTCATGGTGTGTGCGTGGTGCCACGGGGCGCGTGCCCCAGTGGCCGTGCCGGCGTCGTGATTGCCAGATGAAGCCGGCGCTGGGCAGCGCGCAGGCCAGCGCCAGCGCGCAGCCGAAGTAGGCCAGCGCCATGGCGGGCCGCGCCAGCCAGCCGGTTTGCCATTCCGCCAGGCCGAGCACGGCGCCATACACCGCGCCAAAACCGCCGAAGAACCACGGCGCGTAGTCGTGCGCGATGGTCTCGGCCGGCTGGCCGTCGGCCCAGGGCTGGGTGTAGACCTTGAGCAGGCCCGACTTCAGCGCGGCCACCTCGTACAGCAGGTTCCAGAAGCCCAGCACGGAGGCCAGCACCAGCGCCGCGCGCAGCACGTCGAGCCAGCCCGCCGCCAGCGGCCCCTGCACCAGCCAGGCCAGCGAGGCCGTGGCCGAGCCGAACACGAAGCCGTGGTGCGGCCTGAACCGGCCCAGGCGCAGGCGTACGTCGAACTCCCATACCTTGAGCACATTGGTGCCCACGGCCGGCACCACGTAGGCCCAGGCCACCGGTAGGCCCCAGGCCAGCGCCGTCAGCGCAAGCGCCTGCGGATGGCCCTGGTAATGACGCCACCACAGCCACAGCGACAGCGGCGCCAGCACCGCAGGGGCGAGGTATTGGTAGAGCGAGAGCGCGCGCCGCATGCCGGCCTCTTCATCGCAGGCCGAAGCGCATGCCGTGCTTGCGGTAGACCTCGCGCCGGAACAGCAGCGTGTAGCGCCAGAACGAGACCGCGCGGCTCAGCGTGCGCAGATTGGTCTGCAGGTCGGAAAAACGATGCACCAGCGAGCCCAGGCTGTTGAAGCGCGCGCGCGCGGCGTGGCAGGCGTCGGTGAGTTCGTCGGGCGTCATGCGCGCGGGCACGAAGGCGGCGCTGTTGAAGCGGTACTCGGGGTGCAGCCACCAGCGGCCGTCGTACAGCAGGCGCCCTTCGTCGCGCAGCCGCGCATACAGCGGCGTGCCGGGGTAGGGCATGAGGATGTTGTAGGCGGCGAAGGTGAACTTGGACTTCAGGCAGAAATCCACCGTGGCGGCGATGCTTTCTTGCGTATCGTGGTCGAAGCCGAGCGCGAACGCGGCCCAGGTCTGCATGCCATGCTCGCGCAGGATGCGCACTTCGCGCTCGTAGTCGGCGAAGCCGGGGATGTTGGGCGATTTCTTCGTCTCGCGCAGGCTGGCCAGGTTGATCGACTCGAAGCCCACCACGTTGCCCCAGTTGCCGCTTTTCTGCAGCAGGCGCATCAGTTCGGCGTCCTGCGTGATGTCGAGGCTGGCCTGGCTGATCCAGTGCACCTTGAGCGGAATCAGCGCGTGGCACAGCTCCTTGAGCGCGGCGCGATCCGAGGCGATGTTGTCGTCGATGAAGAACACGAAGCGCCGCTCCTGCGCCGCGATCTCGCGCACCACCTCGTCGATGCGGCGCAGGTAGTGCTTCTTGTCGAAATACTGGCTGACGGCGCAGAAGCGACAGGCGAACTTGCAGCCGCGCGAGAACTGCATCAGCGACACCGGCAGATAGCCCTTGCCCCGGTACAGGTCGCGCCGCGGCAGCACGCCGCCGATCTGCGCCGCGCCGGGTGGCGCCTGGTAGCGGGCCTTGAGCCGGCCACGCCGTGCATCGGCGATGACCTCGGCCCAGCCGATTTCGGCGTCGCCCAGGAAAATGCTGTCGGCGTGCCTGGCCGCTTCATCGGGCGCCAGCACCACGTGCATGCCGCCCAGGATGACGGGCACGCCACGCGCGCGGTAGTCGGCGGCGATCTCGTAGGCGCGGCGCGCGGTGTAGGTTTCCACGGTGATGGCGACCAGGTCGGTGGGCTCATCCACCGGCACGGTTTCCATGCGGTCGTCGTACAGCACCACTTCGACATCGGGTGGCGTCAGCGCGGCGATCACGGCCAGCATCAGCGGCTCCATGCGGCCGTGGTCGATGTACAGGCTGTGCTCGCGCCGGCCGATGTTGGGCTTGATGAGGGTGAGTTTCATGGCCTGAACCCTTCAGGCGCCCAGCAGCCGGCCCTGCTTGCGGTACACCTCGCGCCGCGAGATGACGTTGGCCACGGTGGAGGAGAACAGGTGGAACGGCGTCCACGAGCGCGTGGGTGCCAGCACGCGGCGGCCGATGGAGCGCCAGGCGTAGAAGGCGCGCTTGGCCTCGAAGCAGCCTTCGGCCAGTTGCGCGGGGGTCATGCGCGCGGGCTGGAAGATCGGGTCGCCGTAGCGGTAGTTGGGGTCGAGCCACCAGCGCGGCGACAGCATGCGGCCTTCTTGCAGCAGCCGGTCGTACAGGCCCGAGCCGGGCGTGGGCGTGAGCGGGTTGAAGTTGGCGATGTCCAGCCGCGCCTCCAGCGCGAAGTCGACCGCGCGGCGCAGCGTGTCGGGCGTGTCGTGGTCGTAGCCGAACACGAAGGTGCCGTAGATGCCGATGTCGCGCGCGTGCAGGGCGCGCACCACGTCGGTGTAGGCACCGGCCACCTTGTTCCACGGCTTGCGCATCTGCTTCAGGTTGGCGGGCTCCACGCTTTCGAAACCGATCAGCACGTAGCGGCAGCCGGCCTCGGCCAGCTCGTCGAGCAGGCGCGGATCGCGCGCGACGTCGATGCTGATCTGGCACGACCAGCGGCGCTTCAGGGGTTTGAGCGTCGCCAGCAAGGTGCGCAGTTGCTCGCGCGTGCCGAACAGGTTGTCATCGACGAAGAACAGCAGGCGCTGGCGCGGCAGCGACTCGATCTCCTCGCACAGCCCGGCCGTGGGGCGCACGCGCAGCCGGGTGCCGTAGAAGGCGTGGATGGAGCAGAAGTCGCACGCGAAGCGGCAGCCACGCCCGTACTGCACCAATTCGACCGGGGCGTAGGGCTTGCCCCGGAAGATGTCGCGGTCGGTGCGGTAGTCATCTAGCGGGCGCGTGTTGTCACCCAGGTAGCGCGCTTGCAGGCGGCCGGCGGCGGCGTCGCGCAGCACGGTATCCCACGCGCTTTCGGCATCGCCCAGCACCAGGGCGTCGGCATGCCGCGCCACTTCGTCCGGCAGCAGCGTGGCGTGGTAGCCGCCCATCACCATCGGCACGCCTTGCGCGCGCCAGCGGTCAGCCAGGGCGTAGGCGCGGCGCGCGGTGAAGGTCTCCACCGTCATCGCCACCAGGTCGGCGTCGATGCGTTCGGGCAGGGGTTCGACCTTGTCGTCGTACAGCCGCACCTCGTGCCCCTGGCTGCGCGCCGCCAGAATGCCCAGCGCCAGCGGGGCCATGGCGTCGCTGGATCGGTAGTCGCCGAGGTTGGGACGGACGAGCGCAAGCTTCATGGCGTGACAGTATCCATCATTGCTGCTATGGCTTGAGTAGCTGCTAGGGCATGCTGTACGGGCGGTAAAGGCATTTTTGATTCAAGAAATCTCGGTGTGTTGGCGGCATCGTGTCACGGTGGCGGTTTACATCACGGCCACTTCGGGCTGACAGGGGCGCGGCCCGAGCGCGTGATCGTCATCAAAACCGACGGCGTACAGGCGCGTGGCATAGCGGGCCGGGTGAAAACGCCGCTGCAGAAGGGCCAGCCACGGATGCGCGCCGTGCAAGCCCAGGCTGAGGATCGGCGTCGGGCAGATCGCCAGGGCGTCTTCGATCAATACGTCGATCGGCGCCGGGCAGTCGGGCGCCACGGCCAGAAAGGCGGCGTAGCCGTGGTCCAGCGGCTCGCCCACGCGCGGCAGTGGCACGCGGCGCGCCATGTGCGCCCAGGCGTTGAGCAGCGGCAGCGCCCGCGCCAGCGGTGTGGCGTAGCCCAGCGCGCGGGCTTGCTGCAGGCCGCGCTGATCCCACAGCGCAACGCAGGCGACGGTTTGACCCGCGTGCTGCACGGCATGGAAGTTGGCTCCTGTTTCAAGAGCTTTCCGCGCATGCAGGACGGGCGAAAACTGGTACTGGGATGCCTGTCTGGCATGAAAGTCGCACAGCGCGGGCAACGCCGCGGGCGGCACGGGTTGCCACAACCCGTGTCGCCGCCCGCGCCGCGCGGGCAGGGCCAGCGTGACCAGATCGTTCAAATAGCGATAGCGCGGCAGGCCGCGCAAGCCGGCTTCAAGCACGCGGCGCGCGGCGTGGTTGCCGCTGCCGATGGCGGTGTACCAAAGCGGTAGCGCATGGGGCGGCACCGACTGGCGCACCACCGCGAAGCCTTGGCGCAGCAGGCGCGCGCGATGGCGGTAGCTGGGCCGCACGCGCAGCGCGCCCAGGTAGCCCGCGGTCCGAGCCTGCCCGTTGATCCACAACGGCTGGGTGGCGCAGGCGAACATGCCCACCGGCACGTCGCCGTCGTGGCCGATGAAGGTTTGCTCGTCGCCAAAGCGCCGGCTGGCGGCAAAGTGCGAGGGCTCGCGCGTGGTCACCATGCGCACCCAGCCCGGCATGTCGACCTCCCGCAGCAACGCGCGGAGCGCGGCGTCGTCGGCCAAGTCGGCGGGGCGGATGTGGATGGCCGACATGCCGTGTCAGGCAACTTCCAGCAGCGGCGCTTCGAGCAGCGCCTCGTCGCCCAGCGGGTAGCCGTTGCGCTGGCTGACTTCGCCGCGGTGCATGGCGTTGATGGGGATGAAGTTGCGCGCCAGCACGGCGTCGCCCAGGTTGCGCCACTGGCGCCGCAGGATGCTGGGCCAGCCGTAGAAGCGGCGACGCGCCTGCACGCAGCCCTCGGTCACCTGGCTGGCGGTGAGGCCGCGAGGGTGGAGGGGCAGTTCGTTGTAGCGGTAGCGCGGGTCCAGCCACCAGGCGTCGTAGCGCAACCGGTCTTCGCGCTGCAGCCGCGCATACAGCGGGGTGCCGGGAAACGGCGTGATGTGGTTGAAGGCGGCGATGTACATGCCCTGCGCTTGCGCGAAGTCGACCGCGCGGTCGAAGGAGTCGACCGTGTCGTGGTCGTAGCCGAAGATGAAGGTGCCATACACCGCGATGCCGTGCCGCCGCAGGTTGGCCAGCGCGCCCGCGTAGCCGCTTTTCATGGTGTTGAAGCGTTTGCCCATCAGGCGCAGGTTGGCCTCGTCGAGCGACTCGAAGCCGATCAGCACGCCCTGGCAGCCGCCGCCTTTTAACTGACGCACGAAGTCCTCGTCGTGCGCGGCGTTGATGCTCAGCTGCGTGATCCAGCGCAGGCCCTTCAGCTTGGCCAGCGCGGGCAGCAGCTCGCGGCCGGCTTTCATGTCGCCAGCGAAGTTGTCGTCGACGAAGAAGAACAGCTTCTTGTGCGGCATCAGGCCGCGCAGCTCGTCGACCACCGCGCCCACGGGCCGCGCGCGGTGGGTGCGCCCGAAGAAGGTCTGGATGGCGCAGAACTCGCACGGAAAGCGGCAGCCGCGCCCGGTCTCCACCAGGCCAATCGGCAGGTAGCGCTTGCCGGCCAGGATGCGCCGGTCGGGGCGTACCAGCGCCAGCGCCTGGCGCTCGCCGTGGTAGCGCGCTTGCAGCGTGCCGTGGCGCAGGTCGTCGACCACGGCGGGCCAGGCGGATTCGGCCTCGCCGGTGACAATGGTTTCGGCGTAGCGCGCGGCCTCGCCAGGCACCAGCGTCACGTGAAAGCCGCCCAGGATCACCGGCACGCCGCGGCGGCGGTATTCGCTGGCGATCTGGTAGGCGCGGCGGGCGGTGTAGGTCTCGACCGGCAGCGCCACCGCGTCGGTGGGTTCGTCGTAGGGGATGGGCTCCAGCCGATCATCGTGAAAGCGCAACTCGACGTCGGAGGGGGTCAGTCCCGCCAGCGTGGCGATGGGCAAGGGTTCCATCTGCCAGGTGCGGATGTAGGCGCCGCCCGGACGGCGGCCTAGGCGGTGGCCGATGGCGGGCTGGATGAGCGTTATCCGCATACGGTGCGCGGCTCCTTGGTTTCGGCCTGAACCGTGATGACCCTGGGCGTGGGGCGCGCCAGCGTCTGAATGGGCCAGTCGCAGGTGTAGAAGCGGTGCAGGTTGTGGGCGTAGAAGCGGTAGCCCAGGTTGGCCGTCAGCGCCAGCGGCTGGAAATTGCGCGCGGCCCACAGGCGCCGGCCGATGGCGGACCAGCGGTACACCTGCTTCCAGGCGCGCTCGTGGCCCAGGGCCAGTTCCTGCACGCTCATCTGCTTGGGCTGAAACACCACGTGCTGGCCGTCGTACTGCTCCCAGTCGCGGGTGAGGATGCGGCCCTCGGCCTCCAGGCGCCGGTGCAATGGCGTGCCCGGGAACGGCGTCAGCACGGCAAAGCGTGGCAGATCGACGCCCGCGTCGATGGCGAACTGCACCGTGGCGTCGAATACGTCGGTGCTGTCGTGGTCCAGCCCGAACACGAAGCAGCCCTGGATCGAGATGCCCAGCCGGTGCAGGTCGCCGATCACCTGCTTGTAGTCGACCGAGCCGTTGAACTTCTTGCGCGCGTCGCGCAGGCTTTCAGGCGTGACGGTTTCCAGCCCCAGCAGCAGGCCCTTGCAGCCGCTGCGCGCCACCAGCTCCATCAGTTCGGGATCGTGCGCCAGCAGCACCGTGGACAGGCCGAACCACTGCACCTTGAGGGGAATCATGGCCGTGAACAGCTCGCGGGCGTACTCGCGGTCGCTGATGAGGTTGAGGTCGACGAAGATCAGCTTTTGCTGGCCCACGCGGCGGATGTCCTCGATGACCCAGGACACCGGCTTCTGGTACTGCTTCTGGCCCCAGGCCGCGGGCGCGACGCAGAACTCGCAGGTGTGCACGCACGAGCGCGTGGCCTCGAACACGGCCTGCGTCAGGAAGTGGCGCGGGTCGAACAGCTCGCGCTGGGCGAACGGCATGCCGGGCCGGTCTAGCGAGAAATCGGGCGCCTGATGGTAGGCTGGCTTGAGGGCGCCACGCGCGTGGTCGCGCAGCAGTTCGGGCCAGGTGTCCTCGGCGTAGCCGACGCAGATGGCATCGGCGTGCTCGGCGGCTTCATGCGGCATCAGCGTGACGTGCGGGCCACCCAGCACCACGGTTTTTCCTTCGGCGCGAAAGCGCGCCGCCAGCTCGTAGGCGCGCGGGGCGGTGCCGGTGATGACGGTCATGCCGACCAGTTCGGCATCCAGCGGGCCGTCCAGCGGCTCGATGCCTTCGTCGTGCAGCGTCACGCTGGCGTTCAGCTCGGGCGGCACCAGCGCGGCCAGCGTGGTCAGCGTGAGCGGCTGATAGCGCAGCGACTTCTTGAAAATGCCGCCGCGCGCGCGGTACAGCGGACCTTTGGGTGAGAGCAGGGCGATTTTCATGGTGTGACAGCTTCCGCTGAGGCATCGAATACATGCAGCCAGAAGGGCTCGGTGCGCAGCGCGACGGGCTTGACGTCGGCCAGCCTCGTGCCGCGCGCGAGCAGTGTCTGTTCGTAGCGCGCCCAGGCATCGGGGCGGGCGCATGCACGCAAGGGCTTGAGCTGGCCGATGCGGCATGCGTAGGCGTATTGCGGGTTGTCGGCCAGGCGCGCCTGCACGGTTGCCAGCGCGGCGGGGTCGGGGGTGTGTTCGCTCACCAGCACGTAGCCGGGCGCTTCGGCATCGGCGATCAGCATCGTGAATCCTTTCAGACCGGACAGGCAGCGCGCCACGAAGGGCTCGGTGAGTTTTTCTCCCACCAGGTCGCTGACCAGATGCGCGCGCCCGACGAATTCGAGCACCGCATCGCCCGCAAGCGTACGTCCCGTGCAGCGCACGCGATCACCCGCTGCGTAGCGGTACAAGCCGCTGGCGCTGGTGAGAATCACGTCGTAGTACTCGCCAGCCCGCAGTTCGTCGGCCAAATAAAGCTGGTCAGCCTGGGCGAATTCGGCGAAGCCATGCCGCGTGAGCACCGGCGCGTCATTGGCGTCCGGCACGGTCAGGACGCCTTCGGTGGACAGCAAGCCCTTGGGCTGCAGGTGTGTGCGCGGCAACCGATGCGCGAGTTCCGCCGCATATGGCGCCGACGCTCCGCTGGCCCAGCAACTGATCACCTTCAGGCGTGGCCAGCGTTCGGCGGCATCGGGAATGTCACGCAGCAACGCCAGAAAAAAGGTGGGGCTCCAGACCGAGATCAGCTCCAGGTCGTGCGCGGCACGCAGATGGGCCAGGGTCTGGGCGCGCCATGCCGGTACATCGGTGAACTGGTTGACGGTCAGCGGCACGGCCAGATGGTCGTGGACGATGGCGCCGGCCTCCGGCCCCAGGTAGGCCCCATCGGGCAAGCCCAGGGGCAGGTCGCCAACCATCTCCGGCGCGCGAGTAGCCGGGCTGGTGGCCAGGTACGCCGAGCCGGTGATCTGAAAGCGCTGTACCACGCCGGCCAGCCAGGGCAGCAGCGCACGCTGGAAGTCGCGCAGTCCCTCGGCGGAATAGGGGATGAGCTTGGGTCCGCGCGTGCTGCCGCCGGTGCGCTCGCAGCCCACGGGAGCGCCAGCAAACAGCACGTCGCGTGCGCCGGGCCGCATGCAACGGTCGATCCAGTCCGCCAGGTCGTCATGATGGCGAATCGGCACGCGCTGGCGAAACTCTTCCACCGTGGCAGGTGAGCCGAACTGCCTCAGGTAGGCGCAGTGTCGGTTGCGCGCCAGCAACTGGGTGAGCCATTGCTCCGCGCGCGGAGCGGGCGGCAACTGGCGCGCCACCGCGGGCAGGTCGGCCCAGCGCCTTGGGGAAGTTGCGGGTGCCGTCATGACAGGTGAGAGGTGCGGCCCGTGGCCAGTACGCGGCGTGCCACGCGCGCGGCGAACGGCTTCATGTTGTCGACGCTCAGCGGGCACAGGCACACCAGTTCATCGCCCCGCCTGTAGCCGGGGTTGCGAGCCAGGAAGTAGCGCGTGGCCTCTTTGCCGCGCTCCGCTGGGGTGGCCTCGGCCAGGGCCGGTGTCAGGTGGCCCTGCGGTGTGGCAAAGCGCACCACGCCGGCGGCGGGGTCATACTGAGCGCCAAAGCGATGCTCCGCCAAGGCGTTGGCCAGGGCGCGCCAGTCGTCATGCTGGGCTGATCCGTCCGACCAGTGAGGGTGGAACGCCTGCGCGAATACCGATAGGTATTTATAGGTGCGGTGTCCCTTGACCAGCAAAAACCAATACAGCGGTGGCGCCAGTGGGTCGCGCTGCCAAAGCGCCACGCATTCGATCCACGCCAATGCCAACGTGGGCTGGCCCCAGTGTGCGGGCGTGACCAGCGTGTCCCCCGAATAAACGATGCGCAACGCTTGGTCCCGCCATGTCCAGTCAAAGGTCTTGAGGGTGGTGAAGCCAGCCAGTTCGGAGCCGGCCCACAGCAGGATCGCCTCGTCCTTCTCGGCCAGGTCGCGCTGAAACAGCGCCTCGGACGTGCCGTCGTAGCACGACAGGTACAGCGCCGACATCCGTTCGCGCAGCGCGCTGGTCAGATCCGGTACGGGCGCGCGCTGGGCATGGTAGCGAAAGGGCAGGCGTTGGGTGTGCATGAGCTTTTTGGGGCCGTTGCTCATAAATCAGCAGGCGGTCTCAACTCCGAAGTGCAACACCGCTGGTTGATATTGAGATTTATCAGCG
>JAUNUR010000040.1 GCA_030538085.1 Pseudomonadota bacterium | reverse complement strand
GACAACCCCTTCGTCGGCAAGGCCGGCGCGCTGCCCGAGATCTGGAGCTACGGCCACCGCAATGGTCAGGGCGCCGCCTGGGGGCCGGATGGCCGGCTGTGGATGCACGAGCACGGCGCGCAGGGCGGCGACGAGATCAACCTGCCACAGCCGGGAAAGAACTACGGCTGGCCGCGAATCAGCCACGGCGTGAACTACGGTGGCAGCCCCGTGGGCACGGGCAAGAGCACCGCGCCGGGGATGGAGCAGCCGCTGCACCACTGGACGCCCTCCATCGCGCCTTCGGGCATGGCCTTCTTGACCAGCGACCGCTACGGACCGGCGTGGAAGGGCAATCTGTTCGTCGGCTCGTTGAAGTTCCAGTACCTCAACCGCATTGAGCTGAAGGACGGCAAGGTGGTGGCCGAGCACAAGCTGCTGGAAGACGTGGGCCAGCGCATGCGCGACGTGCGCCAGGGGCCGGATGGGCTGCTGTACGTGGTGACCGACAGCCCCGATGGGCAACTGATTCGCGTGTTGCCGTGACGGTGATGCAATGACGAATGACCTCGCTGCGCTTCGATGACGGCGGCTACGCCGCCATGACACATGCCGACGCGCCGCATGGGGTGCCGCTGCGTGTCGTTTGTCATCGGAGCTGTAGTGGCGGCGAAGTTATTTTCTTATTGACGCTTTCAAAAATCACGACAGCGCGAGCCATCAAAAAATCCCCTCACATCCCCTCGTCATTGCGGCGAAGGCCGCAATCCATGGAGCGTCACCTTGACACGGCGTTGACCCGCGGACACCGTGTGGATTGCGGCCTTCGCCGCAATGACGGGATGAGGTGAAGGCATTGCATAGGCTTGTCCTGAATGACGAAACTCTCTCAAGAAAGCGTTTTGTAAGTCATTGATTTTCTTTGGGTACACCGGCCCTGCTGGCGGGGTTGGGTTGCTCAATAGGTTGAAACGTCAGGGTTGCCAGCCGTCCGTCAGCGTTTTCAGAAAGGCCACCACGTCGTCCACCTCGGCGTCGGTCAGCGCGGGGGCGTCGCCCGGCTTGCGGTCGTAGGGCACTTCGCTGGTGTTGACGTTGGCATGCAGCTCCGGCGGCAGGTCGTTGAACTTGCGCACCTGGCCATCGGTGCCGCGTGGATACCACTTCTCGGGGTGCGTGTCGCGCTGCACGTAGAACAGCACGGCCTCGCGCAGGCTCTTGAAGTAGCCGTTGTGAAACAGCGCCTGGCGCAGTGCCACGTTGCGCAGGCTGGGTACCTTGAAAGCGCCGCACAGCTCGCGCCGGTCTTGCAGGTCGCCGCCTTCGCGCGCGCACAGGCCCAGGTCGAAGAAGGCCGGATCGCGGTTGTGCCCCAGTTCTGGATTGCGCGGCACGCCCAGGTTGTCGTAGGTGAAGTCGGTGAACAAGGGGTGGCCGCCATCGGCCGCCTTGTCGGCGGGGTGGCAGGCGGCGCAGTTGCCTTTCTGGGCGTCCTTGAACAGCATCAGGCCGCGTTCTTCCTGCGGCGTCAGGTGGGTCTGCTGGCGCAGCACGGCATCGTATTTGCTGGAAAAGGGCGCGAATTCGGGCGCCTCGTGCTGGTACTTCTCCAGCGCCTGGGCGATGCGGTCGAAGGCCAGTTGAGGCCGCGCCAGCACGCCCGCGCCGTAGACGCGCTCGAACTCGGCGGCGTACCTTGCCTGGGCCACCTTGCGCACCACGTCGGCGGCATCGTGGTTGGCCATCTCGACCGGGTTCAGCAACGGCCCCTTGGCCTGCGCGCCCAGCGACGCGGCGCGGCCATCCCAGAAGAACCCGCCCGTGGGTGTGTCCTCGGCATCGAAGTGAAAGGCGGTGTTGGCGGCCAGGTAGCGAATGCTGGGTGACTGGCGCGCGCCTTGCAGCGTCAGGGCAGAGCCGCCTGGCTGCGCCGCCAGCGCATTGGGCGCGCCGTGGCCGAAGGCCGGGTCGTGACAGGTGGCGCACGACTGCCGCCCGGATGCCGACAGCGATGGGTCGTGAAACATCTTTTCGCCCAAGGCTGCCTCGGGCGACAGAGGTGGCGGCGGCTTGTCGACGTTGACGCAGGCGGCCAGCAGCAGCGCAGCGCCCAGCGGCACCAAACGCGCAAGCGCATGCGCGGCGCGCGACGGAGCGCGCCACGACGAGGTGGTCTTCATGGGTTTCTTCCTCGCGGGCCAGGCAAGGGCTGACGCAGCCCCTGGCCCGCCGCTCCAACAGGCTTACTTGAAACCCACGCGATCCAGCATTTGCTGCACCTTCACCTGATTGGCGCCGACGGCGCTGATGGGAATGGTCTCGCTCTTGAACTGGCCGCCGCCGGTCATGGATTGGAGAGCGGCGTTCTCCGTGACCACGCCCTTGGCCACGGGCCACTCGTTGTTGCCGTTGGCAAAGTAGTTCTGCGCCGAGGGGCTGGCCAGGTATTCGAGGAACTTGATGGCGTTGGCCTGGTTCTTGGTGTGCCTGGCCACGGCCGCGCCGGCGATGTTGACGTGCGTGCCCCAGGTGGACTGGTTGGGGAATACCACGCCCACTTTCTCGACCACGGCGCGGTCTTCCGGCTTGCCCGAGCGCATCATGCGCGCCAGGTAGTAGCTGTTGGTCACGCCGATCTGGCATTCGCCGCTGGCCACGGCCTTGATCTGGTCGGTGTCGCCGCCCTTGGGCGAGCGCGCCATGTTGGCCACCAGGCCCTTGAGCCAGGCCTCGGCCTTCTGCGCGCCCAGGTGCTCGGTCACGGCGCCGAACAGGCTCAGGTTGTAAGGGTGCGCGCCGCTGCGGATGCACAGCTTGCCCTTGTTCTTCGGGTCGGCCAGCTCTTCATAGGTGTCGACGTCGGCGGGTTGCACCTTGGCCTTGTCGTACACCACCACGCGGGCGCGGGTGGAGAAGCCGAACCACGGGATACCGCCATCGGCCGCCGGCGTGGCGCGCAGGCTGGCGGGGATGGCGTCTTCCAGCAGCTTGGACTTCACGGGCAGGAACAGGCCGTCCTGCTCGCCGCGCCACAGGCGGGCGGCGTCCACCAGCAGGATCACGTCGGCGGGCGAGGCGCTGCCCTCGGCCTTCAGGCGGGCGATGATGCCGGCGTCGTCGGCGTCCACGCGGTTGATCTTGATGCCGGTGGCCTTGGTGAAGTCGGCGTACAACGCCTCGTCGGTGGAGTAGTGGCGGGCCGAATACAGGTTCAACTCCTGCGCCTGCGCCATGGCCGAGGCGCCACCCAGAACCACCAGCGTGGCGATCGCGACTGCTTGCTTTTTCATGATGTGCATTCCTTGATGCTGAACTGTTGAGGGGTGGATGATAACGCTAACGAGAATGGTTCTCAATAACAAATTTTGATCCAGCGCAAGTCTGGCACGCGAACCTGGAGATTTCGGAACATGGTGGAAGTGATGGATTCGCCCCGAGGGCAAGGCGCGCACCGCCATCGGGGCGAAGGCGCGCTTTCAGGCTTTGAAATCTCTGCGGCGGCGTATCGGGGAAAGTGGATGACCTTGACGGTACGCTGGGGGGCGCAAGGTCCTATTCACCCATCGTCGGCCAGCGCCGGCGCAACCACAACCAGGCCAGCAGCCCCACGGCCATGAACGTGGTGGACATGACCGCCAGCCCCAAGGCCGAGTGCATGACCAGCGGCGCCACCACGCCGGCCACGATGCCGTTGGCCGTGGAGCCGACCACGGCCTGCAGCGACGACGCCATGCCGCGCCGCGCCGGGTACAGGTCGAGCACCAGCAGGGTTACCACCGGCACCATCAGCGCCCAACCGAGGGAGAACACGGCAATCGGCAGCAGCGACCATCCGGCGTGGGGCGCCAGCAGCGCGTTGGCCACCACGTTGATGGCCGATACGCCCAGCATGATGCGAAAGCCCCGCATGATCTGGTTCTTGGGCCTGACCTTACCCGCCATGCGCCCCGACAGCCACGAACCGGTCATGATGCCGGTGATGGACAGCACGAAGAACCAGAAGAACTGCGTCGGCTTGAGCTGCAGAATCTCGCCCAGGAAGGCTGGCGCCGACAGCACATAGAGAAACAGCCCGTTGAAAGGCACGCCCGAGGCCAGCGCCAGCAGCATGAAGCGCGGATCGCTCAGCAGTTGCCAGTAGCCGCGCATCAGGTTGCGCATCAGGAAGGGCTGGCGGTCTTGCGCGTGCAGCGTTTCGGGCAGCAGGCGCCAGTTGGCCAGCCACAGCACCAGTCCCAGGCCGACCAGGAACCAGAAGATCGAGTGCCAGTCCAGGTATTCGGCGATGACGCCACCGATGATGGGCGCCACCGCCGGTGCCACGCCGAAGAAGATGGTGATCTGGCTCATCACCTTCTGCGCCTCGGATGGCAGGAACATGTCGCGCACCACGGCACGCGAGACCACCACGCCAGCGCCACACGACAGCCCTTGCAGTGCCCGGAAGAAAATGAGCTGCCCCACGGTCTGTGACAGCGCACAGCCAACGGACGCCAGCGTGAACACCACCAGCCCCCACAGGATCACCGGCCGGCGCCCGAAGCTGTCGGACAGCGCGCCGTGGAACAGGTTCATGAAGGCAAAGCCGAACAGGTAGGCCGACAGCGTCTGCTGCATCTGCACCGGCGTGGCGTGCAGCGACTTCGAGATGGCCGCGAACGCGGGCAGATAGGTGTCGATCGAGAACGGCCCCAGCATGCCCAGCACCGCCAGCAGGATGGCCAGGGCCCAGCGCGGAGCCTTCCACAGATGAGCGGCGTCGGGGTTCATAGGGGCGTGCAATGACAGAATGACTTCGCCACTGGCGCGGCGTCAATGACGAAATGATGGGCTTCGGTCATGGCGCGCAGCGCCGTCATGCCCGCCGCGAAGCGGCGGTGTCATTTCGTCATCAGCGATTCACAGCGAGTCGATGAAGCTGCGCAGCTTGTCCGAGCGGCTCGGGTGCTTGAGCTTGCGCAGCGCCTTGGCCTCGATCTGGCGGATGCGCTCGCGCGTGACGTCGAACTGCTTGCCTACTTCTTCCAGCGTGTGGTCGGTGCTCATCTCGATGCCGAAGCGCATGCGCAGCACCTTGGCCTCGCGCGGCGTCAGGCTGTCGAGGATGTCCTTCACCACGTCACGCAGGCCGGCCTGCATGGCGGCATCGACCGGCGCGGTGTTGTTCTGGTCCTCGATGAAATCGCCCAGATGCGAATCGTCGTCGTCCCCGATGGGTGTTTCCATCGAGATCGGCTCCTTGGCGATCTTCATGATCTTGCGGATCTTGTCCTCGGGCATTTCCATCTTCTCGGCCAGGATGCCGGCGTCGGGCTCGAAACCGAACTCCTGCAGGTGCTGGCGCGAGATGCGGTTCATCTTGTTGATGGTCTCGATCATGTGCACCGGGATGCGGATGGTGCGCGCCTGGTCGGCGATGGAGCGCGTGATGGCCTGGCGGATCCACCAGGTGGCGTAAGTCGAGAACTTGAAGCCGCGGCGGAATTCGAACTTGTCCACCGCCTTCATCAGGCCGATGTTGCCCTCCTGAATGAGGTCGAGGAACTGCAGGCCGCGGTTGGTGTACTTCTTGGCAATCGAGATCACCAGGCGCAGGTTGGCCTCGATCATTTCCTTCTTGGCATCGCGCGAGCTGGCCTCACCCTCGTTCATGCGCTTGTTGATGTCCTTCAGCTCGTCCAGCGGCACCACCACCTGCGCCTGCAGGTCCAGCAGCTTTTGCTGCAGGTCCTGGATGGGCGGGATGTTGCGCTCCATGATGGCGCTCCAGGGCTTGCCGGCGGCGGCCTGCTTTTCGGACCACTTGAGGTTCAGCAGGTTGGAGGGCGCCTTGTTGCCGGCCTTGTCGCGGCCGGAGAAGTCGGCGATGAACTGCTCCTGCGGGTAGCCGCAGCGGTCGACGATGATGCGGCGCAGCTCGCGCTCGTAGCGGCGCACGTCGTCCACCTGGCCGCGCAGCATGTCGCACAGCTTTTCGATGGTCTTGGCGGTGAAGCGGATCGTCATCAGCCGCTGGGACAGCAGGGTCTGCGCCTTCATGTAATTGGGCGAGCCCCAGCCTTCCTTGTCGTAGGCCTTGTGCACCTTCTCGAACAGGGCGGCGATCTCGTCGAAGCGGTCCAGCGCATCGTTCTTGAGCTTTTCCAGCAGCCGCGTCATGGCCTTGGAGCCGCCCTTGCCGTCGTCGTCATCGTCGTCGTCGTATTCGTCGAAGTCTTCCTCGGCCACGTAGTCGTCGTTCTCGTCGATGTCGGCGAAGCCGTCGACCACGGTGTTGATGACGACCTTGCCCTCGCGAATGTCGGCGGCCATCTGCAGGATTTCGGCGATCGTGGTGGGGCTGGCGCTGATGGCTTCCATCATCTCCATCAGACCGCCCTCGATGCGCTTGGCGATCTCGATCTCGCCCTCGCGCGTGAGCAACTCCACCGTGCCCATCTCGCGCATGTACATGCGCACCGGGTCGGTGGTGCGGCCAAATTCGCTGTCGACGGTGGACAGGGCCGCTTCGGCCTCTTCCTCGGCCTCTTCCTCGGTGGCGGTGCTGGTGCCCTGGTTGGTCAGCAGCAGGGTTTCGGCGTCGGGCGTCTGCTCGTACACGGCCACGCCCAGGTCGTTGAGCATGGAGATCACGGCTTCCAGCGTCTCGACGTCGACCAGCTTGTCGGGCAGGTGGTCGTTGATCTCGCCGTGCGTCAGGTAGCCGCGCGTCTTGCCCAGCTTCAGCAGTGTCTTCAGGTTGGCGCGGCGGGTGCTCATTTCCTCTTCGGAGAGCACGCCTTCGTCCAGGCCGAATTCCTTCATCAAGGCCCGTTCCTTGGCCTTGCTGATCTTCATGCGCAGGGGCTTGGCCTTCTCGACCGTGCCCTGATCGCCTTCGACGGCGACTTCGGGTTCGCCCTCCAGGTCGGCTTCGATGTCGGACAGATCGGCATCGTCGTCCAGGCTCTTGGCCGCCGTCTTGCCGGGGCGGCCACGCTTGGCGGGCGTGGATTTCTCGGCGGCCGCGGCGCCCTTGGCCGGGCGGCCCACCTTCTTGGCGGGGGTGGCTGCCGTGGTGGTCTTGGCGGCCGTTTTCGCGGCGGTCTTGACAGCGGTTTTCTTGGCCACTACGGCTTTCGCCGGCGTGGTTTCAAGCTCTTCCGCGACAGCCTTGGCCGGGGTGGCTTTCTTGGCCGGTGCCTTCTTGGCGGCCGTGGTTTTGGCTGCGGCGGTCTTGGCGGCGGGTTTGGCGCTGGTGGACATCAATCAACCTCTGGGTCGTGGGAATGCTCATGGTTCAGACGCGGAAAGGCGTCGCACGGCGAACACTCGGTCAAGCAAAAAAAGAAAGGGCGCGGTAGCAGCGGCGCGCCGATGGGCAATCTGGCGGCAACGCACCGTCAGGGCAAGATGGGTGGGCGAACATTTGGAATGCAGTCCTTGCGGTATCTTGGCCGTCCCCGTCTGGTGGGGCGCGCATGACGCCGTGCGCGTGGCCGGGCCGGAGGTGCTGCTGTCGCTCTTGCCGGTGACAAGCCTTTAATTATAGCGTGAAGCGCTGATTTCAAGGGCTGTTGCCGCCCGCCGCATCGGCGTCGGCCAACTGGCGCAACAGTGCCTGGTAGCGCGGCAGATCGCCCGCGGCCAGGGCCTCGTCCATGCGCCGCTTGAGCTGCTCGCGCCGCTCGGTGCCCAGAATGCCGTGCAATTCGTCCGGCTCCGACACGATGTCGGGCGGCAGCTTGGCTACTTCGTCCACCGCGAAGGCTTCGTGTTCATGGCCGCGCAGTGCCTCGCGCAGGGCGCTCCAGGGCTGGGGGCCGTGGTCCAGCGCCTGCCCCGCCAGCCAGGTGAACAGGGGGCCGTGCGGCGCCGGGAGGTCGCACAGCAGCACGTGTTCGTCCTGGCTCAGGCGGTCCCAGGCGCTGGGCTCGGTCAGCACGATCTGCAGCGCGCGGCTCGCCCGGCTGGCGGGCTGACCGCGCAGGCCGCGGCGGGGTGGGGCGGGTCTTTCTTGCTTTTTCGGGCTGTAGCCATTGTCGGTCGGGCGCTGATAGCTCTTCTTTTCGTAGCTTCTGCGCGGTGATGCACGGCGAATGTCCCAGAGCTGCTCCAGCTCATGCGCACCAATCTGCACCTGCGCGGCGATTTCGCCCAGCAACTGTTGCGCCAGCGCGCCTGCGGGTAGCAACTGCCACAGTGGCCGGGCGTTGGCGGCGAAGTGCGAGCGGCCTTCGGCGGATTCCATGTCGCATTCCTCGGCGGCAGCCTCCAGCAGAAAGCGTGACAGGGGCAGGGCGCCTTTGACGGCTTCGGCAAAGGCTTCGGCGCCTTCGGCGCGGATGAAGCTGTCGGGGTCATGCTCGGCCGGCAAGAAGAGGAACTTGACCGTGCGCGTGTCGGTCGCCATGGGCAGGGCGGCCTCCAGCGCCTTGCGCGCGGCGCGGCGCCCGGCGGCGTCGCCGTCGAAGCTGAACACGATCTGCTCGGTGAAGCGGAACAGCTTGTGCACGTGCTCGGGCGTGCAAGCCGTGCCCAGCGTGGCGACGGCGTTGCCAAAACCCAACTGTGCCAGCGCCACCACGTCCATGTAGCCCTCGGTGACCAGCGCGTAGCCGTGCTCGCGCAGCGCGCCGCGGGCCTCGAACAGGCCGTACAGCTCGCGGCCCTTGTGGAACACCGGCGTTTCGGGCGAGTTCAGGTACTTCGGCTTTTCGTCGCCCAGCACGCGGCCACCGAAGCCGATCACCTCGCCCTTCACACCCCTGATCGGGAACATGATGCGGTCGCGAAAGCGGTCGTAGCGCTTGTCGGCGTCGTCCTCGCCCACGATGACCAGGCCGCTTTCGGCCAGCAGCGGGTCGGCGTAATCAGGGAACACGCTGGCGAGCGCGCGCCAGCCCTCGGGCGCGTAGCCCAGGCCGTAGTCGCGCGCGATCTCGCCCGACAGGCCGCGCTTTTTCAGATAGTCAACGGCGCGCGGCGTGCTCTTCAGGTGCTTTTTGTACGCCTCGCCGGCCTTGGCCAGCACGTCGGTGAGGGTGGCGCGCTTTTCGGTTTCCTGCGCGGCGCGGGCGCGCTCCTGCGGGCTGCGCTCGTCCTCGGGCACGACCATGCCGTACTGCTGGGCCAGATCGTGCACCGCCTCGACGAAGCCGGCGCCCGTGTGGTCCATCAGAAAGCCGATGGCGTTGCCGTTCTTGCCACAGCCGAAGCAGTGATAGAACTGCTTGGACGGACTGACGGTGAAGGAGGGCGTTTTCTCGCCGTGGAACGGGCACAGGCCGGAGAAATTGGCTCCGGTTTTCTTCAACTGCACATGGCGACCGACGATTTCGACCACGTCGGCGCGAGCCAGAAGCTCCTGGATGAAATGCTGCGGAATGGCCACGCGGCTATTTTGACCGATGGGACTGGTGTGGCTTTGCGCTGGGGGGCGTTCGAATGGCTTGAGAACCCACCCTCAAAGTAAGCGAGGGGGCTAGCGCTGGCCCAAAAATTCGGGCTATAATGCAAGGCTTATTCCCCGATAGCTCAGTCGGTAGAGCGACGGACTGTTAATCCGCAGGTCCCTGGTTCGAGCCCAGGTCGGGGAGCCAAGAAAACACAAAGCCCCACGCGAAAGCGTGGGGCTTTTGCGTTTTTGGCGGCATGGCGAAGATGCGCGGGTTTTCGGCCTGCCTCGTTCGGGCTTTGTTGGCCGGGCTTTGGCGCTATGATCGTCCTCACTCCGGGGTGCCCGCAAGCGCGAGCTGAGATGGCTGCATTGGCAGCCGAACCCGTCAACTTGATCCGGTTAGCACCGGCGTAAGGAAGAGCAGGCCAGGGCAAGGGCGCATCCACAAGCTGGGATGCCCATGCCACGCAGGCGGTCCCGGAGTCTTTTTTGAGACACACGCGAAGGAGACCCGCCGATGAACGCCCCCGACAAGATCGCCCAGTTGCTTGCCCTGACGCGCGAGCCGCTGCCCGCCTCGACCAAGGGCGCCATCGCCGGCAGCCGTGCCGACATCCGCGTGCCGGTGCGCGACATCAAGCTCACCAACGGGCGCGAGGTGTCGTTCTACGACACCTCGGGGCCGTACACCGATCCATCGGTGGTGATCGACGTGCGCAAGGGCCTGGCGCCGCTGCGCGCGGGCTGGATCGACGAGCGCGGCGACACCGAGCACTACGAAGGGCGCCTAGCCCACATCCTGGACGACGGCGGCAAGCACGAAGGGCGCGATGCGGAACGCATCGAACAGTTGCGCCAGGAAGCCGCCGCGCTGCAGCGCCAGCCGCGCCGCGCCAAGCTGGGCGCCAACGTCACGCAGATGCACTACGCGCGCAAGGGAATCATCACGCCCGAGATGGAGTACATCGCCCTGCGCGAGAACGGCCGCATGGAATGGATGGCGGAGCATCTGGGCGATGCCCGGCGCGAGGCGCGCCGGCGCGGCAACCCGATGGGTGCGAACATTCCCGAGCGCATCACGCCCGAGTTCGTGCGCGACGAAGTGGCGCGCGGCCGCGCCATCATCCCGGCCAACATCAACCACCCGGAGATCGAGCCGATGATCATCGGCCGCAACTTCCGCGTGAAGATCAACGCCAACATCGGCAACTCAGCCGTCACCAGCAGCATCGAGGAAGAGGTCGAAAAGCTGGTCTGGTCGATCCGCTGGGGCGCCGACACGGTGATGGATCTGTCCACTGGCAAGAACATCCACACCACGCGCGACTGGATCATTCGCAACTCGCCCGTGCCCATCGGCACCGTGCCGATCTACCAGGCGCTGGAGAAGGTGGGCGGCATCGCTGAAGACCTGAGCTGGGCCATCTTCCGCGACACGCTGATTGAGCAGGCCGAGCAGGGCGTGGACTACTTCACCATCCACGCTGGTGTGCGCCTGCCGTTCATCCACCTCACGGCGGATCGCGTGACGGGCATTGTCAGCCGCGGCGGCTCGATCATGGCCAAGTGGTGCATCGCGCACCACCAGGAGAGCTTCCTCTACACGCACTTCGAGGAAATCTGCGAGATCATGAAGGCGTACGACGTGAGCTTCAGCCTGGGCGATGGCCTACGCCCCGGCTGCGCGAGCGACGCGAATGACGAGGCACAATTCGCCGAGCTGCGCACGCTGGGCGAGCTGACGCAAATCGCATGGAAGCACGACGTGCAGACCATGATCGAAGGCCCCGGCCACGTGCCCATGCACATGATCCAGGAGAACATGACCGAGCAGCTCAAGCACTGCCACGAGGCGCCGTTCTACACCCTGGGTCCGCTGACCATCGACATCGCGCCCGGCTACGACCACATCGCGAGCGCCATCGGCGCCGCCATGATCGGCTGGATGGGCACGGCCATGCTTTGTTATGTGACGCCCAAGGAGCATCTGGGCCTGCCCGACCGCGACGACGTGAAGCAGGGCATCATCGCCTACAAGATCGCCGCCCACGCCGCCGACGTCGCCAAGGGCCACCCCAGCGCCCGCGCACGCGACGACGCGATCAGCAAGGCGCGCTTCGAATTCCGCTGGGAAGACCAGTTCAACCTGGGACTGGACCCGGACACCGCGCGCGACTTCCACGACGAGACGCTGCCCAAGGACAGCAGCAAGACCGCGCACTTCTGCAGCATGTGCGGGCCGAAGTTCTGCTCCATGAAGATCACGCAGGACGTGCGCGATTACGCAGCCAACCTGGGCGTGAGCGAGCAGGAGGCGCTGCAGCGCGGGATGGACGAGAAGTCGAAGGAGTTCGCGGCCAAAGGGGGCGAGTTTTATGTGCCGATAAAGCCTGTGGGCTGATATGGAGATGGCGGATGGCGCAGCGCCATCCGCCATCCGCCACACTTCGCACCATCAACAAACCGCACCATCACCAAACACCATGCCCAACTACCGCCGCAACCGCGTCCCAGGCGGCAGTTATTTCTTCACCGTGAACCTGCACGACCGCCGCGCCGACCTGCTTACGCGCCACATTCATGCGTTGCGCGCGGCGGTGCAAGGCGCCCGGCGCAGGCGGCCCTTTCACATCGACGGCTGGGTGGTGCTGCCCGAGCACATGCACTGCATCTGGACCTTGCCCGCAGACGATGATGACTACCCCTCACGCTGGCGGATGATCAAGAACGCCTTCTCGAAAAGCTTGCCGAAAACCGAAGCGCGGACACCGGTGCAACGGCGCCGAAACGAGCGTGGCATCTGGCAGCGGCGCTATTGGGAACATACTCTGCGCAGCGACGTGGACTACGCCTGGAACATGGACTACCTGCACTTCAACCCCGTCAAGCATGGCTGGGCAAGCCGTGTAGCGGACTGGCCGTTTTCCACCTTTCATCGGTTGGTGCGGCGCGGGGTTTATGACGCCGACTGGGGCGTGGGGGTCGATGTCGTGTTGGACGCGGGGGAGATGGTGGATGGCGCTGCGCTTATCCACGCGACTTCGGATCCCGTAGGGCGGATAAGCGCAGCGCCATCCGCCATGTTTTCCAAGGAGATCAAGACGTGATCACCCGCACCATCGGCATCGCCGGCGCCGGCCTGCTGGGCCGCCTGCTGGCTTGGCAACTTTCACGGGCAGGGCACCGCGTGACGGTGTTCGACCCCGCCACCAGCGCCCAGCCCGTGGCGCGCAGCCAGGCGCCCGATCCCTATGTGCCTACGGCGGCGGCGTTCACGGCGGCGGGCATGCTCAGCCCGTTGTCGGAGCTGGACAACGCCGAGCCCGCCGTGGCGGCGCTGGGCTGGCGCTCGCTGGCGCTGTGGCCGCGCATCGCGGCGGCCTTGCCGGGAGGGCCGCCGGTCACGGTAGGCGGTAGCCTGCTGGTGGCGCACCGGGCCGACCTGGGCGCGGCGCAGCGTGTGCTGGGCCGGTTGCAGGCCGCCACGGCCACACCCGAATGGCGCGCCGCCAGCCCGGCCGAGGGCGTGCAGCCGCTCGACGCGGCGGCGTTGCGCGCGCTGGAGCCGTCGATCCAGGGCCCGTCTCACGCCTGGCTGCTGCCGGGCGAAGGCTTCATCGACACCGTGGCCATGATGGCCGCGCTGCTTGAGGGCGCGGAGCGCGCCGATTGGCACTGGGGCCAGACCGTGCTGGCGGTAGATGCGGGCGAGGGCGGCGGCACGCTGCGCCTGGCCGATGGCCGCGTGCTGGCCTTCGATGCCGTGATCGACGTGCGCGGCGTCGGTGCCAAGCCCGATTTGCCGGCGCGCGGCGTGCGTGGAGAGGTCATCTGGCTCGACTGCCCCGGCCACGGCCTCACGCGGCCAGTGCGCCTGCTGCACCCGCGCCACCGCGTCTACATCGTGCCGCGCACGGCGCGCGACGTGCTGGTCGGCGCCAGCGAGATCGAGAGCGAAGACCGCTCGCCCGTCAGCTTGCGCAGCGCCACCGAGCTGATGGCCGCCGCGCACAGCGTGGTGCCCGCGCTGGCCGAGGCGCGCATCCTGAAGCTGGACGTGAACCTGCGCCCCGCGCTGCCCGACAACAATCCGCTCATCGAGTGGCAAGGCCGCAAGCTGACCATCAACGGCCTGTTCCGCCACGGCTGGCTGCTGGCGCCGGCACTGTTGGAGCAGGCGTTGCGGCAGGCAGCTTGGGTTGAAGGCGGTGAATTTGCTGCTGAAGCAGGAGCCTCTGGCGCAGATCAAAAGGTGCCGACGACATGAATACGAATGAAAAATCCGCTGCCGGTCTGGTGGGTACAGTGCCGAGCGAAGTCACGATCCAACTCGATGGCCGGCCACGCCGCTTGCCGGCGGGCACCTCCCTGGCAGAACTGGTGGCCGGGCTGGGCCATGAGCCGCAGGCGGTCAGCACGGCGGTCAATGGGGAGTTCGTGGCGCGTGCAGAACGTCAGCGGTCCCTGGCCGAGGGTGACGTCGTGCTGCTTTTCCAGCCAATTGTCGGAGGGTGATATGAACAGCCATGCTGGTCAAGGCGGGCTACGGCGAGCAGGCGAAGTGGTCGCTGTGTTTGTGGCGATCAGCATTCTGGGTCTGACCGCGCTGTGGTCGCTCAATCCTCAGTGGGGCAAACTCCCTTTGCCCGGCTTGGCGCAGATGACAACCGAGCCTTTCGTCGCGTGGGTGGCCTTTGCAACGGCGCTCGTGATGGTCGGGCTGCTGCTCAACCCTCGCTACCGTGATCGCGATCACCTCACGTATCTCGCCGGCTTCATGGCGTGCTTCGGCATGGGGCTGGCGGTGTTCTTATCGGTGGGCTCCGGCCTTGTGTTCCTGCTGATTTCGGCGGCTGCAAGCGACAAGGCAAACAGGCTGGGACGCGAGGGCGTCGAGGGTGATCGAAATACACAGTGATTCTTGGCGCGTGCCGCAGACGGAGCCGACCTCCCGCTTCCTTCCTGGCACCGCCGGCTATTCCTCGCCGCGCGAGGCGATCCAGCTGGAGGCAGTGGAAAACGAGCAGGCGCTTCTGTTCGGCGGCGAAGCCTTGCCGGTGGTCGGCATGCGCATTGCCGCAAGTAATGCAACCTGGCCCGTATCGACAGCCGTCACGGCGACGAATTCGCCGCCGGACATGGCGACACCCTTTCGGCGCTGGTGCACCTACCGGGCATCAGCACGAATGCCGCAGCAGCAGGCGGCAACGCCCAGCTCATGACGATGGTCTGAGTGGGCATTTCCCGGTGCACAGCGGCGCGTCCGTCACAAGCGGCTAACCCGCGTCACTGTGCATCATTTTCAAAAACAACTTATCCCTATCCTGGAGACTCCCATGCACCTGAACTGGAGCGACCCCACCACGATCGTGTTCGCCATCTACCTGATGGCCATGCTCGGTATTGGCTGGCTTGGCTATGTCAGCACCAAGAACCTGTCCGACTACATTCTGGGCGGGCGCAGCCTTGGCAGCTTCGTCACGGCGCTGTCCGCCGGCGCTTCCGACATGAGCGGCTGGCTGCTGATGGGCCTGCCCGGCGCCGTTTACCTGACTGGCCTGTCCGAATCCTGGATCGCCATCGGCCTGGTCATTGGCGCCTACCTGAACTGGCGCTTCGTCGCCGCGCGCCTGCGCCTGTACACCGAGCGCGCCGGCAACGCCCTGACGCTGCCGGACTACTTCGCCAGCCGCTTCGAGGACAAATCCAACATCCTGCGCATCTTCACCACCCTGGTGATCCTGATCTTCTTCACCATCTACTGCGCTTCCGGCGTGGTGGCCGGTGCCCGCCTGTTCGAGAACATGTTCGGCATGCCCTATCAAACCGCCCTGTGGGTGGGCGCGCTTTGCACCATCGCCTATGTGTTCATTGGCGGCTTCCTGGCGGTGAGCTGGACCGACACCATCCAGGCTTCCATGATGATCACCGCGCTGATCCTGGCACCCGTCATGGCCTATCTGGCCGTGCAGGGCCAGCTGCAGCCGGGTCAGGACTGGGCCGCCGTGGTGCCGGCCGACAAGTTCGACCTGATGAAGGGCGCCACCGTCACCGGTATCGCTTCGCTGCTGGCCTGGGGCCTGGGCTATTTCGGCCAGCCGCACATCCTGGTGCGCTTCATGGCGGCCTCGTCGGTGGAAACCATTCCCAGCGCCCGCCGCATCAGCATGACCTGGATGATCCTGTGCCTGATGGGCGCCGTGGCCGTCGGCTTCGTCGGCATCCCGTACTTCATCGCCCATCCGGAAGGCGCTGCCGCCGTCAACGCCAACGCGGAAACCGTGTTCATGGAGCTGTCCAAGCAGTTGTTCAACCCCTGGATCGCCGGCGGCCTGCTGGCGGCCATCCTGGCCGCCGTGATGAGCACGCTGTCCTGCCAGTTGCTGGTTTGCTCCAGCGCATTGACGGAGGACATCTACCGCACCTTCCTGCGCAAGAGCGCCTCGCAAAAGGAGCTGGTCTGGATCGGCCGCGTCATGGTGCTGCTGATCGCGCTGGTCGCCATCTTCATCGCCCAGGATCCCAAGTCCCGCGTGCTGGGCATGGTGAGCTACGCCTGGGCCGGTTTTGGCGCCGCCTTCGGCCCCATCGTCATCTTGTCGCTGTTCTGGAGCCACATGACGCGCAACGGCGCGCTGGCCGGCATCATCGTTGGCGCCGCCACGGTACTGGTGTGGAAGCAGTTCGGCTGGCTGGGCCTGTATGAAATCATTCCGGGCTTCATCCTGTCCACCATCGCCATCGTGCTGGTCAGCCGTATGGGAACGCCGTCGGCCACCATGCTGGCGTCGTACGCCAGCGTGAACGCGGAGGCGCGGCGCGCGGGCGTTTGACCGGCGTCTTCATCAGCGGGCCGTCCAACGCGGCGGCCTGCGGTCTGGTCTGGCGGCAGCTTTTAGTCGCCTCCAGTACTTGCCAGTTGGTCGCGGGATGCTATAAAAAATAGTCCACCTTGTTTCATGATTTGCACGCATACACCGTCTGGATTTCGGCCCCATATCGCGGTACGGGGCAGGTTTTTTGCGCCGAATGACGAAATGCCGCAGCTTTGATCTGTAATTGGAATGAGACTTCAGCCCGCTCTAGCCTGGAAAAATCCGGCGAGACCTGTCTGATGAATGCGTGCGCCGAATGCGTGCGCCATCTGAATGAAAAGTGATGAACGAATGAACACCAAGCCGCATACCGAAGGCTGGGCCGTGGGCGATGCGCCACTGACCAGCCGTTTCCTCCTCGGCACCGCCGGCTACCCCTCGCCGCAGGTGCTGGCCGATGCCATCGCCGCCTCGGGCGCGCAGATCATCACCGTGGGCCTGAAGCGCCAGTTGGCCCCTGCGAATTCCTCGGGCGACAACAGCTTCATCGAGATCATCCGCGCCGCCATGAAGGCGCACGGCGCGCGCTTGCTGCCCAACACCGCTGGCTGCACCACGGCGCGCGAGGCGGTGCAACTGGCCCACATGGCGCGTGAGCTGTACGACACGCCCTGGGTCAAGTTGGAGGTGATCGGTGACGAATACACGCTGCAGCCCGACCCCGTGGAACTGGTCGAGGCGGCCCGGCAGCTCGCCAAGGACGGTTTCACCGTGTTCCCGTACTGCACCGACGATCTGGTGACGTGCCAGCGCCTGCTGGATGCCGGCTGCCCGCTGCTGATGCCCTGGGGCGCGCCCATTGGCTCGGGGCAGGGCCTGGTCAATCCGTTCGCGCTGCGCCTGCTGCGCGAGCGGCTGCCGGATGTGCCGCTGATCATCGACGCCGGCATCGGCGCGCCCAGCCACGCGGCGCAGGCGATGGAGATGGGCTACGACGCCGTGCTGCTCAACAGCGCCGTCAGCCAGGCGAGCGACCCGGTGCGCATGGCGGCGGCGTTTCGTCAAGCCATTGAAGCGGGCCGCACCGCATACAAGGCGGGTGTGATGGCGAAGCAGGACTTTGCCGTGGCGACGACGCCGGTCACGGGCAATCCGTTCCTGATCGGCGGCTGATGACCTCGCTGCGCTCGATGACCTTGCCGCTGCGCGGCGTCGATGACGACATGACGAAGCCGGTCATTTGCTCATCGACGTGCAGCGAGATCATGCCGCGCAGCGGCGTCATGGAATGCGCTCATGGCCGCTGAGCCACGCCGCCCCATCGTCTGGTCCATCGCCGGCACCGACAGCGGCGGCGGCGCGGGTCTGACGGCAGACCAGCGCGCGGCTGAGGCTTTCGGCGTGCACCTGTGCCCCGTCGTGGCCGCCGTCACGGCGCAAAGCTCGGTTGGCGTGACGCGCGTCGATGCCGTGTCGCCCGAACTGCTGGATGCGCAACTGGCCGCGCTGGCCGATGACATGCCGCCGGTGGCCGTCAAGACCGGGCTGCTGGGCAGTGCCGAGAACGTCGCCGTGGTGGCGCGCTGGATCGACCGGCTGCGTAAGCGCGATGCGCGCGTGGCGCTGGTGGTGGACCCGGTGCTGCGCTCCAGCACCGGTGCTGCTTTTGCCGACGACGAGGTGCTGCGTGCCTATGTGCGCGAATTGCTGCCGCGGGCGACGGTGGCGACGCCGAATGAGCGGGAGGCTTCTAAGCTGGCCCGGGTGTTGCTGGAGCCAGGCGGTCGCGTGGACGATGTGCCGCTACCCCTCACCCCAGCCTTCTTCCCAGAGGGGCGAGGGAGGAATACCGGTGTTGCGGCACCCGACCGCGCGCGCGCCGAAGCGGACTTGCCCCCTCTCCCCCCGGGGGAGAGGGTTGGGGTGAGGGGTGCGCCCACCAGCACCCCCGCCGCCACCATTCCCACCCTCGCGCACACGCTGCGCGCCACTGGCGTCCAGGCCATCGCCATCACCGGCGGCGACAGCGCGCACACGGAAGGCCTGTCACTCGACTGGATCGACACCCCCCACGCCAGCGGCTGGCTGGCCCTGCCGCGCGTCCACACGCCGCACACCCACGGCACCGGCTGCACCTTCGCGACGAGCACGGCCTGTGCGCTGGCGCTGGGCTTCGTGCCCGCCGATGCGCTGGTGCTGGCGAAGATGGCGACCACGCACGCGCTGCGCCACGGCTATGCGGCGGGGCAGGGCGCGGGGCCGGTGGCGGCGCGGGTGGGTTTTGCCACTGATCCGTCGCTGATGCCCTTCATGTCATGGAGTGGATACTTCGATATTGATAGCTGCGTGCGATGGATGGACAAGGGTCAGAAGCAGATTTCATCTGGAAACGAAGACATCGGCCTGTACGCCATCGTGGACAGCGCCGAGCGCGTGCGGCAGGTGGTTCGAGCAGGCGTCAAGACCGTGCAGTTGCGCATCAAGACGCCCGATGCGCCCAGCGATGCCTGGCGCACGGCGCTGTCCAGCGCCATCACGCAGGCGTTGGGCAGTTGTCGCGCGGCGGGCGCCACGCTGGTCGTCAATGATCACTGGCGGCTGGCGCACGAACTGGCGGGCGGCGATGCGCGCGGCCTGGCCATCCACCTGGGGCAGGAGGATTTGCAAGCCCTGGGTGACGAAGGCCGCGCCGCACTGGCCGCCACCGGCCTGCCGCTGGGCATCAGCAGCCACAGCCTGTGGGAGCTGGCGCGCGCCCGCGCGCTGACCCCGTGGTACGTCGCCTGCGGCCCGGTGTGGCCCACGCTGACCAAGGCCATGCCCTGGGTGCCGCAGGGGCTGGACAACCTGGCCTGGTGGGTGCACATGGCCGGCATGCCGGTGGTCGCCATCGGCGGCATCCTGGAACACGCGCAGGCCGCGCTGGCCGCGCAAAGCGGTGCCAGCGGCGTGTGCGTGGTGCGCGGCCTGGGCGACGACCCGGCGCAGACGCTGCCCGCCTGGCAGGCCGCGCTGCAGGCAGGCCGCGCGGCGCCGCGCCTGCCGGTGCCAGGTTGGCCGCATCCGTCGCTGGCGGCAGCGTCATGACGGCGTTGCGGCGGGAATGCACCATGCCAGCCACGCCTTGACCATTCCCCAATCGCCACCATGCGCCGCCGCACCAAACCCTATCTGATCCGTGCCTCGCTGCGGCCCGACGCCGAGGTGGATTTTGACGCTTATCCGTTCAACATCGCCGCCGTGCGCGATGTGGACCAGATCGACTTCCACCCCAACGTCACCTTCTTCGTGGGCGAAAACGGCTCGGGCAAATCCACCGTGCTGGAGGCCATTGCGCTGGCTTTGGGCTTTGGCCCCGAGGGTGGCACGCGCAACGTGCGGTTGCAGACCGTCGATTCAGTTTCGCCCCTGCACCAGGCGTTGCGGCTGGCACGCGGCACACCACAGCCGCGCGACGGCTACTTTCTGCGCGCCGAGAGCTTCTTCAACATCGCCTCGTACATGGACGAGATTGGCCTGGCCGACTCCTACGGCGGCTCGCTGCACGCGCGTTCGCATGGCGAGGCCTTCATGGCCGTGCTGCTGCACAAGTTGCGCGGCGACGGCCTTTACCTGTTCGATGAACCCGAGGCCGCGCTCTCGCCCAACCGCCAGCTGGCGGCGCTGCGCGCCATTCACGATCTGGTGGAAGCAGGCTCGCAGTTTGTCATTGCCACGCATTCGCCCATACTGCTGGCCTATCCGCATGCCAGGATCGTGCTGTTCGACGCCACTGGCGTGAGTGAAACCGCCTATGAAGACACCGAGCATTACGCCGTGACACAGGATTTCCTCAACCACCATGCGCGCCGCGTGCAGCAGTTGCTGGCCGACGATGACGGTAACCAGGCCGGGGATGATTTTCAATAACGATTGCTGCTCGCGCTTGTCCAACCAGGGCCATTGGCCAACATGACCATGAAACTGTTTGACTCCACACAGGAATACGTCCGCATCCTCACCATCGCCGGTTCCGACTCGGGCGGCGGCGCCGGCATCCAGGCCGACCTGAAAACCTTCGCCGCGCTGGGCGGCTATGGCATGAGCGCCATCACCGCGCTGACCGCGCAGAACACGCGGGGCGTTGACGCCATCCACGCGGTGCCGCCGGACTTTCTGGCCGCGCAGATCGACGCCGTGGTGAACGACATCGGCGCGCACGCGGTGAAGGTGGGCATGCTGCACGCGCCTGCCATCGTGCGCGTGGTGGCCGAGGCCATCGACCGCCACGCGCTGCCGCACGTGGTGCTTGATCCGGTGATGGTCTCCGTCACCGGCGCGCCTCTGATCGAGCCCGATGCCGTGCAGGCCGTGGTGAGCGAGTTGTTTCCCCGAGCCGCGCTGATCACGCCCAACCTGGACGAAGCCGCGCTGCTGCTGGGCCGCCCGGTGGAAAGCGCCGAGGACATGCCGGGCGCCGCGCAGGCGCTGCTGGCCATGGGCACGCGCGCGGTGCTGCTCAAGGGCGGGCACTTGCCGGGCGATCAGGTGCTTGATCTGTTGATGGAGCGCGGGGAAGAGCCGCACGCCATGCGGCACGAGCGCGTGACCACGGGCAACCTGCACGGCGCCGGCTGCACGCTGTCGTCGGCGCTGGCGGTATTTCTGGCGCAGGATTTGCCATTGCGGCTGGCGGCCGAGGCGGCGCGCAGCTACGTGCTGGATGCGATCAAGGAAGGCGCCAGCGTGACCACGGGGCAGGGCGCCGGGCCGCTGAACCACGGCTTCTCGCCGCGCGCGACCGTGCTGCGCCAGCCCAAGGCTTTAGCGGTTATTGACCAATGACCGCGGCTGGCGCCGCATGACAAATGACGAACGCTTCTTTGCGCTTCGTCATTGCGGCGAAGGCCGCAATCCATGGGGCGCCACCTTGACACGGCATTGACCTGCGGACACCGCGTGGATTGCGGCCTTCGCCGCAATGACGGAAAAGGGTAAACGCGCCGCGCACCACGTTGAGGTGCAGCCGACCTGCCGGGCTGTTGCTTTTGTGCCTCCATGTACGGCTGCGGCTGATCAAGAGCAGATCACCCCCCCCCTCGCTCACCAAGACCTTGAAAGGCCGTTTTGCGTTCAAGACGATGACCAATGACCAATGGCCGCGGCCGGCGCCGCATGACAAATCATCATCGCATCGGTGGCTATCTTTTTGAACGCGAGCCAGTGTCAGGCGTAGTGGCAGATGTAATGGTATTGATCGGCCACGCGGATCTCGAACGACGAATGGGCCGGAACGCTGAATCGTTCGCCCGGGCCGGAAGATTTCCACTCGTCGCTGCCGGCCAGCCTGTATTCACAGCCGCCGCCCACGCACTCCATGACCTCGGCCGCGCCGGTGTTGAAAGTCAGCGTGGCGGGCAGCACCACGCCCACGCTTTTCTTCGTTCCGTCCGCCAGCGTGAACCCGTGCGACACGCATTTGCCGTCGAAGTAGACGTTGGCCTTGGTGGTGAGCTGAACATTGGCGATGGTGTCGGTGGTCATGATGAACGTGGGTTGTGAAACAAGGTGATGTTACCGGCGGCTGGCCAGCAAAGGCCGCCCGGCGACAATCGGCGCCATGCCGATTCCACGTACCCGCTTCATCCTCATCGAAACCAGTCACGCCGGCAACGTGGGCGCGGTGGCCCGGGCGATGAAAGTGATGGGTTTTGACGACCTGGTGCTGGTCAACCCGCGCTGGCCCGACGTGCTGACGCGCGCCGAGGCCGTCGAGCGCGCCAGTGGCGCCACCGACGTGCTGGCGCGGGCGCGCACCGTGTCCGCCCTTGACGATGCGCTGCACGGCATGACGCACCTGTGCGCCACCGCGATGACGCCGCGCGACTTTGGCCCGCCCACGCGCACGCCGCGAGATCATTTTGATTTGCTATTGAATGAAGAGCGTTCTGCGCATGACAGGCAAGCGCTGGAGGCTGATTTGGCATTGAGCAAGCCGGAGGGTGTTGCCTTTCTGTTCGGCTCCGAGCGCTACGGCATGAAGAACGAGGACGTGTACCGCTGTCACTGCGCCTTGAGCATTCCGACGCATCCCGACTACGGCTCGCTCAACCTGGCCGCCGCCGTGCAGTTGATCGCCTACGACTGGCGCCTGGCCCTGGCCGGGCAGGGCCACGGCTTCGATGTCGTGCCCGCCACCGTGCCGGCGCGGCATGCCGACGCGGCCCAGGTTGCCGGCATGCTGGCGCACTGGCAGCAGGCGCTGGTTGGCATTGGCTTTCTGGATCCCCAATCCCCAAAGAAGCTGATGCCGCGCCTGCAACAGTTGTTCAACCGCGCGCAACTTACGCCGGAAGAAATCCACATCCTGCGCGGCATCGCCAAGGCCATGCAGGCGGCATCGGGCGCAAAGTCCGAAACCGGGTCATGAGGGGGTGGCTGCGCTCTTATTGAAGTTTTCAATCATCACGACAGCGCGGGCCATCAGAAAAACCCCTTCACATCCCCCCGTCATCCCGGCGAAGGCCGGGATCCATGTTTCCCCGCACATGCCGTCTGGATTCCGGCCCCGTATCGCGGTACGGGGTAGGCTGTGCGCCGCTGGCTTGCGAGTCAATGTCAATGCAGCGATGCCATGAGCATGGCACGGTAGTCGTCGGCGCTGGCAATGCGCGGGTTGGTCTTGTGGCAGTGGTCGAGCTGGGCGTGGGCGATCACGCCGTCGAACATGGCCTCGGTCACGCCCATGGCGGCCAGGCCGGTGGGCAGGCCCAGGCGGGCCGTCATGTCGCGCACGGCCTGGGCCACGTCGGCGCCTGGTTCAAGGCCCATCGCCTGCGCCATGCGGGCGATGCGATCTTCCTTTTGCACGCTTTCGGCCTCTGCGTTGAAGCGGATCACGGCCGGCAGAAACACGGCGTTCAAGGTGCCGTGGTGCAGGCGCGGGTCGGCCCCGCCCAGGCTGTGGCTGAGCGAGTGCACGCAGCCCAGCCCTTTCTGGAAACCCAGGGCGCCGTGGATGCTGGCGGCCATCATGTTCAGGCGGGCTTCGCGGTCGCCGCCGTCCTTTGTCGCGCGCTCGATGTGCGCCCAGCCGCGGCGCAGGCCTTCCAGCGCGATGCCGTCGGCCGGCGGGTTGAAGGCGGGCGCCATGAACACCTCCATGCAGTGCGCGATGGCGTCCATGCCGGTGGCGGCCGTCAGCATGGGGGGCAGGCCCAGCGTGAGCGCCGGGTCGCAAATGGCGGCACGGGGCATCAGCGACCAGCTGTGAAAGCCCAGCTTGCGCCCATCGTCCACGATGATGATGGCGCCGCGCGCCACCTCGCTGCCGGTGCCGGCGGTGGTGGGCACGGCGATCAGCGGCGCGGCGGCGTCGGTGATCTTGGGGCTGCCGCCTTCGATGGTGGCGTAGGTCTTCAACGGGCCGGGGTGGGTGGCGGCGATGGCCACGCCCTTGGCGCAGTCGATGGCGCTGCCGCCGCCGACGGCGATCAGGCCGTCGCACTGGTCGGATTTGTAGAGCGCGGCGGCGGCGCGCACCGCGCCCTCGGTGGGGTTGGAGGGCGTGCGGTCGAACACCACGTGTGGCAGTGGCCGCAGCGCCATCAGCACCTGCTGCAACACGCCCGCGGCCTTGACCCCGGCGTCGGTGACGATCAGCGGGTGCGTGATGCCCGCGCGCTGACAATACGCCGGCAACTGGGTGATGGCGTCAAAGTCTAATTCGATCTGGGTCAGGTACTGGATGAGGGCCATGCGTTGCCTTTGGGCTTGGGGTGGATCGGCTGCATCACATTATTCATTCAACCAGGAAGCGGCAATTGGATGCGCCCCAGGCCGATAAGATAACCAGCCACGGCTGCGCTATGGCGCGCCGCCACCGACAACTCTATTTTTGATAGCTGATCATGCCCACCAAGCGGTGTTGATTGGCCGGCTTGACCATGAATTTCAGCACCGACATCGCATCCCGCCTCACGCCCGCCATGCGCCAGCTGGTCGAGCGCATGGAGCAGGCGCCTTATCCGCCCATGCACACGCTGACGGCGCAGCAGGCCAAGGCGGCGTACAACAAGTCCATCGGCGTGCTCGATGTGCCCAAACCTGATTTGGCCCGGGTCGAAGACTTTCGCATTCCGGCGCGCGATGGTCATGCCTTGGCCGCGCGCCTGGTCGCGCCCACGCATGCGCGCGACTTGCCGGTGTTGCTGTACATGCACGGCGGTGGCTTCACCATTGGCGGCATTGAATCGCACGACACCTTCTGCCGCGTGCTGGCCGGGCAGAGCGGCGCCGCCGTGGTGTCGCTGGACTATCGGCTGGCTCCCGAGTGGCGCTTTCCCACCGCCGTGCACGACAGCTGGGATGCGCTGCACTGGCTGGCGGGCGAGGGCGGTGCGGCGCTGGGCATCGACACCGCGCGCATCGCCGTGGGCGGTGATTCGGCTGGCGGCACGCTGGCGGCGGTGGCCGCCCTGCACGCGCGTGACGAAGGCCTGCGGCTGGCGCTGCAACTGCTGATCTACCCCGGCACCACCGACCATCAAGACACCGAATCGCACCGGCTGTTCGAGCATGGCCCGGTGCTTGACAAGGTGCTGATCGACTGGTTTTTCGGCCACTACATCGACAGCGTTCATCGTTCCGACTGGCGCTTTGCCCCGCTGAAAAGCGCCGATGTGGAGGGCACGGCCCCCGCCTGGGTGGGCCTGGCCGAATGCGACCCGCTGGTGGACGAGGGCGTGCAATACGCCGACAAACTGCGCGCCGCTGGCGTGCCGGTCGATCTGGAGATTTACCGTGGCGTGGTGCACGGCTTCATCACCATGGGCCGCGCGATTGCCGAGGCACGCCAGCTGCACGCGGATGCGGCGGCGGCGCTGCGGCAAGCCTTTGGACTGCCAGCACGATGATCCAGGGCTGTGGGAGCGGGCTTGCCCGCGATGGATGCGTCACACCCTACGACGGCCCCATCGCGGGCAAGCCCGCTCCCACATAACTTTAAAATCCATAGCTGCCAACGCTCGCCGATAAAGCTTTGGCCGCTGATTTGACTTCAAACTGGCAAGCCGCCATGCAACCCACCGACTTCCGCTACCACCACCGCCTGCGCGTGCGCTGGGCCGAGGTGGACATGCAAAAAATCGTCTTCAATCCGCACTACCTGGCCTACTTTGACTGCGCCATGAGTGACTACTGGCGCGCCCTGGCCGTGCCCTACGCGGCGGCCATGCAGCGGCTGGACGGCGACATTTTTCTGCGCAAGACGTCGGTGGAGTTCAACGCCTCCGCGCGGTTCGATGACCGGCTCGACATCGGCCTGCGTTGCGACCGCATCGGCACTTCGTCGATGACCTTCGTCGGTGGTGTTTTCCGTGGCGACCAACTGCTTACGGCGGGCGAGCTGGTCTACGTGTTTGCCGACCCGGCCACGCAGACCTCCAGGCCGGTGCCGGCGCCGCTGCGCGCGCTGATCGAAAGCTACGAGGCGGGCCAGTCCGTCACGCGGGTACAGGTGGGCGACTGGGCCACGCTGGCCGAGCTGGCATCGGCCATGCGCACGGCGGTGTTCGTCGAAGAGCAGGGCATCGCGCAGGAAGACGAGTGGGACGAGGCCGACCAGACCGCCACGCATGCCGTGGTGACCAACCTGCTGGGCATGCCCGTGGGCACTGGCCGCTTGCTGCACGAGGGCGCCCCTGGCAGCGGCACCGCGCGCATTGGCCGCATGGCGGTGGACCGCGCGCTGCGCGGCAGCGGCGTGGGCAGGCAGGTGATTCAGGCACTGGAGCAGGCCGCGTTCGAACGGGGCGACCGCCGCATCGTGCTCAGCGCGCAGCGCAGTGCCGAAGGTTTTTATCAGCGCCTGGGGTACCAGGCGTGTGGCGAGCCGTATGACGATGTGGGCATTGCGCACATCGGCATGGCGCGGGCGTTGGCCACGCCCTGATGCCGTTTTGCGCTTGACGTGATGACCAATGACCGCGGCTGGCGCCGCATGACAAATGACGAATGTCTTCTTTGCACCTCCCCCTCGTCATTGCGGCGAAAGCCGCAATCCATGGGCGCCACCTGGACACGGCGTTGACCTACGGATCCGTCCCTCGCTCACCAAAACCTTGAAAGGCGGTCTTACGTTCAAGACGATGACAAATGACTGCGGGCTGGCGCCCACATGACAAATGACGAATGCGCCATTTGTCGTTGAAGCGCAGCGAAGTCATTTCGTTATTTGTCATGCCTGAAAGCGGATTCGCATGGCCGCCGCGGGCGGCTACCATTCAGGGTTCCGCCGCGTTGTGCGGTGTGTTTTCCTAGCCAGGACTGCCTCCCCATGAACAATATTTCTCGTCGCCTGATCCTTCTGGCCGCAGCCAGCACCGCGCTGTACGGCTGCAGCAAGAGCGAAACCCCCGCGCCCAGCACGCCCGCTGCACCGGCACCGGCTGCCGCGGCCCCCGCGCTGCCCGCCAAGATCGTCATCGGCCTGGACGACAACTTTCCGCCCATGGGCTTCCGCGACGAGAAGGGCCAGTTGGTCGGCTTCGACATCGACATGGCGCGCGAGGCCGCCACGCGGCTGGGCATCGAGGTCGAGTTCAAGCCCATCGACTGGAGCGCCAAGGAGGCCGAGCTGAACGGCAAGCGCGTCGATGCGCTGTGGAACGGCCTGACGATCACCGACGAGCGCAAGAAGAACATCGCCTTCACCGCGCCCTACATGGAGAACCACCAGATCATCGTGGTCAAGGGCGATTCGGCCATCAAGACCAAGGCCGACATGGCCGGCAAAGTGGTGGGCGTGCAGGACGGCTCCACCGCCGTCGACGCCATCGGCCGGGACGAGGCCACGGCCAAGAGCCTCAAGGAGCTGAAGAGGTACGGCGACAACGTGACCGCCCTGATGGACCTGGCCACCGGCCGCGTCGAGGCCGTGGTGCTGGACGAGGTGGTGGGCCGCTACTACACCGCCAAGAAGCCGGGCGAGTACACCGTGCTGGAAGACAACTTCGGCACCGAGGAATACGGCGTCGGCGTGCGCCTGGAAGACGCCGAGCTGCTGGCCCGCCTGGACAAGGCCATGGCCGACATGAAGGCCGATGGCAGCGGGGCGAAGATTGCCGAGCAGTGGTTTGGCAAGAACATCTTGAAGTGATGCGTGTGGCGCATGACGGGCGCTGGCGCGCCCATGATGTCGGCTTCGCCCTCCATGACGGCGCCCTGGGCGCCATGACTGCGATCATGCGCCCCTGCGGCGCGTCATCGATGGCCGCAGGCCGAGGTCATGCGCCGCAGGCGCGGTCATGCCTTGGCCGGGTGCGCTGAAAAAGCCCCATGGACTACATCCTGAGCCTGCTGCCCCCGCTGGCCGGGGGCGCGATGGTCACGCTCAAGCTGTTCGCCATCACGCTGGTGCTGGCGCTGCCGCTGGGGCTGGGCCTGGCGCTGGCGCGGCTGTCGCGCTGGGCGGCGCTGCGCCGCGCGGTCAGCAGCTTCATCTGGCTGATGCGCGGCACGCCGCTGATGCTGCAGCTGCTGTTCGTCTATTACGCGCTGCCGTTCGTGCCCTACGTGGGTATCCGGCTGCCGGACTTTCCGGCCGCGGTGGTGGCCTTCGCGCTCAACTACGCGGCCTACTTTGCCGAGATTTTCCGCGCCGGCATCCAGTCCATCGACCGCGGCCAGTACGAAGGCGCCAAGGCGCTGGGCCTGAGCTACCCGCAGACCATGCGCCGCATCGTGATGCCGCAGGTGCTGCGCCGCACGCTGCCGCCGCTGGCCAACGAGACCATCACGCTGGTCAAGGACACCTCGCTCATCTACGTGCTGGCGCTCAACGACCTGCTGCGCGCCGCGCGCGGCATCGTCCAGCGCGACTTCACCATCACCCCCTTCGTGGTGGCCGCCGCCTTCTACCTGCTGATGACGCTGGTGCTGACCTGGGTTTTCCAGCGCCTGGAGCGCCGCTATGCAGAACATGACGCCTGACGCCACCACCCCCATGGTCGAGGCCATCGGCCTGCACAAGCAGTTCGGCGCGCTGCAGGTGCTGCGCGGGGTTGACCTGACGGTGCAGCGCGGCGAGGTGGTGGCCATCCTCGGCCCCTCGGGCTCGGGCAAGTCCACGCTGCTGCGCTGCCTGAACCACCTGGAGACGATCGACCGCGGCTCCGTGCGCATCGCAGGCGAAACCCTGGCCAGCTCCGATGCGGCAGGCGTGGCGCGCTATCCGGCCGATAGCGAGGTGCGCCGCATCTGCCGGCACACCGGCATGGTGTTCCAGCACTTCAACCTGTTCCCGCACCTGACGGTGCTGCAGAACCTGATTGAGGCGCCACTCACCGTGAAGAAGCTGCCGCGCGCCGAGGCCGTGCCGCTGGCCGAGGCGCTGTTGACCAAGGTGGGCCTGGCCGACAAGCGCGATGCCTACCCGGGCCGCCTGTCGGGCGGGCAGAAGCAGCGCGTGGCCATTGCCCGCGCGCTGGCGATGCAACCCGACATCCTGCTGTTCGACGAACCCACCAGCGCGCTCGACCCCGAACTGACCGGCGAGGTGCTGCGCACCATGCGCCAGTTGGCGCAAGAGCGCATGACGATGCTGGTGGTAACGCACGAGATGGCTTTCGCCCGCGAGGTGGCGCACCGCGTGGTGTTCATGGACGAGGGCCGCATCGTCGAAGAGCGCCCGGCGCGCGAGTTCTTTGCCAGCCCACGGCACGAGCGGGCAAGGGCGTTTCTGCATCACATGCTGTAGCCGCGTTCGTCCTGACTTATGGAGAGTTTCGTCATTCAGGACAAGCCTATGTCATGCCTTCACCTCATCCCGTCATTGCGGCGAAGGCCGCAATCCACACGGTGTCCGCGGGTCAACACCGTGTCAAGGTGACGCCCCATGGATTGCGGCCTTCGCCGCAATGACGAGGGGATGTGAGGGGATTTTTCTGATGGCCCGCGCTGTCGTGATTTTTGAAAACGTCAATAGCTTCGAGGCTTTTTATTGATTGGGCCTTGCACGGTTGAGCCTGGGTGGAGGCGGTATTGGTAGGCGGTGTTGGTAGGGCGGATAAGCGCAGCGCCATCCGCCGATGGTCGCGTATCGTGGTCACGAACAATGGCGGATGGCGCTGCGCTTATCCGCCCTACGATCTCTGAAACCCTTGTGGATACAGCGAAAGCTGCTATCCAAAAAAGACTCAGCCCCCCATACCCGGCACATCCACCTTCAGCGTCCAGATCTGCGCCTCGCGCGCGGCGACGCGGTTGTGCTCCAGGAAGTCCGGCGCCACGCACAGGAACAGCGTGCGGCCATCGGGGCCGCCCAGCGTGCAGGCGAAGGTGCCCATCGCGCCGGTGGACACTTCCTGCAGCACACGCCCGCCTTCGGCCACGCGCACGGCGCGGTTGCCCAGTGCGTCGGCCACCCAGACGGCGCCCTCGGCATCCATGACACCGCCATCCGGCGCCAGCTTGCCGCCGGCGATGTAGTCGTCCAGCTTGTCACCCCGCGCCAGCGGGCCGAATACGGCCCAGTCGCGGCGCGGCCCCAGACTGCCGTCGGCGGCGAGGTCGAAGGCCGACAGGCGGTTGCCGAAACTCTCGTTCACGACCAGCGTTTTGCCATCGGGCGTCACCATCACGGCGTTGGGAAAATACAGGTCGCGCGCCACCACCTGCACGCCGCCATCCGGGTCGACACGCGCCAGGCTGGCGGTGCTGAAGGGCGCGCCACCCATCAGGTCGAAGCCGAAGTTGCCGACCCAGGCGCGCCCCTGGGTATCGACCAGCATGTCGTTGCAGTGCCCGGTGGTCACGCCGGACAGGTCGGCATGGGTGACCAATTGGCCGTCTGGCTCGCGCCGCAGCAGCTTGCGGTCGCGCATCGACACGATCAGCAACCGGCCATCGGGCAGCCAGCCCAGGCCCGAGGGCTGGCCGGGCACGTCGGCCATCTTCTCGACCTGGCCCTGCATGTCGCAGGCGATCACCTGGTGGGTGTAGAAGTCCGACAGCCACAGGCGGCCATCGTGCCAGCGCGGGCCTTCGAAAAAGGTGTAGCCGGACAAAAGGGTGTGAAAGGCGGACATGGTTGGCTCCTCTGTGTTGTGGGGAAAAACACATCGTCGCCCAGAGCATCCGGCTGGGCAATCACCTGGGCGTCAACGGTGGGTCACCGTTTGGCGAGTTGCCTTTGATCAGATGTCCTATTGATGTTTTCAAAAATCACGACAGCGCGGGCCATCAGAAAAACGCCCTCACATCCCCTCGTCATTGCGGCGAAGGCCGCAATCCATGGGGCGTCACCTT
>JAUNUR010000125.1 GCA_030538085.1 Pseudomonadota bacterium | reverse complement strand
CGAGCGCGAGCTGGAGCGCGTGATGCGCGACTTCGTCGCCCAGCGCCACAACCTGTTGCTGTGCTCCACCATCATCGAGACCGGCATCGACGTGCCCACGGCCAACACCATCGTCATCAGCCGCGCCGACAGGTTCGGCCTGGCGCAGTTGCACCAGTTGCGCGGCCGCGTGGGCCGCAGCCACCACCAAGCCTATGCCTACCTGATGGTGCCGGAGATCGAAGGTTTAACGAAGCAGGCGGCGCAGCGCCTGGACGCCATCCAGCAGATGGAAGAACTCGGCTCGGGCTTCTACCTGGCCATGCACGACCTGGAAATCCGTGGCGCTGGCGAGGTGCTGGGCGAGAACCAGAGCGGCAACATGATGGAGATCGGCTTTCAGCTCTACAACGAGATGCTGGCCGAGGCCGTGAAGGCGCTGAAGGCCGGCAAGGAGCCCGACCTGCTCAGCCCCATGCAGGCCGTGACCGAGATCAACCTGCACGCGCCCGCGCTCTTGCCCAATGATTACTGTGGCGACGTGCACCTGCGCCTGTCGTTCTACAAGAAGCTGGCGACCGCCCAAACCAACGACCAGATTGATGCCCTGCTGGAGGAAATCGTCGACCGCTTCGGCAAGCTCCCCGCCCAGGCGCAGACGCTGATCGACGTGCACCGCCTGCGTGTCCTCAGCCAGCCCTACGGTGTGCAGAAGGTGGATGCGGCACCGGGCGTGATCAACATCGGCTTCAAGCCCAACCCACCCATCGACCCCATGGCCATCATCCAGATGATCCAGAAGAACAAGCACATCAAGCTGGCGGGCAACGACAAGCTGCGCGTGGAGAAGGCCCTGCCCGAGCCGAAAGACCGGGCCCAGATGGTGCGCGACGTGCTGCGCAACCTGCGGCTGACGGCCACGCCCGCCTGACTTTTTTGGGGGTGCGGAAAGCCCCTCCGCCGCGCGCGGACCGCGGGCAAACAACCGGCACGGCTGCTTGATTACCAAGAAGTCTCATCCCGATTCCAGATCAAAGCTGCAACACCTCGTCATTGCGGCGAAGGCCGCAATCCATGGGGCGCCACCTTGACACGGCATTCACCCACGGACATCGTGTGGATTGCGGCCTTCGCCGCAATGACGGGATGAGGTGAAGGCATGACATAGGCTTGTCCTGAATTACGAAACTCTCAACCTATTGATATTTTCAAAAATCACGACAGCGCGGGCCATCAGAAAGAAATCTCCCTCTCCCTCTGGGAGAGGGTTGGGGTGAGGGTAAGTGGCGTGTCCTGAATTACGAAACTCTCTCAAGAAAACGTTTTGTAAGTCATTGATTTTCTTCAGGTACACCGGCCCTGCTGGCGGGGTTGGGTTGCTCAATAGGCTCAATAGAACCCGGCCTTCACCGGGATGACGTTGATTGACGTCTTGAAGTGAAATTGGAATCAGATACTGCTGATGGAAACGACCTTGGCAGCGCGTACCCCAAAGCCAAGGCTGATCGCGGGCAAGCCCGCTCCCACAAGAAGCGATGGAAACCCCATGCGTGCACGCTTGCTCTGAAACTCGTTGATAAGCAAGCACGGCTGATCAAGAAGCCCCCCAGCCCACCGGGGCTTTTTGCCATCTTTGCCACCGCCAGCGCGCCCGCGCACCACCATACGCACCCATTCGGGCGTATAACAGTCCTCATTCCGACGCGGTAGTCCCCACATGCTCCCAACCAGCTTTTCCAACACGCCGCACGCCCGCCACGCCCATCGCCTGGTCGCGGCACTGGGCTTTGTTTTTTTGTCTGTCGCGCAGCCCGTGCGGGCCACCACGCCGGAAAGCAATCACCCAACCACCACCGACGCGGCTGCCATCGTGCAGCAGTTCGCGCACGGCGTGGTGCGCTCCGCCGATGCGGGCGGACGCACTTTTGGCGTCATCGACAAGCCATCGGCCACGCTGTGGATCTTCGATCCGCAAGGCCAGCCACTGGCGCGCACCCCGGTGCTGGTGGGCCAGGCCGTGGGCGACCATGCGCCAGCCGACATCGGCTCGCGCCCGCTGTCACGGGTCAAGCCGCACGAGAAAATCACCAACGCGGGCCGCTTCGTCACCGAAGCCGGCATCAACCACAAGGGCGAAGACATCGTGTGGCTGGACTACGACGCCGCCCTGTCCATGCACCGCGTGCGCAACGTGCCCGGCGAAAGCCGCGCCAGGCGGTTGCAAACCCCCACCGTGGCCGACAACCGCATCTCGTTCGGCTGCGTCAACGTTCCCGCCAGCTTCTACGACCGTTACGTCGATCCCCTGTTCAGCCGCAGCCCGGGCGTCGTCTATGTGCTGCCCGAAACTCAGCCGGTGAGCAGCGTGTTCCCGTTCGCCAACAATGCCGCGCCAGCCCAGGCCATGGCACGGCACCCAGCCGACCTACGTTGAGCGCCGGCCCGGGCGGCGGGCAAGGCGATAATGATGGCCGTGGTCATCAGCCCTTGCCACATCTGAACGAACCGCTATCGTTTTAAAAGCCAATGAACCCCGCCACGGCATCCCCCGCCCCTTTTGAAATCAGCCCCGGTCTGTTGGTGCGGGGCGTGGCGCCGCCGCTGCGCCTGGCCGACTACAGGCTGATCGCCTTCGACATGGATTCCACGCTGATCAACATCGAGTGCGTGGACGAAGTGGCCGACGCCGCCGGCCGCAAGGCCGAGGTGGCCGCCATCACCGAGGCCGCCATGCGCGGCGAAATCACCGACTACAAGGACAGCCTGCGCCGCCGCGTGGCGCTGCTGGAAGGGGTACGCGAAGAGCACCTGGCCCAGGTCTACCGCAACCGTCTGCGCCTGAACCCCGGCGCCGCCGAGCTGGTGCTGGCCTGCAAGGCCGCAGGCCTGAAAGTGCTGCTGGTATCGGGTGGCTTCACCTACTTCGCCGACCGCCTGCGCGACCGGCTGGCGCTGGACTTCGCGCGCAGCAACCTCCTGGAGATCGAGAACGGCCAGCTCACGGGACGCATCGTGCCGCAAAGCTGGGGCGACATCTGCGACGGCGCCACGAAGCGCGACACGGTGCTGGACACCTGCAGCCTCATCGGTTGCTCGCCCCAACAGGCCATCGCCATGGGCGACGGCGCCAACGATCTGGAAATGATGCGCGCCGTGGGCCTGTCGGTGGCCTACCACGCCAAGCCCCGGGTGCGCGAGCAGGCCCAGGTCGCCATCGACACGGGCGGGCTGAACCGGCTGCTGGAAATATTCGACACCACTGGCCGTTAGAGGCTGCCCTCAAATTCATCGCGGTCAGCGATTGCCCCGGATCGGGTGTGCTGCAAGGCGCATTTCGCAGCCAATAGCTTGTGCTATTGACAAGGAATGCAACGCCGCAGGGCGCCCGAGACCGGGGACAAGCGCGGCGCGAGGAGTTTGGGGACAGCCTCTCTATTGAGAGTTTCGTAATTCAGGACAAGCCTATGTCATGCCTTCACCTCATCC
>JAUNUR010000039.1 GCA_030538085.1 Pseudomonadota bacterium | reverse complement strand
AAGGCATGACATAGGCTTGTCCTGAATGACGAAACTCTCTCAAGAAAACGTTTTGCAAGTCATTGGTTTTCTTCAGGTGCACCGGCCCTGCTGGCGGGGTTGGGTTGCTCAATAGATACATAGGGAGCATGTGGTTAACGTGCACCTGAGGTGCAAATGGCATCAACTTGATTGCCCAGATCGCCAAGCTGGGCGTGTACGCCCCGCGTCGCAACCCTGCCACGGCCGCTGACCTCAGCCGCGCGCCGCCGGCAGCCCCGGCGTGCGGCTCCACTCGCTCCAACTGCCGGCATACAAGCCAGCGGGCGCGTAGCCGGCCAGCTCCATGGCCAGCACGTTGGGCACGGCGCTGACGCCGCTGCCGCAGTGGTGCACCACGCCGGCGGCATCGCGGCCGGCCAGCAAGGCGTCGAACTCAGCCTTGAGTTGCTCACGGGGCTTGAAGCGGCCGTCGGCACCCAGGTTGTCGGTGAAGGGGCGGTTCAGCGCGCCGGGGATGTGGCCGGCGATGGGGTCGAGCGGCTCGGTGTCGCCGCGAAAGCGCGGGGCACCGCGCGCGTCGATCAGGGTTTGCGTGTCGCGGCCGAGGCCTTGCACGACTTCGTCGGTCTGCACCAGGCGGCGCAGCGGGGTTTTCAGCACGAAGTTGCCCGGCGCCGCGGGCGCGGGTGCCGGGCCTGATTCGACCGCGCCGCCCGCCGCCTCCCAGGCCTGCAGGCCGCCGTCGAGCACGGCGACGGCATCGTGGCCCATCCACTTGAGCATCCACCACAGGCGGCCGCAGTAGTTGGCGCCGTTGCGGTCGTACACCACGGCCTGCATGGCGTTGTTGAAGCCCATGGCCGTCAGCCAGGCAGCGAAGTGCTCGCGCGTGGGCAGCGGGTGGCGGCCACCGTTGATGGCGTGGGCTGGGTCGTGCGCGCTCAGGTCGCGCTCCAGGTGCGCCTGCACGGCGCCGACAATGCGCCGGGCGGCGAACATCTCGTCGGCCTTGGCGGGGTTGCCCAGTTCGGCGCTGCAGTCGAACACCATCAGCGGGGCGCCGCTGGCTTGCAGGGCTTTCAGTTCATCGGCGGAAATCAGGTGGGTATGGGCCATGGGGTTCTCGCAGGTGGAAGCAACGAGCTTATCCAACAAAAGGCCGCGGAGCAGGCCATGCGGGTGAACGCCGCGGAGCGCGCTTGGCCCGGCCGCTGGCGTGTCCCTTGGGGGGAAGGCGCCGAAGGCGACTCAGGGGGGATTAACGTTCTTCTGCGGGTGGGTTGGGCAGCGCGCGGGCGCGCAGGAAAGTGGCGGTCATGCCGCTGGCGATGATCGTGACCATGCCCAGCCAGCCGATGGGAGGAATCTGGTCGCCGAACAGGAACACGCCAAACAAGGCGGCAAAGACGATGCCGGAATACTGCAAGTTAGCCACGATCATGGTCGCGCCACGGGTGTAGGCGCGCGTCATGCACAGCTGGCCCAGCACCGCCAGGATGCCGATGGGCAGTAGCCACAGGCCCTGCACGGTGTTCAGTGGGTGCATCTCGAAGAATTGCATGCCGATGCTGCCCGCCAGCGCGGCGCCAACGCAAAAATAGAACACCGTGCGCGATTCCGGCTCGCCCACGCGCCCGAGCGCCGCAACCTGGATGTAGGCCAGGGCGGACATCAGCCCCGACATCAGCCCGATCAGGCCGGCGAACAGCTGGTTCTGCTCCAGCGTGGGGCGCAGCATCATCACCACGCCGGCAAAGCCCGCCATCACGGCCAGCACCAGCGGGCCCTGGCGGCGGATGTCGGCGATGCGGCCCAGCAGCAGCGTGCCGCCGACCAGGAAGGCGGCCACCCACACGCCGCTCATGTAGTTCAGCGTCATGGCGGTGGCCAGTGGCAGGTGGGCGATGGCGTAAAACCAGCACACCAGCGCCGAGACGCCAACCACGTTGCGCCACACGTGCATCATGGGCACGGTGGTGCGCAGGCTCACGCCCTGAGAGCGCGTCAGCGCCCACATGAACACGACGCCGATGGCGCCGCGATAGCACACGATCTCCAGCGGGCCGAACCAGGGCGACGCGTACTTGATGCACACGCTCATCAACGCGAAGAACAGCGAGGCGGCGATCATCCAGGCGGCTTGCATGGGCGGCGATTATGAATCAAACCGGCCTCTGGCGCGCGCCAGGTAAACGCAGGGAGCTATAAAAACAAAAGCGCCTGGGGTAATCCAGGCGCTTTCAAAGTCTGCGATCAAACGGCTGCGGAGCAGGCCATTCGGGGGACAGCCGTACCCTCATCTTCACCGGGCACTGGCTGTGTCCCCCGCCCGCAGAGAGCGGGGGAAGCGCCGTTAGGCGCTCAGGGGGGTGGCACCGATTTTCTTGCGATACCACTCGTGGAAGTGCTGCATGCCGTCTTCCATCGGGCTCTGGTACGGGCCGACCTCGTTGTCGCCGCGCAGCATCAGCGCTTTGCGGCCGGCGTCCATGCGCTCGGCGATCTCGTCGTCCTCGATGGCGGTTTCCATGTAGGCGGCGCGCTGCGCCTCGACGAACTCGCGCTCGAAGGCGACGATTTCCTCGGGGTAGTAGAACTCCACCATGTTCATCGTCTTGTCGATGCTGATGGGGTGCAGCGTGCTGACGGTGAGCACGTGCGGGTACCACTCGACCATGATGTGCGGGTAGTAGGTCAGCCAGATGGCGCCGCGCGTGGGCTGCTCGCCGCCCTGGTAGTTCAGCAGCACCTCGTGCCACTTCTTGTACACGTCGGAGCCGGGTTTGGCGAAGGTGGGGGCCACGCCGACGGTTTGCACCGAATATTCCTGGCCGAACTGCCAGGCCAGGTCGTCGCAGGTGACGAAGTTGCCCAGGCCCGGGTGGAAGGGGCCGACGTGGTAGTCCTCCAGATAGACCTCGATGAAGGTCTTCCAGTTGTAGTTGCACTCGTGCAGTTCCACGTGGTCGAGCGCGTAGCCGTCGAAGGACAGGTTCTTCGCCTCGGCCATGCCGGCCAGGTCGGCCACGACGTCGCGGCCGTTGTCCTCGAACAGCAGGCCATTCCACTCGCGCAGCTTGTAGTTGTTGAGGTGCAGACAGGGGTCGTGCTTGAAGTACGGCGCGCCCAGCAGGTCGCCGCTGCTGGAGTAGGTCCAGCGGTGCAGCGGGCACACGATGTTGCCGCCGGCGTGGCCCTTGCCCTCGGTCAGCAGCGAGCCGCGGCCCTTGAGCATCACGGCCTGGCGGTGGCGGCAGACGTTGGAGATCAGCTCGGCCCCGCCCTGCGGGCTGCGTACCAGCGCGCGGCCCTCGGCCTCCTGCGGCAGGGCGAAATAGTCGCCAGGGTTGGGCACGGCCAGCGAATGGCCGACGTAGCGGGGACCCGACTCGAAGATGAGCTTCTTCTCGCGCTCGAACAGCGCTTGGTCGAAATAGGATTGGACGGGCAGTTGACTTGCCGCCTGCTGTAACTGAAGACTCAAATCAGACATGGGGTTCCGATCCAAAGACTCCCCCTATGAAGGGGCAGGAAGTAAGCGCTTTGGCATCCGAGGATATTGGGGCGCACGAGCCCTGGCTTTTCGGCCAAGGGAACCCATCATTTTACCTGGATGAGGGCGGTCGCGTACCCCCGGCCTGTAGTCCGGGGCCGCGTTCCGTGCGCTTTGCCCGCGGTTTGGCGGGGGCGCACCTAAAATAGACACCTTTGCCCGCCATGTCCCGAAAAGCATCCGCCACCCCCGCCGCGCCCGCCAGCTACGGTGATGCCGTGCAGCAGCTTGAGCAGTTGGTGGCCGGCCTGGAGTCGGGCCAGCTGCCGCTGGAGGAGTTGCTGGGCCAGTACCAGCGCGGCACTGCGCTGCTGCGCTACTGCCGCGACCGCCTGCAGGCGGTGGAAGATCAGGTCAAGGTGCTGGACGACAGCGGCGCCATCAAGCCGTGGACGGCGGAATGAACGGGGTGGATTTGAACGGCTCAGCATCGAAGGTGATGGATTTTTCGGTCTGGATGGCGGCGCAGGGTGCGCGCGTGGAGCAGGCCCTGTCGGACTGGGTGCCCGCCAATGCCCCGGCGGGCCTGGGCGAGGCCATGCGCTACGCCGTGCTGGATGGCGGCAAGCGGCTGCGCCCGCTGCTGGTGCTGGCCGCCGCCGAGGCGGTGCGGGGCCATGCAGAGGCCGCCTTGCGGGCGGCCTGCGCGGTGGAGCTGATCCATGCCTATTCGCTGGTGCACGACGACATGCCCTGCATGGACAACGATGTGCTGCGCCGTGGCAAGCCCACGGTGCACGTGCGGTTTGGCGAAGCCGCCGCGCTGCTGGCGGGAGATGCCCTGCAGGCGCTGGCTTTCGAGCTGTTGACGCCCGAAGGCGATGCCGTGCCGCCCGCCATGCAGGCCGATCTGTGCCGCCTGCTGGCGCTGGCTGCGGGCGCCAACGGCATGGCGGGCGGGCAGGCCATCGACCTGGCCAGCGTCGGCAAGCCGCTGACCGAACCCGAGTTGCGCGCCATGCACCGTTTGAAGACCGGCGCGTTGCTGCAAGGCAGCGTGCGCATGGGCGCGGCCTGTGGGGCTGGCGTGCCGGCCGCAGCGCGCGCGGCGCTGGATGATTACGGCGCCGCTATCGGCCTGGCCTTTCAAGTGGTCGACGACATCCTCGACGTCACCTCTGATTCCGCCGCCCTGGGCAAAACGGCGGGCAAGGACGCCGCCGCCGACAAACCCACCTACGTGTCGCTGCTGGGGCTGGCCGCGTCGCAGGCGCTGGCCGATCAACTGCGCGCCCAGGCCCACGCCGCGCTCGATGCCAGCGGGCTGCACGATGTTGCGTGCCTGCGCGCGCTGGCCGATCTGGTGGTGAACCGCAAGAACTGACATGGCTTCCACGAACCTTCTCGACTCCATCCACGACCCGTCGGCGCTGCGCCGCCTGCCGCGCCCGCAGCTCAAGGGCCTGGCCGACGAGCTGCGCGAATGCGTGCTGCACAACGTCGCCAAGACCGGCGGCCACCTCAGCTCCAACCTGGGTACGGTGGAGCTGACCATCGCGCTGCACTACGTGTTCAACACGCCGCACGACCGCCTGGTGTGGGACGTGGGCCACCAGACCTACCCGCACAAGATCCTGACCGGCCGGCGCGAGCGCATGCCCACGCTGCGCCAGTTGGGCGGCATCTCGGGCTTTCCGCGCCGCGACGAGAGCGAGTACGACACCTTCGGCACCGCGCATTCGTCCACCAGCATCTCGGCCGCGCTGGGCATGGCCCTGGCCGCGCGCCAGAAGGGCGAGGACCGCAAGGCGGTGGCCGTCATCGGCGACGGCGCCATGACCGCCGGCATGGCTTTCGAGGCACTGAACAACGCCGGCGTGGAGCGCGACGCGCGCCTGCTGGTGGTGCTGAACGACAACGACATGAGCATCAGCCCGCCCGTGGGCGCGCTCAACCGCTACCTGGCGCAGCTGATGAGCGGCAACTTCTACGCCGCCGCCAAGAACGTGGGCCGCACCGTGCTGGGGCCGGTGCCGCCACTGTTCGAGTTGGCTAAGCGGCTGGAGCAGGGCGCCAAGGGCATGGTGGTGCCGGCCACGCTGTTCGAGAAGTTCGGCTTCAACTACATCGGCCCCATCGACGGGCACGATCTGGATTCGCTCATTCCCACGCTGGAAAACATCCGCGACCGCATGGCCAAGCAGGAAGGCCCGCAGTTCCTGCACGTGGTCACCAAAAAAGGCCAGGGTTACAAGCTGGCCGAGGCCGATCCGGTGGCCTACCACGGCCCGGGCAAGTTCGACCCGGCCGTGGGCCTGGTCAAGCCCGCCACGCCGCCCAAGCCTACGTTCACGCAGGTGTTCGGCCAGTGGCTGTGCGACATGGCCGAGCAGGACAAGCGCCTGGTGGGCATCACGCCCGCCATGCGCGAGGGCTCGGGCATGGTGGAATTTCACCAGCGTTTCCCTGATCGTTACTACGACGCCGGCATTGCCGAGCAGCATGCCGTGACCTTCGCCGCTGGCCTGGCCTGCGAGGGGCTCAAACCCGTGGTAGCCATCTATTCCACCTTCCTGCAGCGCGCCTACGACCAGTTGATCCACGACGTGGCGATCCAGAAGCTGCCCATGGTGCTGGCGCTCGACCGCGCTGGCCTGGTGGGCGCCGACGGCGCCACGCACGCCGGCAATTACGACATCGCCTACCTGCGCTGCATCCCGAATGTCAGCGTGGCCTGCCCGGCGGACGAGCGCGAATGCCGCCAGTTGCTCAGCACCGCGTTCGAGCAGGACCACGCCGTGGCCGTGCGTTATCCGCGCGGCGCGGGCGTGGGGGTTGAGCCGCTGAAAGACCTGTCGAGCCTACCGTTCGGCAAGGGCGAGGCGCGCCGCACGGGCCAGCGCATTGCCATCCTGGCCTTCGGCACATTGCTGTACCCGGCCCTGCAGGCAGCCGAACGCCTGAACGCCACCGTGGTCAACATGCGCTGGGCCAAACCGCTGGATACCGAACTGCTGCTGCGGGTCGCTGCTGGTCACGAGGCGCTGGTCACGCTGGAAGAGGGCGCCGTCATGGGCGGCGCCGGCAGCGCGGTGGCCGAGGCGCTCGCCGCTGCCGGCGTCGTCAAGCCCTTGCTGCAACTCGGCCTGCCGGACGAGTTCATCGAGCACGGCGATCCGGCCCGGCTGCTGGCCTTGCAGGGGCTGGATGCCGCCGGCATCGAAGCCTCGGTGCGCCAGCGTTTTGGCGAGCTGGCCGACGCGGCCTCGCACTCGCTCAAGATCGTGGCCTGATACCACTTTGCGCTCAAAACGATGACGGATGTCTTCTTTGCCATTGAAGCGCGGCGAAGTCGTTGACTTATCGCACGTCCGCGCGACGGGCAGGTGAATCCCTATGCCGCATCGGTAGGCCGGCCGTTACACTTCTGTGTCCAATATCAATCAAGGAGTACTGGTCCATGGATCGTCGTTCCCTCATCAAGCGTGCTGGCATTGCTGGCGTTCTGGCGACCGGTGTCGCGCCTGCGGTTCATGCGCAGGCCGCAGTGCGCTGGCGTATTGCAACCAGCTTTCCCAAGTCGCTCGACACCATCTATGGCAGCGCCGAGAAGTTCGCCCAGACTGTGAAGGCCTTGTCGGGCGGCAAGTTCGACGTCACGGCGCACCCCGCCGGTGAACTGATGCCCGCCTTCGGCGTGGTGGATGCGCTGGAGAAGGACACCATCGAGATGGCCATGTCGGCCGCGTACTACTTCACCGGCAAGGATCCGGCTTTCGCCTTCAGCTGCGCCGTGCCCTTTGGCCTGACCTCCGCGCAGAACCTGGCCTGGAAGAACCACGGCAACGGCCGCAAGCTGTTGAACGACCTGTTCGCCAAGTACAACTTCCAGACCCTGAGCGCTGGCAACACCACCACCCAGATGGGCGGCTGGTATCGCAAGGAAATCAAGTCGCCGGACGACCTGAAGGGCCTGAAGATGCGCCTGGGCGGCGGCGTGTTTGGCGAGACCATGGCCAAGCTGGGCGTGGTGGCGCAGAACATGCCCGCGGGCGACGTGTACCAGGCGCTGGAAAAGGGCACCCTGGACGCGGTGGAGTTCGTCGGCCCGTACGACGACGAGAAGCTGGGCTTCAACAAGGTGGCGCCCTACTACTACTACCCCGGCTGGTGGGAAGGCGGCGCCGACCTGGAGTTCTTCATCAACAACAAGGCCTTCAACAAGCTGTCGGCCGAGAACAAGGCCATCGTGCAGGCGGCGGCCGCGGTTGCTTCACAGGACATGACCGCGAAGTACCAGGCCCTGAACCCGCTGGCGCTCAAGCGCTTGGTGGCCAACAAGACGCAGCTCAAGCTGTTTCCCAAGTCGGTCATGGACGCCGGCTTCAAGGCCTCGCAGGAGGTCTATGCCGAGCACAGCGCCAAGTCGCCCGAGTTCAAGAAAATTTTCGAGGACATGCGTGCGTTCCAGCGTGACCAGATCCTGTGGAACCGCTTCTCCGAGTTCCCGTACAACCAGTACGTGAACAGCATCAAGCTTTGATGCCCGTCGCCACCGCCGGCTGAGCCGGCAACGAAAAAGCCGCTCTTCGAAGCGGCTTTTTTATGGGTTCGTCAGGCAAAACAACCGATATCCATTCGACGCCACATGTTGATATGAAAAACGGAGCTGTCCGCGCTTGCTGATCAAGCGCTCAAAGATCTTTTGATTATTGGAATAATTTATAAAGCCCCCTTCCGTCTACTCTTTCGCGCCGTTTTGGCGAGTTTCGTGGGGACGGTAGGTATTTGGCGGCGCGCGCTGCCAGTGCCGGGCGTCTTTTCGCGGTACCCGGTTAATCACTGCCTTGCCGCTTCGGCCTGGTAGACGCTACCGCGCTACCCCATGCCCTCACTGCGTTTTGAGCGACTCCTGCAGCGCCTTCATCGGGTCGTCGCTGCCGTAGCCGTCGGCCGGTGGCGGCGCGGCGGCCTCGGGGGCACTGCTGGCGGCGTTATCGGCGGCGTTATCGGCGCCGGCGTCAGGGCTATCGGCACCCCAGGGTGAATCATTGCCCCAGCCGGCATCGGCGTCAACGTCGCCGCTGGCGCTGCTTTCCTCGCCAGCGCCATAGCCCTCGGCATTGCCCAGGCTTTCGCGCATCTGCTGGCTGATGGCGTCCATGTCCACCTCGACTTGCTTGTCCAGGTTGCCGGTGACCAGGCCCGGGAAGGCGATCAGCACGCCCACCATGACCAACTGGATGAGCAGGAAGGGAATGGCGCCCTTGTAGATTTGCATGGTGGTGACGGGCTCCATCACCTTGCCGGTCACCTTGTCGACATAAGGCTTGTCGGGCGCGACCGAGCGCAGGAAAAACAGCGCGAAGCCGAACGGCGGATGCAGGAACGAGGTCTGCATGTTCACCGCCAGCAGAACGCCGAACCAGATCAGGTCGATCCCCATCTTGTCGGCCACCGGTGCCAGCAGCGGCACCACGATGAAAGACAGCTCAAAGTAGTCCAGGAAGAACGCCAGGAAGAAAATCATGACGTTCACGAAGATCAGGAAGCCGGTGGGGCCGCCCGGCAGCTTGTCCATCAGGTGCTCGACCCAGATCGGGCCGTCGGCTGCCTGGAACACCATGCTGAACACGGTGGCGCCGATCAGGATGAACATCACGAAGCTGGCCAGCTTGGTGGTGGCCGCCATCGCCTGCTTGAGCAACGACCAGCTCATGCGCCGGCGCAGCCAGGCCATGATGAGCGCGCCCATGGCGCCCATGGCGCCGCCCTCGGTGGGGGTGGCCACGCCCAGGAAGATGGTGCCCAGCACCAGGAAGATCAGCAGCAGTGGCGGGATCAGCACGAAGGTCACGCGCTCGGCCAGTTGCGACAGCAGGTTCAGCTTCAGGACGCGGTTGGCGACGGCGATCAGCCAGGCCACGAACACGCCACCGCACATGGCGACCACGATTTTCTCGTCGGTCGGCACGGATTCGACCAGCTTGCCTTCCCACCAGGTGTGCACGTCGGCCATGTGGCGGGCCAGGAAGATGGACACCAGGGCCGAGATCACGGTCACCACCAGCAGCGACTGGTAGCCGCTGGCGCCGTTGGGCTCGCGGTAGGTGCGCGCCTCGGGCGGCAGCGCGGGCACGGCGCTGGGCTTGAAGATGGCCAGCGCCAGCACGTACAACACGTACATGCCCACCAGCATGAAGGCGGGGATGAAGGCGCCCTTGTACATGTCGCCCACGCTGCGGCCCAGCTGGTCGGCCATGATGATCAGCACCAGCGAGGGCGGGATGATCTGCGCCAGCGTGCCGGAGGCGGCGATGACGCCGGTGGTCAGTGGCCGGCTGTAGCCATAGCGCAGCATGATGGGCAACGAGATCAGGCCCATCGAGATGACCGACGCCGCCACCACGCCCGTGGTGGCCGCCAGCAGCGCGCCGACGAAGATCACCGCCAGTGCCAGGCCGCCGCGCATGGGGCCAAACACCTGGCCCACGGTGTCGAGCAGGTCCTCGGCCATGCCGCTGCGTTCCAGCACCAGCCCCATCAGGGTGAAGAAGGGCACGGCCAGCAGCGTGTCGTTGGCCATGATGCCGATCAGCCGCTGCGGCAGCCAGGCCAGGATGGAAGCGGGAAAGATGCCCAGCTCGATGCCCAGAAAGCCGAACATCAGGCCGCAGGCGCCCAGGCTGAAGGCCACCGGAAAGCCCAGCAGCAGAAAGCAGATCAGCCCCGCGAACATGATCGGGGCGTAGTTGGTGGTGATGAATTCCATGGTGAAAATCTCCGCGCGTCAGCGTGCCTGCGCAGCCGCGACGGGGGCTTGCGAAGTGGCGTTGGCCGCGGCCTCGGCCTCGCGCTTCAGCGCGGCGGCGAGCTCTTCTTCAGCCGTCTGGTCGGTCAGGCGGCCCATCGGGTCGGGGCCCTGGCCGCGCAGGAAGGCGATGCGCTTGATCAGCTCCGACCAGCCCTGCAGCAGCAGCAGGCCAAAGCCGATCGGCAGCGCCAGCCACACCGGCCAGCGGATCAGGCCACCGGGGTTGCCCGACATCTCGCCCGAGGTGTATTTCTCGACCACCATCGGCCCCGTCAGGTACAGCACCAGCAGGCACAGCGGCGTCAGGAAGAAGGTGAAACCAATGATGTCGATCCACACCTGCGCCTTCTTGGACAGGCGGCTGTTCAGCACGTCGATGCGCACGTGCTCGCGGTGCAGCAGCGTGTAGCCGGCGGCCACCAGAAAGGCCCAGGCGAACAGGTACCACTGCACTTCCAGAAAGCCGTTGGAGCTGTAGTTGAAGACCTTGCGGACGATGGCGTTCAGCGCACTGATGAAGGTGGCGGCAAAAATGAACCAGATGATGACCTTGCCCACCTGGGCATTGAGCCAGTCGATGGCTCGTGAAAACTTCAGCAGCGCTTGCATCGGGATCTCCGTTGTCTCTTTGAATGGCGCGCGGGATGGCGCGCAGAACAAGGGCATGCATTGAACTGGTCAGCTCAATGCGGCACCAAGGGGGTTGGATTTTATGTTGTCACCAAGTGTGAGCGTCAGGGTGCATTCCCTCAGCGCGCTGGTGGCGTGATGCGGGCACTCCGGCTTGGCGCCGATTTGGCCCGCGTATAGCGCCACCATGGCAGCACGGCCGTGAGCGAGCGTACCTGCCCGCTGTGCGAGGGGCGGTAGCCCGGCAGTGCCCGCAGCCGCCGCTGCCATTCGTCGCTGGCCAGCATGGTGCGCAGCGCGGCCACGGGCGGCTCGTCCAGCGCGGACTTGAGGCACACCAGGTGATAGTCCTCCTGCAGCAGCGGCACGAAGTCGAGCCCGCGCGCGCGCGCCGCCGCCTCGATGCCCAGGCCCACGTCGGCCTGGCCAGCGGCGATGGCCTGCGCCACGGCGGCGTGCGAAGGCTCGGTCTGTTGGTAGCCGCGTACCCGTGCGGGGGCGATGCCGGCCTCGGCCAGTAGCTCGTCCAGCAGCACGCGCGTGCCGGTGCCCAGCGCGCGGTTCACGTAGCGCACGTCAGGGCGCGTCAGGTCGCGCGGGCCGGCGATGTTCAGCGGGTTGCCGGGCCGCACCATCAGGCCCTGCGCGCGGGTGGCGAAGCCGATGATCTTGTGCAGCCCCGGCTGCAGCAGCGGCTTGTAGGCGCGCTCGGCCAGCGAGCCAGGGGGCGGCGTGGGGCGCGTGTGAAAGCCCGCCATGATGCAGCGCCCCTCGTTCAGCGCCTGGATCGCGTCCACGCTGCCGGCGAAGCGGATGTCCAGGTGCAGGCGCGGGCTGCCCGGCTGGCTGGTGGTGTGGTTGCGCAGGGCGGTCAGGGCATCGTCGTGGCTGGCGTAGAAGGTCAGCACATGCGACTGGTCGTCGAAAGCGACGGCGAAAGCGCGCTGCAGCTCGGCGCGCAGCGCGTCGATCTGCGGCGCCAGGCGCGCCTGGGCCTGACGCTCGGACCACAGCAGCTTGTCGGCGAAGGCGGTCAGGCGCGCGGGGCGGCCTTTTTCCCACAGCACCAGCGGGTGGTTCAGGGTTTGCTCCCAGCGCTTGAGTTCGCCCCAGACGTGGCGGTAGGACAGATCCAGTGACTTGGCCGCGCCGGAGATGGAGCCACTGGCGCGCACGGCCTGCAGCAGATCAATGAGCGGATTGCGGATCAGCGGCTCGGCGCCATCGGCGTTCAGCGAGTAGGAAAGGCCTATGTGATGCACCCCGCCAGTGTGCCTGATTCGCGGGCGCCCGGCTGGTTATGCGGCGGGTGCAGGCCTCTTTAACCCTAGAAACGGCAGTTGACCGTTCGCCATCCTTGGACAACCGGCATGAGCTCTGACTTTCGCAGCTTCGATCATGTTCACCGGTTGGGTGAGCGCGCTATGCACCCGATCGCACCGCGCTGGCTCGCTGCCCAAGCGGCGTTGCTCGTCCTTGCAGGCACAAGCCTGCCGCGTCCTCGCGTCTTGCCTGACACGCCCATCACGGCACGCTCGGGCGCATCCAACTGCCGTTTCTAGGTTAACCGGGTAGTGGGAAAGCTTTCGCGCCTTCTCGGCTTGGTGTTGCCGCGCCTGCTTATGCAATCAATTGCATAGCTCTCCATCCCCAATACTCGGGCATTGCGGCAGGGCTTAGCATCTGCGCCGCCGTGAACACCTTTGCCGACAGCGCGCGCACCGCGCTTGCCCTTATCACCGACTTCGACCCGGGGCTGTGGACCATCGTGGCCCGCTCGCTGGCCGTCAGCGCCACCGCTTGCGCCATTGCCTATGGGCTGGGGCTGGCGGCGGGCGCCTGGCTGGGGGTGACGCGCTTTCGCGGTCGTGGCGTGGTGCTCACGCTGTTGAACACGCTGCTGGCGCTGCCGTCGGTGGTGGTGGGCCTGCTGGTGTACCTGCTGCTGTCGCGCAGCGGGCCGCTGGGGTTTCTGGGCTGGATGTTCACCTTCCAGGCCATGGTGGTGGCGCAGGTGGTGCTGGTGGTGCCGGTGGTGACGGCGTTGACGCGCCAGACGGTTGAAGACGCCGATGTGCAGCATGGCGAGCAACTGGCCTCATTGGGCGCGGGCCGCTTCATGCGCGGGCTGCTGCTGGCCTGGGACGAGCGCTATGCGCTGCTGACGGTGCTGATGGCCGCCTTTGGCCGCGCCGTGTCGGAAGTGGGCGCGGTGATGATCGTGGGCGGCAACATCGACGGCTTCACCCGCGTGATGACCACCGCCATTGCGCTGGAAACCAGCAAGGGCGACCTGCCGTTGGCATTGGGCTTGGGGTTCGTGCTGCTGGCCGTGGTGCTGATCCTGAATGCGCTGATCTCGGTGGTGCGCGCCTGGCGCGAGCGGGTCGACGGCATCACCACGGCCGCCACGCGGGGGCTGGTGGCGACGTGAACGCGCCCGACACCTCGCTCGGCCTGCCCGGTGTCGCGCCGCGCGCCGTGGCTCAGCACGCGCACGACCACGCAGGCATCGCGCCGCCGCTGATCGCCATGCACGACGTCAGCGTGCATTTCGGCGCCGTGCAGGCGCTGCGCGGCGTGATCTTGCAGATCACACCCGGCGAAAGCGTGGCGTTGATTGGCGGCAACGGCTGCGGCAAGAGCACGCTGCTGCGCGCGGTGCACGGCCTCATCGCCATCAGCGCCGGGCAGATGCAGGCGCCGCCGCGCGCGGCGCAGGCCATGCTGTTCCAGCGCCCGTGGATGCTTCGCACCACGGTGCAGCGCAACATCGCCATCGGCCTGTGGCTGCGCGGCGTGCCCTGGGCCGACGCCAAGGCGCGCGCCCTGCAGGCGCTGGAGCGCGTGCAACTGGCGCCGCTGGCCGGGCGCAGCGCGCGCGGCCTCTCGGGTGGCCAGCAGCAGCGCCTGGCGCTGGCGCGAGCGTGGGCGCAGCGCCCGCAACTGCTGCTGCTGGACGAGCCCACCGCCAGCCTCGACCCGCATGCCAAGCACGAGGTCGAGGCGCTGATGCAGGAGTTCACCACCGCGCCCGCCGAGCCGGGCACCCCGCCGCTGACCATGGTGTTCGCCAGCCACAACCTGGGCCAGGTCAAGCGGCTGGCGCGGCGCGTGCTTTATCTGGAGCAGGGCCGCGTGCTGGCCGACTTGCCCGTGCAGGATTTCTTCAACCGCGACGTGCTGCGTGCCGTCTCACCCCAGGCCGATTCGTTTCTGAAAGGAGAGTTGCTGTGAGTTTCTTCAAGTCTTTCAATCCCAAGACCATTGCCAAATCTGCGCTGGCAGCTTCTGTTTTTGTAGCTTCCATGGCGGCGTCGGCGCAGTCCATCGTGGTCGCCTCGACCACCTCGACCGAGCAGTCGGGCCTGTTCTCGCACCTGCTGCCCGAGTTCAAGAAAGCCAGCGGCATCGACGTCAAGGTGGTGGCGCTGGGCACCGGCCAGGCGCTGGACACCGGCCGCCGCGGCGACGCCGACGTGGTGTTCGTGCACGACCAGAAGGCCGAAGAGAAGTTCGTCGCCGATGGCTTCGGCGTCAAGCGCTACCCCGTCATGTACAACGACTTCATCCTGATCGGCCCCAAGGCCGACCCGGCGGGCGTCAAGGGCACCGACATCGTCGAAGGGCTGAAGAAGCTGGCCGCCGGCAATGCACCCTTCGTGTCGCGCGGCGACAAGAGCGGCACGCACGCCGCCGAACTGCGCTTCTGGGACCAGGCTGGCTTGAAAGACGCCAAGGGCAGCGGCTACAAGGAATGCGGCTGCGGCATGGGCCCGGCGCTGAACATGGCGGCCTCCACCGGCGCCTACGTGCTGGCCGACCGTGGCACCTGGCTCAACTTCAAGAACCGCGCTGACCTGGGCATCCTGGTCGAGGGCGACAAGCGCCTGTTCAACCAGTACGGCGTGATGCTGGTCAACCCCGCCAAGCACCCGCAGGTCAAGCAGGCCGAAGGCCAGAAGTTCATCGACTGGGTCACCTCGTCCGCCGGCCAGAAAGTCATCGCCGACTACAAGATCGGCGGCGAGCAGCTCTTCTTCCCCAATGCGGAGAAGTGATGCGGCGCCTATTGCTGGCCGCCACCGCCGTGGCGGCGCTCGCCAAGGGGCGAAATCATCGCGGCTCTCGCTGCGTCTACAAACCTGCTGTCCTGTGATTGAGCGTGTAGGGCGGAACCGCGCAGCGATTCCGCCGTTGGCCGCGTATCGTGGTCACGAACATCGGCGGATGGCGCTGCGCGTATCCGCCCTACGGCCTCGGTCGCGGGAGCGGCGCAAAGCAACCTTCAGTCCAGCACCGCCACGCCCTTGATCTGCGCGAACACGGCCTGACCGGGCGCCAGTTGCAGCGCATCGGCCGATTTGCGCGTCACGCGCGCCAGCAGCGGCGTGCCGCCGGCTTCCAATGCCACCAGGGTCTGCGCCGGGCCATCGGCGGCCAGCGAGGTGACGGTGGCGGGCAGCACGTTGAGGATGCTGGTGTCGTGCGCCGCAGCCAGCGTCAGGCTCACGTCGCGTGCCTGCACGCGCAGGCGAACGCGCTCGCCCACAGGCCGCAGGGGCGCGCCGGGCGCGTGCACGCACTGGATGGTGCCGCCCGCGAAGCGCACGTGCAGCAGGTGGTAGTCGGCATCGACGCGCTCGACCACGCCGTCGATCAGCGCGCCGGCGGCATCGCCATGGCTTTGCGCGATGTCGAGCCGCGCCAGCAGCCCGGCCACCGGCCCTTGCGCCACGGCGCGGCCATCCTTCAGCAGCAGCAGGTGGTCGGCCAAGCGCGCGACTTCATCGAGCGAGTGCGTGACGTAGAGCATGGGCGTGCGCAGCTCGCGCGCCAGCCGCTCGAACCAGGGCAGCACCTCGGCCTTGCGCGCGGCGTCCAGCGCGGCCAGCGGTTCGTCCAGCAGCAGCAGGCGCGGGCTGGTGGCCAGGGCGCGGGCAATCGCCACGCGCTGGCGCTCACCGCCCGACAGTTGCGCCGGGCGGCGGCCCAGCAGGTGACCGATGCCCAGCAGATCGACCGCGTGCGGCAGCGACACCTGGCGCTGGGCGGCGGGCACGCGCTTGCGGCCGAAATCCAGGTTGCCCTGCACCGTCAGGTGCTCGAACAGGCTGGCCTCCTGAAACACCACGCCCAGCGGGCGCTGGTGCGTGGGGCGCCAGATGCGGGCCGCGTCGTCCTGCCACACATCGCCCGCGACGACGATGCGCCCCGGCGCGGGCCGCGTCAGCCCGGCGGCGGCGCGCAGCAGCGTGGTCTTGCCGCAGCCCGAGGGACCGAACACGGCGGTGACGCCCTGGCCGGGCAGGCGCAGGTCGACGTCGAGCGTGAAGCCGCCGGGGCGCGCCACGCGGGCGCGCAGGGCCAGATCATCGGGCGAGGCGCTCACATGGCTCCTTGACGTCGAAAATAAGCGATAACCATTTGGCGCGGTTTGAAAGTATCGATAAGTGAGCTGCTTGCGCCCGATTGATGGGCGCAAGAGCTGTTTTTCATCATCCAGAGAATTTTCAAGGTTCCCCTTTGTCTTTGGCGTCTGAAGCGCTTCAGCCACCGCCTGCGCGCCGCCCGCGCGCCTGCAGCGTGTGCAGCGCCAGCAGCACCGCAAAGCTGAACACCAGCATGCCGCCCGCCAGCCAGTGCGCCTGCGCGTATTCCAGCGCCTCGACGTGGTCGTAGATCTGCACCGAGATGGTGCGCGTCTGGCCGGGTATGTTGCCGCCGATCATCAGCACCACGCCGAACTCGCCCAGCGTGTGCGCGAAGCCCATCACCGCGCCAGTCAGGTAGCCGGGCCGGGCCAGCGGCAGGGCGACGTGCCAGAAGGCATCGAGCGGGCTGGCGCGCAGCGTGGCGGCTGCCTCCAGCGGGCGCTCGCCCAGCGATTCGAAGGCGTTGATGAGCGGCTGCACCACGAAGGGCAGCGAATAGATGATGGAGCCGACGAGCAGACCCCAGAAGCTGAACGACAGCAGCCCCCAGCCCAGCGCCTGCGTGAGCTGGCCCAGCGGCCCGTTCGGCCCCATGGCCACCAGCAGGTAGAAGCCCAGCACCGAGGGCGGCAGCACCAGCGGCATCGCCACCAGCGCGCGCGCCGGCACGCGCCAGCGTGATCGGCTGCGCGCGACCCACCAAGCCAACGGCGTGCCCGCCACCAGCAGAATCAGCGTGGCGAGAACCGACAGTTCGATCGACAGGCGGATGGCGGCGAGGGCGTTGGCGTCAAGCATGCGAAAAAAAGACGAATGACGAATGACGAATGAAGAGGGGCGGGCGCTGCGCATCGGCGCGGCGTTTTGTCATTTGTCATTGATGCCGCTCAGCGGCGAAGTCATTCGTCATTGGACCTCATAGCCGTAGCCGCGGATCAGCTCCTTGCTCTGCGGCGTTCTCAGCAGTTCCATCCACGCCTTGGCAGCCGGGTTGTTGGCCGCGCGCTTGAGGATCACCGCATCCTGAATGATCGGCGCGTGGTGCTGCGCCGGCACTATCCACATCGAACCGCTTTTCAGCTTGCCGCCCTCCAGCACCTGCGCCAGCGCGACGAAGCCCAGGTCGGCGTTGCCGGTGGCGATGAAGTTGTAGGTCTGGCCGATGCTCTCGCCCGTCACGAGCTTGGGTTGCAGCGCGGCGGCCACGCCCAGCTTGTTCATGGCTTCGACGGCGGCCGCGCCATAGGGCGCGTTCTTGGGGTTGGCGATGGCGATCTTGCCGAAGTTGCCGCCCTTGAGCACGGCGCCCTGATCGTCCACGAAGCCTGGCTTGGCCGACCACAGCACCAGTTGCCCCGTGGCGTAGGTGAAGCGCGAGCCGGGCACGGTGTCGCCTTCCTTTTCCAGCCGCGCCGGGCGCTCGTCGTCGGCCGCCAGCAGCACGTCGAAGGGCGCGCCGTTCTTGATCTGCGTATAGAAAGCGCCGGTGGCGCCGAAGGACAGCTTGGCCTCGTGCCCGGTGGTGCGGGCGAACACCTCGGCCAGCGCGCGCGCGGGGGCGGTGAAGTTGGCGGCCACGGCGACCTGCACTACGTCGGCCTGTGCGGCGGCGGACAGCAGCAGGGTGGCGGCAACGGCGATCAGACGTCGGAGCGTGGAGTGCATGGAGGAGACTCGCTATTCAAAAAAGGAATAGCGATTCTAGTACGCCGGCCCGGATATTTCGGAATAGGGTGAAAGTGATGGATTCGGCCCGAGGGCAAGGCGCACACCGCAGCGATACCGGTTGCTATCGCGAGGATGTGCAACGCCGCTATCGGGGCGAAGGCGCGCTTTCACGTTTCGAAATCTCCGGGTCGGCGTACACAGCTCACGCCACAATGGCGCCATGACGAAGCGGCCCCTGACCACGCGCGCGCTCGGCTACGCGCCAGCCGACAAGCGCCTCGAAATCCTGCACCTGGTGGGCGCGCACGGCTCCATCTCGCAGGCCGCGCGCGTGGCGGGTGTCAGCTACAAGGCGGCCTGGCAGGCCATCCACACGCTGACCAACCTGGCGGGCGAGCCCTTGGTCGATTCGGCCGTGGGCGGCGCCGGCGGCGGCGGCGCACGGCTGACGCCGGCGGGTGAGCGCCTCCTGGCCGCCGCCGACCAACTGCATGCCGCGCGCAGCGGTGTGCTGGCGCGCGTCAACGCCGCCGACAGCGCCGCCCTGGCCGGCCCGCGTACCAGCATGCGCAACCACCTGCGCGCGGTGGTGCGACGGCTGGAGAGCGACGGCGCGCGAGACCCCATGGTGCGCGTGGTGCTGGCGCTGCCCGATGGGGGCGAGCTGGCGGCGCTGATCACGCGCGAAAGCGCCGAGCTGCTGGGCTTGGGGGAAGGCCTGCCACTGCTGGCGCTGTGCAAGGCCACGGCGGTGCGCGTGCTGCCCGCCGCCGATGCCGCCGCCGGGCAGGGCGTCAATCATCTGCCCGGTCGCGCGCTGCGCATCTCGCGCGGCGTGCAACGCGATGAGGTGACGGTAACGCTGCCCAGCGCGCAACAGCTCACCGGCTTTGCCGCCCGGCCCAACCGGCTGCGTGCCGGCAGCGCGGTGCAGGCGTGCGTGGACGAAAGCGCGGTGGTGCTGGCGCTGCCGGGCTGAGCGGCTTGATGGGGCGGCGCCAGGCCGTCTTGGCCACGCACATGGTCAGCGTGAAAGCGTGAAATATTGCTCCGAACGAGAACTACTTGAAATTTCGTTGCGATGCACGGATGCCAGCCATTGGCGGTGGCGGCTTTGGCCGCGATAGGGCGTCGCACGCCCCCTGAACGCCGCTTCGCGGGCAAGCCCGCTCCCACAAGAGCGGCTCTATCACGCCGCGTTGAAGAATCGGCAAGTCGTTTGCTTTCGGGTCAATAAGTGCCGGTTGATTCGTTTTTTCGAGCGCGGTTCAAGGGCGGTTCGCACCCGCTGCAGCCATGTCTTGCCCAATCCCGAGCGTCCTTGTCCGGGTTTGTCCGCGCTGTTGACAAGCCGATGCTATGAATCAGAATGCATAGGTGGGGCGACGTGGTTTGGCAGCGGTTGCCAGCCGGTTCAGCCAAGGAGACACCATGCAAAAAGTTCTGCATCTCGACGCTGAGAAATGCACTGGCTGCCTGCAGTGCGAAATGGCCTGTTCGTTCGAGAACTACGGCACTTACTCGACCAGCAAATCGCGCATCAAGGTCTTCGACTTCCATGAAACCGGCAAGAAGGTGCCTTACACCTGCACCCAGTGCGACGAGGCCTGGTGCGTGCACGCCTGCCCGGTGGAGGCCATCACCATCGATGCCGGCTCGGGCGCAAAAATAGTGCACAACGCCACCTGCGTGGGCTGCAAGGTCTGTACCGTGGCCTGCCCGTTCGGCACGATCAACTACGTGCAGGAAACCGGCAAGGTGCAGAAGTGCGACCTGTGCTTCGACAACGCCGACGGCCCGGCCTGCGTGACCGCCTGCCCGACCGAGGCCATCACCTTCATCGACGCCAACTGGACCGGCCTGGACCGCATGCGCGCCTGGGCCGACAAGCTGGTCAATCAGACCTCCGCCGCCTGACGCATTCGTACACGCAGCGATCCATCAAGGAGAACCATCATGTCTTGGGCTGGCAAACTTCTTCGCGTCAACCTCACCACCGGCACCGTCAAGTCCGAACCGCTCAACATGGAATGGGCGCGCCAGTACATCGGCTCGCGCGGGTTGGGCACCAAGTACTACACGTCGGAAGTCGATCCCAAGGTCGACCCGCTGGCGCCCGAGAACAAGATGATCTGGGCGACCGGGCCGCTCACGGGCACCATGGCCTCGACCGGCGGGCGCTACACCGTCATCACCAAGGGGCCGCTCACCGGCGCCATCGCCTGCTCCAACTCGGGTGGCTACTGGGGGGCCGAACTCAAGTTCGCCGGCTGGGACATGGTCATCGTCGAGGGCAAGTCGCCCAAGCCGGTGTGGCTGTACATCCACGACGACCAGGCCGAACTGCGCGATGCCAGCGACCTGTGGGGCAAGAGCGTGTGGGAGGCCGAGCCCGAGATCAAGCGCCAGCTGCAGGACCCGCAGGTGCGCGTGTCGAGCATCGGCAAGCCGGGCGAGAACGGCGTGCTGTTCGCCGCCATCATGAACGACCTGCACCGCGCGGCCGGCCGCTCGGGCGTGGGCGCCGTCATGGGCAGCAAGAACCTGAAGGCCATTGCCGTGCGCGGCACCAAGGGCGTGGGCAACATGCGCGATCCCAAGGCCTTCATGAAGGAGACCATGGAGCGCAAGAAGATCCTGGCCGAGAACCCCGTCACCGGCCAGGGCCTGCCCACGCACGGCACGCAGGTGCTGATGAACGTGATCAACGAAATCGGCGCGCTGCCCACGCGCAACCACCGCGACGTGCAGTTCGAGGAGGCCGACGCCATCAGCGCCGAGGCCATGCGCCGCCCGCGCGAGAGCGACGGCAAGGCGCAGCTGGTGACCAACCAGGCCTGCTTTGGCTGCACCATCGCCTGCGGGCGCATCAGCAAGCAGGACGCGAACCACTTCAGCGTGAAGGACAAGCCGCGCTACCACCACGCCACCGGCGGGCTCGAATATGAAGCCGCCTGGGCGCTGGGCGCCGCCAACGGCGTGGGCGACCTGGAGGCGCTGCAGTACGTCAACCAGCTGTGCAACGAGGAAGGCATGGACCCGATCAGCCTGGGTGCCACGCTGGGCGCGGCGTTTGAGCTGTACGAGATGGGCGTGCTGACGAAGGAGCAGCTGGGCATCGAGGCGCCTTTCGGCTCGGCCAAGGCGCTGGTGCAGCTGGTGGAAGACACCATCGCCGGCAAGGGCTTCGGCAAGGAGATCGGCCAGGGCTCCAAGCGGCTGACGGCCAAGTTCGGCCACCCCGAGCTGTCGATGTCGGCCAAGGGCCTGGAGTTTCCGGCCTACGACGGCCGCGCCATCCAAGGCATCGGCCTGGCCTACGCCACCAGCAACCGCGGTGGCTGCCACCTGCGCGGCTACACCATCGCGTCGGAGGTGATGGGCATCCCGGTCAAGACCGACCCCACCGCCACCGAAGGCAAGCCCGAACTGGTCAAGGCCTTCCAGGACGCCACGGCCGCGTTCGACTCGGCTGGCCTGTGTGTGTTCACCACCTTCGCGTGGAGCCTGCCCGACCTGGCGCCGCAACTGCAGGCCGCCTGCGACGAGGCCTACACGGTGGAAGAGCTGTCGCTGATCGGTGAGCGCATCTGGAACATGGAGCGCGAGTTCAACAACGCCGCCGGCTTCACCAAGGCCGACGACACGCTGCCCAAGCGCCTGAAGACGGAAGCCGCCAAGGTCGGCGGCTCGAAGGGCCAGACCAGCAAGGTCGACGAAATGATGCCCAAGTACTACGAAGTGCGCGGCTGGGACAGCGAAGGCCGCCCGACGGCGGAGACCAAGGCGCGCTTGGGGCTGTGAGGTATGGCTCCCTCTCCCCTTGGGGAGAGGGCTGGGGTGAGGGTTCGCCCGCGTTTGCCTGTGGCACACCTTGCCCTCACCCCAACCCTCTCCCGCAGGCGGGAGAGGGAGCGAAAGAGCCAAGGGGCGGCTTCCATCAGCGAAGCAGTCACCACATCCGTAGCATCGAGGGCTTCCTATGCACCACGTCATCCTCGGCGCCGGCCCCGCCGGCGTCATCGCCGCCGAAACCCTGCGCAAGGCCGCGCCGGCCGACACCATCACCCTCGTCGGTGGCGAGGCAGAGGCGCCGTACTCGCGCATGGCCATCCCCTACCTGATCGCGGGCAACGTGGCCGAATCGGGCACGCACCTGCGCCATGGGAGCGACCACTTCAAACAACTGCGCATCGACCAGATCCAGGCCAAGGCCACGCGCATTGAGCCAGCCGACCACCGCGTGGTGCTCGACAACGGCCAGACGCTCACCTACGACCGCCTGCTGATTGCCACGGGCTCCAACCCCGTGCGCCTGTCGGTGCCCGGCGGCGACAGCGGGGGCGTGTTCAACTGCTGGACGCTGGCCGACGCGCGCGCCATCATGGAGCGCGTGACGCCCGGCGTGCGCGTGGTGCAGACAGGCGCCGGCTTCATCGGCGCCATCATCATGGAATCGCTGCGCCAGCGCGGCGCCAGGATGACGATGGTGGCCAAGGGCAGCCGCATGGTGCCGCGCATGATGGGCGAAGTGGCCGGCGGCATGATTCTCGACTGGTGCCGCGCGCAGGGCGTGGAGGTCATCACCGAGGCGGTGTTCGAGCGCATCGAGCCCGCGCAGGCCGGCCAGCCCATGACGGTGCACCTGAGCAACGGCCAGGCCATCGAGGCCGACGTCATCATCAGCTCCACCGGCGTGCGTCCGTCCATCGCCTTCCTCGAAGGCAGCGGCGTGGCCACTCAAAGCGGTGTGCTGACGGACAGCCGCATGCGCACCAACGTGCAAGACATCTTCGCCGCCGGCGACTGCGCCGAGGCCTTCGACAAGGCCAGCGGCAAGCCGGTGGTCAGCGCCATCCAGCCCAACGCCGCCGACCAGGCGCGCGTGGCCGCGCTCAACATGCTGGGTCAGGCGGCCGAGCTGAAGAGCGTGCCCACGCTCAACGTGCTCGACACCATGGGCCTGATCTCGGCCAGCTTCGGCCACTGGCAAGGCGTGCCGGCGGAGCAGGGCGGCTCGCACGCCGACCTGACCGACCAGGGCGGCCTGCGCCACCTGAACCTGCAGTTCCAGGACGACGTGCTGATCGGCGCCAACGCCATCAACTGGACCGAGCACGTGGGCGTGCTGCGCGGGCTGATCGACGGCAAGGTGAAGCTCGGTGCCTGGAAGGATCGTCTGCGGGACGACCCCACACAACTCATGCCCGCTTACCTGGCCTGCGCGCAGGCGCAGGGACAGTGGAATGGCGCAGGCGATGCACGGCGCCGCTGATGCTATTGTTATAATAGCTATTTGCGCTTGTTGGACAGGCGCTGAAGCCCGATTTGGCTTGCTTATCAACGAGCTTCAGAGCGTGCAAGCATGCACGCGGTTTTCCATCGTTTTTTGTGGGAGCGGGCTTGCCCGCGATAAGCCTTGGCTCAGAGCGAAATGCTGCCATCGCGGCCAAGGCCGCTCCCACAAGCTGTATCTGAAACTTCTTGACAATCAAGCGATTTGGCTTGTAATCACTGAACCGATGCGCATCACCTTCAAGCTCTTCGCCTCGCTGGGCGACTACCTGCCGCCCGAGATCAAGCCCGGCAACGTGATGACTCTGGACGTTGCTCCCAGCGACAGCATCGCCCAGATCATCGCGCCCTTCCACCTGCCGCCCCAACTGGTGCACATCGTGCTGGTCAACGGCACGTTCATCGCGCCCGAAGACCGCGCCACGCGCACCCTGCAGGAAGGTGACGCACTGGCCATCTGGCCGCCGATTGCTGGGGGCTGAGCCAGCAGGGCGATGGCAGCGGAGGTGCCCGAGCGCTTCGAGCGCGACATGGCCTGCGATGCGCGGGAGTGGCAACGCTTGTTGCGGCAGGCGCTGGCCGGGCTGGCTTGGCAATGCGAGGCGGCGGCGGCCAGCATCACCCTGGAACAGGGACATTTGCGCATGCGCTGGCACGCGCTGCCCACGCGCCGCATTGCGCAACTGGACCTGCCGATGCTGCGCGTGCATTTCGCCTTCGTCGGTGTCGGCGCGGCGGAGCGCGGCAGGTTCATGCGCCATTTCGATATGCACACGCACCGCGGCGGCGGCTGATTCGCCGCATGGCCGGTGCGCTTTGTCCGGGCGGGGGCATGATGAAACCTGTGTTTGCATCCAGAGAAATACGGGTGACTGATTAAAATGGTGGGTTATGTCCACCATTCCCACCTCTTCATCCGCGGCGTATTCCGAAGGCTCCATCAAGGTGCTGAAGGGCCTGGAGCCCGTCAAGCAGCGCCCGGGCATGTACACCCGCACTGACAACCCGCTGCACGTCATCCAGGAGGTGATCGACAACGCCGCCGACGAGGCGCTGGCCGGTTTCGGCAAGAAAATCCGGGTCACGCTGCATGCCGATGGCTCGGTCAGCGTCGAGGACGATGGCCGCGGCATTCCGTTCGGCCTGCATCCCGAGGAGAAGGCGCCGGTGATCGAGCTGGTCTACACCCGGCTGCACGCGGGCGGCAAGTTCGACAAGGGATCGGGTCAGGCCTACAGCTTCTCCGGCGGCCTGCACGGCGTGGGCGTGAGCGTGACCAACGCCCTCAGCAAGCGGCTGGAAGTGAGCTGCCACCGCGAGGGGCAGGTCGCGCGCATCGTGTTCAGCGGCGGCAACGTGGTGGAGCCGCTCAGCCTGCGCAAGCAGGAGGCGGGCGACCGCAAGCAGGGCACCTCGGTGCGTGCCTGGCCCGACGCCAAATACTTCGAATCCGGCGCGCTGCCCATGGCCGAGCTGGTGCACCTGCTGCGCAGCAAGGCGGTGCTGATGCCCGGCGTCACTGTCACGCTGACCGACGAGAAGAAAAAAGACACGCAAAGCTGGCAATACAAGGGCGGCCTGCGCGACTACCTGGAGCAAACGCTGCCCGCCGACGCGGTGATTCCCCTGTTCGAGGGCGAGGGCTATGCGGACAAGCATTCCGACAGCTTCGCCGATGGCGAAGGCGCCGAATGGGCCGTGGCCTTCACCGAGGATGGCGCGCCGGTGCGCGAGAGCTACGTCAACCTGATTCCCACCACCGCCGGCGGCACGCACGACAGCGGCCTGCGCGACGGTTTGTTCCAGGCCGTCAAGAGTTTCATCGAACTGCATGCGCTGTTGCCCAAAGGCGTCAAGCTGATGCCCGAGGACGTGTTCGCCCGCGCCAGTTACGTGCTGTCGGCCAAGGTGCTTGATCCGCAGTTCCAGGGCCAGATCAAGGAACGGCTGAACTCGCGCGACGCCGTGCGCTTGGTGTCCCACTTCGTGCGTCCGGCGCTGGAGTTGTGGCTGAACCAGCACGTCGATTACGGCAAGCGGCTGGCGGAGCTGGCCATCAAGGCCGCGCAAAGCCGTCAGCGCGCCGGTCAGAAGGTGGAAAAGCGCAAGGGCAGCGGCGTGGCCGTGCTGCCCGGCAAGCTCACCGATTGCGAAAGCCGCGACATCGCCGACAACGAGGTGTTCCTGGTCGAGGGCGATTCGGCCGGTGGCAGCGCCAAGATGGGCCGCGACAAGGAAACCCAGGCCGTGCTGCCCCTGCGCGGCAAGGTGCTGAACACCTGGGAGGTCGAGCGCGACCGCCTGTTCGCCAACACCGAGATCCACGACATCTCGGTTGCCATCGGCGTTGATCCGCACGGGCCGGGCGACCAGGTGGACCTGTCTGGCCTGCGCTACGGCAAGATCTGCATCCTGTCGGACGCCGACGTGGACGGCTCGCACATCCAGGTGCTGCTGCTGACGCTGTTCTTCCGCCACTTCCCCAGGCTGATCGAGGCCGGCCACGTGTATGTGGCGCGCCCGCCGCTGTTTCGGGTCGATGCGCCGGCCCGGGGCAAGAAGCCCGCCACCAAGATGTATGCGCTGGACGAGGGCGAGCTGGCCGCCATGCTCGACAAGCTGCGCAAAGATGGCGTATCTGAGGGAAAGTGGACGATTGGACGCTTCAAGGGCCTGGGCGAAATGAACGCGGAACAGCTTTGGGAAACTACACTCAATCCCGATACCCGCCGCCTGCTGCCCGTGCAACTGGGTCGGTTCGATTTCAATGAGACGGCGGCGGAGATGACCAAGCTCATGGGCAAGGGCGAAGCTGCATCGCGACGCGAGCTCATGGAACTGCACGGCGACGCCGTGGAACTCGACATCTGACAATGGCATGGCTACTGAACTGGGCAACCATTTGCGCCGCTGGTCGGCGCCGCTGCTGGGGTTGATGCTCTCTTTCCTGCACCTGTCGGCGCATGCCGACCTGTGGGCGCACGTGGACGAGAACGGCATCACGCACTTCGCCGCCACGCAGGTGGACGAGCGTTACAAGCTGTTCTTCAAGGGCACTGATTTCTCCAAGCTCGACCTCGTGGCCGACGCCGCCGCCGACTTGAAGGCGCGCAACGCCCGCATCGTGGCCGCGCGCAACAACGCCGCCGTGCCCAAGCGCTTCGCGGCGCTGGACCGCTCCACCGGCTACAAGAGCGTGCGCCAGCACATCCGCGCCGCCGCGCAGAAGCACCAGGTCGACTACGAACTGCTCAAGGCCGTGATCGCGGCCGAATCGGGCTTCGACCCGCAGGCCGTTTCGCCCAAGGGCGCCATTGGCCTGATGCAGCTGATGCCGCCCACCGCCGCGCGCTATGGCGTGGTGGCCGACACGGCGCCCCGCAAGGACCGCAAGGGCAATCCGCTGCCCGCGCGCACCGCGCAGGAAAAACTGGTTGATCCGCAGATCAACATCCAGACCGGCGCCCGCTACCTGGCGTATCTGATGAAGCTGTTCAAGGGCGACACCGAGCTGGCCGTGGCCGCCTACAACGCGGGCGAGGGCGCGGTGCAGCGCGCTGGCAACAAGATTCCCAACTACAAGGAAACCCAGGGCTACGTGAAGACCGTGATGGGGCTTTACGAGGCCTTCAAGCCTGGTCAGGCCGCCGCCACTACCAGCCGCTCCACCGGCCGGGTGCGCATGGAACTGGCCGGTGGCGGCAGTGCGGTGGCCGCTTCGCCCGCGCGCGCCGGTGGCGCCACCGAAGCCACCCTGGGCGCGGCGGCGCTGACGCCGGTGCTGTACGCGGTGCCGCCCGCCAGTGCCGAGGAGGGGCGCGACGACGCGCTGGCGGCGACGGGCAGTTGATAGGGGAGCCTTGCTCCCATCATGGCGGCGAAAGCCGCGATCCACTCGGTGTCCGCGGGCCAATGCCGCGTCAAGGTGGCGCCACGATGACGAGGAGCAAGGAAGACATTCGTCATCACTTTCTGCGATGACTCGAAGGCCAGCCCGCCGGAAAACGCTATCCTCGACTGAATGAACGATCAAACGGTACTCGACCTGGCCGGGGGAAACGGCGGGTCAGACGATGACTTGGCGCTGGCCACCTACGCGCAGCGCGCTTATCTGGAATACGCCCTGTCCGTCGTCAAGGGCCGCGCGCTGCCCGACGTGGCCGATGGGCAGAAGCCCGTGCAGCGGCGCATTTTGTACGCCATGGAGCGCATGGGCCTGGGCTATGGCGGCGCTGGCGGCAACACCCCGGCCACGCCGGTCAAGAGCGCCCGCGTGGTGGGCGATGTGCTGGGCAAGTTCCACCCGCACGGCGACAGCGCCGCCTACGATGCGCTGGTGCGCATGGCGCAGGACTTTTCACAGCGCTACCCGCTCATCGACGGTCAGGGCAACTTCGGCAGCCGCGACGGCGACGGCGCCGCCGCCATGCGTTATACCGAGGCGCGTCTGGCCAAGATCACGCGCCTGCTGCTGGAAGAGATCGACGAAGGCACGGTCGATTTCCAGCCCAACTACGACGGCCGCGAGCAGGAGCCGCGCCAGTTGCCAGCGCGCCTGCCCTTCGCGCTGCTCAACGGCGCCAGCGGCATCGCGGTGGGTCTGGCCACCGAAATCCCCAGCCACAACCTGCGCGAAGTGGCCGATGCCTGCGTGGCGCTGGTCAAGAACCCCAAGCTGAGCGACGAGGAGCTGTGCGCGCTCATTCCCGGCCCGGATTACCCCGGCGGCGGCCAGATCATCAGCCCCGCCAGCGACATTGCCGATGCGTACAGAACCGGCCGCGGCAGCCTGAAGGTGCGCGCGCGCTGGAAGATCGAGGACCTGGCGCGCGGCCAGTGGCAACTGGTGGTGACCGAGCTGCCGCCCGGCACCAGCACGCAGAAGGTACTCGAAGAGATCGAGGAACTGACCAACCCCAAGGTCAAGACCGGCAAGAAGGCGCTGACGTCCGAGCAGACGCAGCTCAAGGCCACCGTGCTGGCGGTGCTGGACGAGGTGCGCGACGAATCGAGCAAGGACGCGCCGGTGCGCATAGTGATCGAGCCGAAGAGCCGCGCCATCGGGCAGGATGAACTCGTCAACATCCTGCTGGTTCACACCAGCCTGGAGACATCGGCGTCGATCAACATGACCAGCGTGGGCCTGGACGGCCGCCCGGTGCAGAAAAGCCTGCGCCAGATGCTGACCGACTGGGTCGAGTTTCGCCAGCAGACCATCACGCGCCGCAGCCAGCACCGGCTCACGAGAGTGCTGGACCGCATCCATATCCTCGAAGGCCGGCAACTGGTGCTGCTGAACATCGACGAGGTGATCGCCATCATCCGGGGCAGTGACGAGCCGAAGGCCGCGCTCATCGCCCGCTTCAACCTGACCGAGCGGCAGGCCGACGACATTCTGGACATCCGCCTGCGCCAGCTGGCGCGGCTGGAGGCGATCAAGATCGAGCAGGAACTGAGCGAGCTGCGCAAGGAGCAGGGCAGCCTGGAAGACATTCTGGGCAGCCCGGCCAGTCTGCGCCGCCTGATGGTCAAGGAGATCGAAGCCGACGCCAAGCAGTTCGCCGACGAGCGCCGCACGCTGATCCAGGCCGATAAAAAGGCCGTGGCCGAGGTCCGGGTGGTTGACGAGCCGGTGACGGTGGTTGTGAGCGAAAAAGGCTGGGTGCGCGCCCGCCAGGGCCATGGGCACGACGCGGCGGCGTTCGCCTTCAAGGCCGGCGACGGGCTGTACGGCACCTTTGAATGCCGCACCGTCGATCACCTGCTGGTGTTCGGCAGCAATGGCCGCGTGTACACCGTGCCCGTGGCCAACCTGCCCGGCGCGCGTGGTGACGGTCAGCCCATCACCACGCTGATCGACCTGGACGCCGGCACGCAGCCGCTGCACTACTTCGCTGGCGCCGACGCGGTCACGCTGCTGCTGTCGGGCTCCGGCGGCTATGGCTTTCTGGCGCGCATCGAGCACATGCTGTCGCGCCACAAAGCCGGCAAGGCCTTCATCACCATCGCGCAGGGCGAACAGGTCTGCCGTCCGTCCGTGGTGTCGTTGGGTTCCGATTCAAAACCGGCGCCAGCGCCCTCTGGTCAAGCGCCGGCAGCTATTCCTTTGGCAGCAGCCACGCACGTGGCCTGCGCCTCGACGGGCGGGCGCATCCTGACCTTCGAGATCGGCGAGCTGAAGCTGATGGAAAAAGGCGGCCGTGGCCTGACGCTGATCGACCTGGACGCCAAGGACACGCTGGCCGGCGCGGCGGCCTATACGCGCAGCGTGCGCATCTTCGGCATTGGCCGGGGCGGCAAGGCGCGCGAGGAACAACTGGAAATCCGCAGCCTGAACAACGCCCGCGCCGCTCGCGCGCGCAAGGGCAAGGCGGCCGACCTGGGCTTCAAGCCCATGGGCATCGAGCGGGTGGAGTGAGCCGCGTGCAGCTCGATCCCTCGCTCTTCGGCATTCTCGTGATGGTGCTCATGGGCGTGGGCAGCTTCACGCTGGGCCGCTGGCTGTCGCGCCGCTGGAGTGCCAAGCGGCATGCAAGAGACATTGCCAAGGCCAGGGCGCGGGAGACGCGCCAGCAGCGGCGAGCGCGCGAACGGCGGGAAAGTGCGCGCTGAAGTTCAGCGGTCGCCTGGACCTCGTCATTGCGGCGAAGGCCGCAATCCATGGCGTTACCTTGACACGGTGTTGACCCGTGGACACCGTGTGGATGGCGGCCTTCGCCGCAATGACGGGATGAGGTGAGGGTCTTGCATTCGCTTGTCCTGAATTGCGAAACTTTCTCAAGAAAACGTTTTGTAAGTCATTGATTTTCTTCAGGTATACCGGCCCTGCTGGCGGGGTTGGGTTGCTCAATAGGATCAATCCACGCCGTCACTCGTTCACCAGCACCAGCTTGCCCTTGACCTCGCGGCTGCCCATGCGTGCGTAAGCCGCCTTCAGCTCGCTCATGGGCAAGGTGCTGTCGATTGCGGGGCGAATCTTGTCCTGCGCGTACCACAGGGCCAGCTCCTGCATCATGGCGGCATTGGCCTGCGGCTCGCGCCGCGCGAAGTCGCCCCAGAACACGCCGACGATGCTGGCGCCCTTGACCAGTGCCAGGTTGATCTTGATGGCCGGGATGTCTCCCGCCGCGAAACCGATCACCAGGTGCCGGCCACGCCAGGCGATGGAGCGGAAGGCCGCCTCGGTGAAATCCCCGCCCACGGGGTCGTAGATGACGTCGGGGCCTTTGCCGCCGGTCAGCTCTTTCAGGCGCTCGCGCAGGTCCTCGCGTTGATAGTTGATCGTTTCGTCGGCGCCCAGTTGCTTGCAGAAGCCGCACTTGTCGTCGGTCGAGGCGGCGGCGATCACCTTCGCGCCCGCCTGCTTGGCGATCTGGATGGCCGACATGCCCACGCCACCGGCGGCGCCCAGCACCAGCACGGTTTCGCCCGCCTTGAGCTGGCCGCGATCCAGCAGCGCGTGGTGGCTGGTGGCGTAGATCATGATGAAGGCGGCCGCGTGCACCGGCGGAAAGCCCGGCGGCAGCGGCATGCACAGCTTGGCCGGCGCCAGCGCGTGGGTGGCGAAGCCGCCCGTGCCCGACAGGCAGGCCACGGCCTGGCCCACCTGCAGCCCGCTCACGCCCTCGCCCACGGCCTCGATTACGCCGGCGTATTCGCTGCCGGGCACGAAGGGCAGTTCGGGCTTGATCTGGTACTTGTTCTGCACGATCAGCAGATCGGGAAAGTTCAGGCTGGCCGCCTGGATGCGGATCAGCACCTCGCCCTTGCCCGGCTGCGGCGTGGGCAGCTCCTTCCAGCTCAGGGCGTCGACGCCAACGGGGTTTTCGCAAAGCCAGGCGTGCATGAAACAGTCTCCTTGATTGGTCATTGAAGCGGCGCCGTGGCGCCCAAGCGTGACGCCGGATGATAGGGCCCCCAAAGTTCTCGCGCCGCGCGTATTCCCGATCTGGCGCAATCGCTTTCCGCGATGACCAATGACCGCGGCTGGTGCCGCATGACGAATGACGAATGCGCCATTGGTCATTGAAGCGCAGCGAAGTCATTTGTCATTT
>JAUNUR010000038.1 GCA_030538085.1 Pseudomonadota bacterium | reverse complement strand
CTCAACGCTCACCCACCACATCCGTCCCCTGAGTTGACTGTTCTTCACCAATGACCGCGCTCACCGCCACCGCCCTCCCCTGGTGGGCCCTGTGCGCCCGTGCCAAGGCGCGTGTGCGCCAGTGGTGGCACGACCGCCTGCCGCTGGCCGACAGCCTGCTGCTGACGCAGCGCAACGTCTACATCCTGCCCACCCGCGCCGGCTGGATGCTGGCCAGCACGCTGATCGTGCTGCTCATTGGCAGCATCAACTACCAGCTCAATCTGGGCTACCTGCTCACCTTTCTGCTGGCCGGTAGCGCGGCGGCGGGCATGGTGGTGTGCCACAACACGCTGCGCGGTCTGCGGCTGCACCTGTTGCCACCGCAGCCGCTGTTCGCTGGCGGGCTGGCGGTGCTGGATGTCAAGCTGGTCAATGCCCGCCGCACGCCGCGCCATGCCATCGGCGTGGCGCTGCTGGATACCGAGCACTGGTCGTGGGCCGATGTGCCGGCGCAGGGCGAGGCCGTGGTGCAAGTCAGCTTCAAGCCCGCGCGGCGCGGCCTGCACCGCGTGCCCACGCTGACGGCGGAAACGCGCTTTCCACTTGGCACCTTCCGTGTCTGGACCGTATGGCGCCCGGCTGCCCAGGTGCTGGTGTACCCGGCGCCAGAGCCAATGCCGCCCGCGCTACCACCGGGCGAGCCGCGCTCGGGCGCGGGCCTGGCTGGCAACGCGCGCGCCACTGGCGAATTCGACGGCGTGCGCGCCTACCAGCGCGGCGATCCGATGAAACTGATCGTGTGGAAGAAGTTCGCCAAGTCGGACGAACTGGTCAGCCGCGACACGCTGCACATGCAGCGGCAGGAGCTGTGGCTGGACTTCGCCCGCGCCGGTGGCCTGGACGTGGAAGGCCGCCTCTCGCGCCTGACCGCCTGGGTGCTGATGGCCGACGAGCAGGGGCTGGATTACGGCCTGCGCCTGCCCGGTGTCGAGATCAAACCGGCCAGCGGCCCGGCACAGCGCCTGCGCTGCCTGGAGGCGCTTGCGACATGCTGATGCGCGATGACGCAATGACCGCGGCTCGCGCCTTCGATGACGGCGCCGCGCGCCATGACTGCGGCCCCATCATTTCGTCATCAACGCCGCGCAGCGGCGAAGTCATCGAGCGCAGCGAGGTCATGCGATGAAGCTGCTCGCGCAATTCCGCCACCTGCCGCGCGAAACGCGCGACACGCTGTTCCTGCTGGCCGTAGTGGCCTGGGTGATCCTGCCGCAGGTGGCGCACCTGCCGGTGTGGGCCAGCGTGCTGGCGGCGGCGGTACTGGTGTGGCGCGGCTGGCTGGCGCTGCAGGGCCGGCCATTGCTGGGCCGCTGGTGGCTGATCGGGCTGCTGCTGATCACGCTGGCCGCCACCTGGGCCACGCACCGCACGCTGCTGGGGCGCGATGCCGGCGTGACGCTGGTGGTGATGCTGCTGACGCTGAAGACGATGGAACTGCGCGCCCGCCGCGACGCGCTGGTGGTGTTCTTCCTCGGCTTCTTCGCCATGCTGACCAACTTCTTCTACTCGCAGTCGCTGCCCGTGGCGGCGGCCATGCTGATGGCGCTGCTGGGCCTGCTGACGGCGCTGGTCAACGCGCACCGGCCCGTGGGCCAGCCCAGCCTGCGCGAATCGGCGTGGGTGGCCGGCAAGATGGCACTGGCCGGCGCGCCGGTGATGATTGCGCTGTTCATATTCTTCCCGCGCTTCGCGCCGCTGTGGGGCATTCCCAGCGATGCGCTCACCGGACGCAGCGGCCTGTCGTCCAGCATGCAGGTAGGCAACGTGGCCGAGCTGGCGCTGGACGACGGCATCGCCATGCGCATCAAGTTCGACGGCGCGCCACCACCACAGCGCGAGCTGTACTTCCGCGGCCCGGTGCTGACGCGCTTCGACGGTCGCAACTGGACGTCGCGCGGCGGCGGCGATGGTTTCGACACCGCCATGGCCCCTGGCCCCGCCGACCTGCAGGTGAGCGGCGATCCCATCCGCTACGAGGTCACGCTGGAGCCCAGCAACCGCCCCTGGCTGCTGACGCTGGACGTGGCCGGCACCCCGCCACAGATGCCCGGCAACCGGCATGCCCGCATGACGGCCGACATGCAGTGGCTGACCTATCGCCCCATCACCGACCTGCTGCGCTACCGCGCCGAGAGTCACCCGCAGTTCCGTTACGGGCTGACAGGCTGGGACAAGCGCCCGCGGCGCGACTTCTCGGCCGATCTGCAGTTGCCATCCGGCTTCAACCCACGCACCGTGGCGCTGGCCGAGGAATTGCGGCAAAGCACCGGCGGCGACCCCGACGCCCTGGTACGCGCCACGCTGGAGCGCCTGCGCACCGGCGGCTACGTCTATACGCTGGAGCCGGGTGCCTACGGGCAGCACACGGCCGACGAATTCTGGTTCGACGCCAAGGCGGGTTTCTGCGAGCACATCAGTTCCGCCTTCGTGGTGCTGCTGCGCGCGGCAGGCGTGCCAGCGCGCATCATCACCGGCTTTCAGGGCGGCGAGATGAACAGCGTGGACGGCTACTGGACCGTGCGCAATGCCGACGCCCATGCCTGGACCGAGGTCTGGTTCGAAGACCGCGGCTGGGTGCGCATCGACCCGACGGGCTCGGTCATGCCCGGGCGCATTGGCCAGTACCAGCGCCTGCGCGCACCGGATGGCGTGGTGGCCGGCGCCATCGGCACGTTCAGCCCCACGCTGCTGGCGCAGTTGCGCGCCACCTGGGAAGCCGTGAACAACCACTGGAACCAGTGGGTGCTGAACTACACGCAAAGCCGCCAGTTCGACCTGCTCAAGAACCTGGGCTTTGAAAGCCCCAGTTGGCAGGATCTGGGCAAGATCATCGCCGGCCTGCTGGCCGCCGCCGCGCTGGTGGGTGCGGCCTGGGCGCGCTGGGAGCGCAGCCAGCACGACCCCTGGTTGCGCCTGCTGGCGCGGGCGCGCCGCCGCCTGGGCGAAGCCGGCATCGACACGCCGCCGCAGGCGCCGCCGCGTGCGCTGTTGCACAGCGTGGCGCAGAGCGCTTTGCCGCCCGAACTGCGCCAGCAGCTTACCGACTGGCTTTTGGCGCTTGAGCGCCTGCGTTACGCGCCAGCCACCGTGGGCAGCGCCAGCCTAGCTACACTCCAACGCGACTTTCAACGCATGGCCTGGCCGCGCCAGCGCTAAAACCTCGCATGCCCAGCCCCACCGAATTGCTCAGCCGCCGCCACCTGCTCGCCACGTTATGCGCAGCCTCCGGCATCGTATCCACGCCATCCATCGCCCAGAACCGCTCCCGGCGCACACGCAACGAACCCGTGGCGAAAAGCTACTACGCCGAACGCCCCGACGCCATGCGCTTCGCCGACGACATGGCCGCGCGGCGCGGCCTGCCCGCCGACTGGGTGCGCGACATGATCGGCCAGGCGGTATTCCTTCCCAACGTGCCGCGCCTGATGCTGCCGCCCGCGCGCGGCGTGGCCAAGAACTGGCGCGTGTACCGCAGCCGCTTCATCGACCCGGTGCGCATCCGTGCCGGAGCGCGCTTCTGGGAGCGCAACCGCAGCGCGCTGGCCCGTGCGCAGGCCGACTTCGGCGTGCCGCCCGAGATCATTGTCGGCATCGTCGGCGTCGAAACCATCTACGGCCAGGTGATGGGCAATTTCCGCGTCATCGACGCGCTGGCCACGTTGACCTTCGACTTCCCCCCGCAGCATCCGCGCGCGCAGGCGCGCCAGGCCTTCTTCCAGGATGAGCTGGAGCAGTTCCTGTCGCTCGCCCAGCGCATCGGCATGGACCCGCTCAACCCACTGGGCAGCTACGCCGGCGCCATGGGCATGCCGCAGTTCATGCCGTCGAGCTGGGTCAAGTACGCCATCGACTACGACGGCGACGGCCACATCGACTTGTGGAACAGCGAGGTCGACGTCATCGGCTCGGTGGCCAACTACTTCAAGGGCTACGGCTGGCAGCCCGGCCTGCGCACGCACTACCCGGTGCGGCTGTCGCCCGAGGCGCGGATGGACACGCTGCTCGCACCCGACATCCTGCCTTCCTTCAGCACCGACAGCTTTGCCGCCAACGGTGCGCTGCCCATGGACGGTGGGCTGTCGCACCCCGGCAAATTCGCGCTGATCGAGCTGCAAAACGGCAACCCCGCCCTGCCCGGCAACGAGCCGGAATACGTGGCCGGCACCGAGAACTTCTACGTCATCACGCGCTACAACTGGAGCAGCTACTACGCCATGGCCGTCATCGACCTAGGGCAGGAAGTGGCTGCCACGCTGTCGGTGTAATACCCGTTTTGCGTTCAAAGCGATGACGAATGACCGCAGCTAACGCTGCATGACAACTCAACCAACCACAGGCTAAAGCCGTGGGTTGACTGTCACCCTGCGTTTGCGCGCAGGCAACACGGACGCCTAGGCAGCGCTCGGGCCAAGGCCGTGGCGATACGCAGCCGCAAACTGGTGATCGACGATGGCACGTGGCGCTGCGTGCGCTGGGCTGCCGCGAGGCTTGTAATGCGTGGGTAGGGCAAGTCTCCTGGCTTCGTACAGCGTTTTTTTGCCGACACCTTCGGGGTGACGCAATTGCTCGGCCATCAGAAAGCCGTAGGTGGCGATCACCAGGCTGGCATGGTGATGAAACCCTCGCCAGCCGCGGCCCTCGTGGTGCCCCAGCCCCAGGTCCTGCTTCAGATTCTGGTAGTCGCGCTCGATGCGCCAGCGCATCTTGGACTCAAGCACCATGCGCTGCAGCGGCATGTCTTCGCCCAGCGTGCCAGCCAGTACTTCATCAGCTCTTTGCGGCCCTCGGGCCATTCGATCAACAGCCACTTTTGGCGCCGTCGCTCGGTGCCCAGGTGCTCGCGATGGGCCACCCGTACGCGCACGCGCGCAAAGCGCGAGCGCAGCGTGAAGTTCGCGCCCTCGCGCCATTCGATGGTTTGCCATTGGGCCTGTTCCAGCTCAAAGGCCGCAGCGAAAGATGCGCTGCCATCGACTCGATGCTCTTGTACGCCAGCGGCGCCATCAGACCGGCGCAGTAGCCGCGCAACCCAGCCAGCCGGCCTGCGTGACCAAGCCCGGCACCCAGATGCGCCAGGTAGCGCACGCACTCACCCAATAGCGCCGTCATTGCGCCCTCCAACCGGCAGCCCGCCAACACCCTGGGGTGCTTTGTCAATAATCTGTGTTATCCGCCGTGCTCCCGCCAGCTACGCCCGGGGCCTGCCATGTTGGCAATGCCAAGCCTGACGCGAACAACGTGCATGCAGGTTGACCAACGATAGCCACCGTCAACCACCGCTCCCCAGCCACTGGCATGAACTGCCGGCTTCAGGCCAGCCAAGCCCTGCCGCCGCTCCCTCTGCATTCCCCCGTCCACCTGAAACGACAAGGGGAAAAATTACTACTTTCAACCCATGTAGATATCATGTATGCTATGTGGACTTTAAAATTATTTTTATCGCACTCAGCGCCATTCTGCTCAAATTTTGAGCACTTTCACCCTAGACTGACTTGAGCCGGCCCTATGTTGGATTGCGCTGACATTCAGCAACTCGCCGTTCCCGCACACGTGATGACACACGTCGTCAAAGTGGAGTCTGGCTACAACCCTTACGCCATTGGCGTGGTGGGTGGCCGCTTGCAGCGGCAGCCCCGCAACCTCCCAGAGGCAGTGGCCACCGCCCGCATGCTTGAGCAGCTGGACTACAACTTCTCGCTGGGCATCGCACAGGTCAACCGCTTCAACCTGAAGCGCTACGGACTCTCCAGTTATACCAAAGCATTCGATACCTGTCTCAACCTCAAGGCGGGTTCCCGCATCCTGCGAGAGTGCTACGACCGTGCGGGTGACTGGGGCAAGGCTTTCAGCTGCTACTACTCGGGCAACTTCACCACGGGCTTCCGTCATGGCTACGTCCAGAAAGTGATGTCCTCCATGCAACTGGCCCAGGCCGGCAATGGCGACGCGACACCCATCGCCGTCATTCCCAATACGGCACCAGCACGCGCGGTGGCGCGCAGGGCTTCACCTGCCAGCGCCACCCCACCAGCATCTGCCGCATCGGCCCCCACTGCCGCCGCCTCCTCGGCCCCTTCTTCCACGGCAACGCCGGCAGACCGCCGAGCCAATGATGCTGCATTCGTTTTTTAACCCCCCTGTGCTTCCCTTTAAAACCAACGAAAGGAAACTTTTCATGACCACGACCACAATCGCTTCTCTGAAAAATCTCGGCCTGAGCGAGACCGAACTGGCCTCTATTTCTCCCGAGGCCATGGAAGCCAAGGTAGCGCAAGTGCAGCAGTTCATTTTGCGCTGGCTGCCAGGGCTGATCACGCTTGCCGTGCTTGCACTGTTTTTTGTTGCTCCAAACGTCATGGCACAGACCAACGACTACCAAGGAATGCAAGAAGCAACCAAGAAGATTGGCGGCTTTCTGAATGGGGTCAAGAAAATTTTGGGCCCCATGTCAATCGTAGTGGTAACCATTGCATTCATCTTTGCGGGTTATCAGATCGCTTTTAACCATAAGCGCATCTCTGATGTTGCTCCCGTATTGATTGGCGCCATCATCATCGGTGCTTCAGCTCAGCTTGCTGGAATGTTTATCGACTCTAAAGAAATTCAGCAAGACACCATTTTCCAACAAAATTAAGAACTGGACCGTGCAAAAAAACACCCTCTTCAGGGGCTGCACCCGCCCCCCCATGTTCATGGGGGTGCCCTATATCCCTTTCTTTCTGGGGGCGGGTGGCTGTGTGCTGATGGCGGCATGGTTCAACCTGTTCTGGTTGCTGGCCATTCCGCCCGTGCTGATGGTCATGCGGGCCATGACCCGGCACGACGAAATGATTTTTCGTCTGCTGGGTATCCGGCTGCAGTTTCTGGTCAGGGTGCGCAACCGCAATTTGCACGACAAGATGTGGATATTCACTCCCAATCTTTATCGTGAAAAGCAGCCCAGGAAAGCATGACCGTGGCCCCTCCCATGCCTGACTGAGCTCGCCGCGCTGCTCTAAAACCTCGCCTATACCCATTTTTTTGCCATGTTCACACCCGATACCAGCATCAGCGAGTTCGTCACCCTGTCCACCCACGTGTCGCCCCACGTGGTGAAGACGACCACGGGTGATTTCATGGTCACCTGGTATCTGGATGGCATGCCATTCGTCGGCCGAGAAGAGTGGGAGCTTGAGCACAAGCACAACACTTTCAACCGGCTGCTGCAAACCTTGCGCGCACCGGATTACGTCAACGTAGCCTTCTGGGTGCACGACGTGCGCCGACGCCGCAAGATCGCCATGAACAGCCGGTTCGACGAGGCTTTCAACCAGCGCGCCTCGGATGAATATTTTGAAAAACTATCAACCGAAAAGGTGATGCAAAACGAGCTGTACTTCACCATGCTTTATCGCCCCGTGGTGGAGGGCAAGCGTTTCGTCGAAAAATCCTCCAATATCGAACAGCTTCAGGCCGAGCAGAAACAGGCCATCGACAAGATCAACGAACTGGCCACCAACGTTGAAGCCGTCCTACACGATTACGCCCCCTATCGGCTGGGCATGTACGAGGCCGCCAATGGCATGGTGTTCTCCGAAGTGCTGGAATTTTTCAGCTACGTCATCAACCGCATGGACGAGCCCGTTCCCGTGTTGTCCGCGCCGGTTTACAACTACCTGCCAGTAGCCAAGCACATTTTCAGTCCCAAGGGGGGCGACTACATCATCCGCACGCCCGAGGGACAGAACCACTACGGCGCCATTCTCAATATCAAGGAATATTCCGACGCCACCTGGCCCGGCATTCTGAATGGCCTGAAATATCTCGACTTCGAATACGTCGTCACCCATTCCTTCACGCCGCATTCCAAGAGCGAGGGCCTCAAGGCACTGGAGCGCACCAAGGGCATGATGATTTCCTCTGGCGACAAGGGCGTCAGCCAGATCGTCGAACTCGACATCGCCATGGACCAGCTCACCAGCGGCAACTTCGTGCTGGGCGAATACCACTTCACGCTGGCGCTGTACGGCGCCAACCAGGAAGTCCTGCAGCGGCAGGTGGCCATGGCGCGGGCCGAGCTGTCCAACGCGGGCTTCGTATCCGCCAAGGAAGACATCGCCATCGCCGGCAGTTTTTATGCGCAACTGCCCTGCAACTGGCGCTACCGCACGCGGCTTGCCAACGTCTCGTCGCTCAACTTCCTTGGCCTGAGTCCGCTGCACAACTTTGCCACCGGCAAGCGGGCCAACAACCCCTGGGGCGACTGCGTCACCGTCTTGCAGACCACCAACGGCCAGCCGTACTACTTCAACTTCCACGCCACGCACCCGGGCGAGAACTCGCTGGGTGAAAAAGCCATTGGCAACACCATGGTCATCGGCAAATCGGGCACCGGCAAGACGGCGCTGATCAACTTCCTGCTGTCGCAGGTGCAGAAGTTCAACCCCAAGCCCACCATCTTCTTCTTCGACAAGGACCGCGGCGCCGAAATCTTCGTGCGCGCCTGCGGCGGCAACTACATGGCGCTGGACAACGGCCAGCCCACGGGCTTCAACCCGCTGCAATGCGAGGCCACCGAAGCCAACGTGCAATTCCTGTCCGATCTCATCAAGCTGCTGGCGGGCAAGGGCGGCTACACCGCATCGGAAGAAGACGACATCCTGCGCGCCGTGCGCGCCATCCTCGACACCCCGGTGCCCCTGCGCACCATGACCAACCTGCAGAAATCGCTGCCCAACCTGGGTGAAGACAGCGTGTTCGCCCGCCTGCGCAAGTGGACCACCGCTGGCTCGCTCGGCTGGGTTTTCGACAACCCCCGCGACACCATCGACTTCAGCGGCGCCAACATCATCGGTTTCGACTACACCGAGGTCATCGACAACCCCGAAGTCCGCACCCCGGTCATCAACTACCTCATCCACCGGCTTGAAGAACTCATCGACGGCCGCCCCCTCATCTACGTGATGGACGAGTTCTGGAAAATCCTCGACGGCGAAGGCGGCCTGAAGGAATTCGCCAAGAACAAGCAAAAAACCATCCGCAAGCAAAACGGCCTGGGCATCTTCGCCACCCAGTCCCCCGAAGACGCCCTGCGCAGCGACATCGCGGCAGCCCTCATCGAGCAGACCGCCACCATGGTGCTGCTGCCCAACCCCAACGCCGACCGCAAGGACTACATCGATGGGTTGAAACTCACCGAGAGCGAATTCAAGGTCATCACCGCGCTGGACGAGCGCAGCCGCTGCTTCCTCGTCAAGCAGGGCCACGCCAGCGCCGTGTGCCAGCTCAATCTGCGCGGCATGGACGACGTGCTGGCCGTCATCTCCGCCAGCACCGACAACATCCACATCCTGCACCACGTCCTGCACGAAACGCAGCAAGCCAACCGCGCGCGCGGCATCAGCACCCTGCACCCCGACCAGTGGCTGCAACGCTTCTACGACGAACGCAAGGGCTCGCGCAGCTCTGGCGACAAAAACGCCGGCCAAAACAAGGGCCGCGAAGGCATGGCGCGCGGCAGCACCCTCCCGCAAGGCGTGCCCCAGCCAGACACCGAGGAGTTCGCATGAGCGCCGCCGCCATCCGCCGCCCGGTTCTTCACGCAGGCTGCGCCATCCTGCTGGGCCTGAGCCTCAGCGCTGGCGATGCCCTGGCCGGTAACTCGTGCACCCGCATGGTTCGGGGTGGCGATCAGACCAAGACAACCCCTTCCGACCAGACCGCCACCTGCGCCTCCACGGGGCGCGGCGTCTTGCCGGCCGGGGGCGACCCCATGGTCTTCTGCACCGAAGGCGTCCCCGAACACTGCTGGGTAGCCACCAGCCCCGTCAGCGGCGAATGGAGCAGCATCTGTTTCGGCTACGTCAACCCCTACTGGATCGACACCTACGAACGCATGTGCCCCGCCGGCCGCCCCCTGGACGGCACTGGCTACAACTGGCAAGGCCGCAAAGGCATACCCAACATGGTGGGCAAGCCCGGTTCCGTCCCGCATTAACGGTACATGGGTACAAAAAACCTCATTCAACGAAAGGCCCGAATCATGAAAATCAACACACCACCCCAGCGTTTTGGTTTGTCAGCGCTTTGCGGCTTCTTGCTGGCGGCATTGCCCGCCATGGCGCAAGCGCAGTGGCTCACCTACGACGAAGACGTCTACAAAGTCCTCGACCATCTCGACCAGCAACTGAGCATGACCCGCAAGGGCAGCAACGGCAAATCCACGGCCTCCCCCTCCATCAACAACAGCGGCGACGGCATCACCCTCAAGTTCGAACCCGGCGCCAACCAGAGCAAGGCCAGCAACAAACTGGCAGCGAAGGCAAAAGATCTGGTCAAGGACCTGGGCGAAGATGCGGCAAAGAAATTGCTGGGCAACACCAGTATTGGCTCCGCGCTTCTCGCCAACTCTGGAATAGGCAACGCACTAGGCGTGGGCGGCACATCAGGCAGCGGCAGCTTTGCCACCGTGCGCACCAATACGCAGGAACTGCTCAACTTCAGCGGCGGCAAGGACGCTCACGACAGCAATGTCGGCATCGTCAACAACATTGCCACAGTCACGAAAACCACCAACCTGCTCAACGACCTGGGCCTGGGCGTCAGCGCCTACTCCGACGCGGCCAACCGGTACTACGGCCCCAGCAGGGACAGCTCTCCCAACTGCAACTCCAGCGGAGCCAGCACCAAGTACGGCAAGCTCATGTATGAAAACTGTGTCAAGGCGCGCAACGTGCTGGCAGCGCAGCTTGAGCAGATACACGCAATCTCCAAGGTACTGGACGAGCGCAACGACACCCTGCAAAAAATGCTCGAAAACAGCAAGGTCAGCGCCACCCATGAACTGCAGCTGCGCCACTACAAGCTCACCGCCCTGCAAACGCTGATCGCCAACGACCAGATGCGCCTGCAGGCAGCCATCACCGGCTACCAGGCACTGCGCCAGCTCTACGACGAAAAACGCGCCGAAGCGCAGCAGGCCATGACCACCGGCAAAAGCGGCGACATCGTCTCTAGCCTGATGAGCAGTACGGTGGCGGCCCTGGGCGCCGCTGGTGGGCTCGATGCGGGCAAGAGCATCGCCGACAGCATGCAAAAACAATTTGGCGCCGTTCACCTGTTCGGCAAGCCGCGCCCCGAGAGCAGCACTGCACGCAATAACAACCAGGCCTTTGGCCAGTACTGAGAGCACGATAGGAAACCCTCCCCATGTCTGTGCTCAACTCCTTCATCTCCGCCAAGCTGTTCGAGCAGACACGTGATTACGTGCTCGAAATGGTGCACGCCTTCGGCTTCGCGGGCATGGGTCGGATGTTTCACCTGACCATCGCCATTGGCACCATCTGCCTGACGCTGTGGTTCATATGGCAGGGCTGGCAGTTGGTGACTGGCCGCAGCCGCGAGAGCTTCATGGCTTTTTTCACGCGAGCCTTCTTGATCATCATGGTGGTGGCTGCCGCGCAGGGCTTTGCCATCACGGGCGCGAGCATGTCGCAGCGCATCAGTGATTTGCAGGGCGTGGTGGCGCAGGTGATCACCGGTGACGACTATCAGCGCCCAGACAAGATGGTGGGCGAGGTGCTGGGTTACATGCTCATGCTGCAAGCGGCGCTGCAGGTGTACCAAAGCGCCGGCGGCAGTGCCGACATGAGCAACACGCTGACCTTCATCACTGGCGCCGGACAAGCCATGCCGGCGCTGATAGCGGGCGGGCTGTCGCTGCTCAACGAGGTGGCGCTGAACCTGTCGCTGGTCTTTGGCCCGCTGTTCATCCTGTGTTACCTCTCCACCAAGACGCGCTTTCTGTTCGTCAACTGGTTGAAGTTCACCATCACCACCATGTTCAGCATGGCGGTGCTCACGGTGGTCACGGTCATTGCGCTCAAAGCCATCATCATGATGTCGGTGACCTTGCTGGCCATGAACGGTGCCAGCGCCTTGGCCGGTGCGATTGGAACCGCGCTAGGCGACAGCCCGCTGGGCAACCTGCTGGGCAGTGCCAACGCGTCGCCGGCCTTGACCGACATTGCCACGGTCACCGGGGGCATTGGCATGTTGTTGAGCACGCTGGTGATGGGCGTGCCGGCATTGGCGACCAACTTCTTCAGTGGTGGAGTTGCTGCGGCGTTCAGCGGATTCAACGCCGTTGGACAAAACGCTGCGGCAGGCCGTGGAGGCCCTGCGGGGAGTCCTCAGGACATGATGATGCGCTCGGCCATGGGGGGTGGTACGGCACCGGCTTTAAATATGCCGCCAACTGGACAGGCAGGAGCTGCGTATGCGACTGCGCAACAAGAAAGCGCTGGCCGTCTGCGCAGTACAGGCACTGACTCCAGCACCCACGGCAAAGAGGGCGAAGTCAGGTCGTTCGATGAAGCGCAGCGCAAAGTCGGCGCTGCCAGCGGCGCAAGTGCCGCAGACCGAAGCATCCAGGAAGTCAACAATCGCGCCGCCAAAGAAGGCGATTACCAGGGCGGCAGCACAGGCGGCCCCTCAACCTCCAGCGGCGTACTGCCCCAACAGCAAGCAGCCCTGGATGCCGACCGCAGCCTGGGCCGAGGCGGCCACCTGTCGGTATCGGGCGGTGTGGGTACCGCTGGTGGCGGCAGTCACCACTCCAGCACCAGCACCAGTACCAGCACCGCATCTGGTGGTGCTGGCGCCGCAGGTACAGGTGCAGCCGCAGGCGCCGCCGCCTACGCCACCATAGAAAGACAAAGGGCGTCATCGGCACCGGCGGATTCATCAGCGGCCAGCCCGTCGAACAGTGGCACGGGCAACGCGCCGTCTGCCGCAAACAGTTTCAGTGACGCCAGCGCTAACCACGCCACCCAGGCCCCTAACCAAGATGCGCGAAGCCAAGGCCAGGGCAACCCCACTGCTCCCCCCGACAACCTTCAACTGGCCCGCCAGCGCGAAGCGCAATTGCAGCAAAGCGGCGAATTCAGGCCCGGCACCCGCCCTTTTGAAGCGGCCCGCACGACAACCGACGTCGCTGCGGGCGCCTCACAGACCGTGCCCGAAGCCATGCACACCGCGCGCCACGCTCCGGCAGCGGCATCAACACCCGCACAGCAGCCCCCTGCCCCCATCAGCACGGCACAAGCCGCCGCTGCGGTGCAGGCGCGCCAGCCCGTCGGCGAACACACGGGCAGTAACACCAAAACATCACCGGTAACTGCACCTGAGGTTCAAGTTACCCAGAATAGCTCCAGCCAGACGGGCGACGCCCCATCGGGCACAAGAGGCGCGGGCATTGGTGACAGTCAATCCCCGAAAGCCAAAGGCAGCAGGGGAATCGCCAGCCCGAATCGCAGCACGTAACCTTGAAACAGGAGACTTCCATGCACATTGGACGCGACATTATTTTGAATGCAATAGGCATCGCTTTATGCATTGCTTCGGCATCTATCCAAGCCCAGCCGATGTCTGCCGGTGCCCGACAAGGCTTGTATCTGGAACAACAGCGTCTTAACGAATGGAAGGCGCAACAACAGCAACAAGCGGACTGGCAAGCGCAGCAACGGGCACAAGCGCAGTGGCAAGCCCGGGAAAACGCCATTCAGGCACAAATCGCCAAATACAGGGCCACTCCTTATTATGGAACATTGATTATACAAGGAGAGACCAATCATATTGGCTGGGGGGGGGGGGGATATGTCACCAAAGAGTTGGCCGAAAAAAAAGCGCTTGAGGCAGCTTGCACCCACAGCAGCTGCAGTATATTGATCACAATTGCTAGCACATGCGCCGGCGTTGCTCGCCCCGACTGGGCAACAAATGGACAGTACTGGATTGTGGCCACAGACACCAATCCAAAACGAGCGGTAGAAAAAGCATATTACGCATGCGAACAGAAGCATGGGCAAGGCAATTGCATATATGCCAAAAATCCCAACACTCCACAATATTTTGACACTTATTGCTCTGGATATGATTATGAAGCATACGGCCAAAAAAATTAACCATTAATCAAAAAGGCAAAATCAGCAAACAGGTAGCCAGCCCGCATCGCAGCACCAACCTTGAAACAGAAAATTTCCATGCGCATTGGACGTGACATTATTTTGAATGCAATAGGCATCGCTTTATGCATTGCTTCGGTATCTATCCAAGCCCAGCCGATGTCTGCCGGTGCCCGACAAGGCTTGTATCTGGAACAACAGCGTCTTAACGAATGGAAGGCGCAACAACAGCAACAAGCGGACTGGCAAGCGCAGCAACGGGCACAAGCGCAGTGGCAAGCCCGGGAAAACGCCATCCAGACCCAAATAGCCAAGTACAGAGTTACACCTTATTATGGAAGCATTGCCATTGGTACCAAAAACCCTATTCAGGGCTACTGGGGAGGGGGTGGCAAAATATCGAGAGACACTGCCGAACGCAGTGCGTTACAGCATTGCGGATCAAATAACAGCTGCCAAATTTTAGCAACTTTTGCCAACGGATGTATTGGAGCATCGATACCAGAGCGAGCAACGACTGCAGACCAGTGGATAATTGTTATTGACAAAGACCCCAAAATTGCCGTAGAAAAATCCTACTTTGCATGTGAAGCCAAATATGGTGAAGGCGCTTGTATTTATGCAAAGAACAGCAAAAACAATGAAAAAACACTTCAACACCTATTGCTCCGGATATGATTACGAGTCATATGATCAAAATTGACATTCAACTCTTCAATATTTATATTAAGTCAACAACCATGAACAGATTTTGGAAAAAATTTATTAAAATCATCTTGGTCGCCAGTGGAATTCTGGCAGGTTTCCAGCCATTATCCATCAATGCACAAGAAATTTCGCGCAATCAAGCAGAAAAAAACTCTCCTGCGTGCCCATCAAAAAATTTCAATGATTTTCTAAAAGCATTTAGAAACAACAACAATTTTCAAAAAATATTTACAATCACGCCTCTAAAATACAGCTATCTAGACGATGATCAAAATAAAAAAAATATCCTCCTCGAAGGATCCGAAGTTGATTTTCCAATTATTGAGAGCACAAAAAAGTTGAAACAAGAAGGCATAAAAATAAAAATAACCATTAAAAAACCGAACGCCTTTGTTGACGAGTGGCAAGAAGGTACAGGATGGCGCAAAACTTATATTTTCAACAACAAAAAAGGCTGCTGGCATTTGATTTCCGTGGATGATCAGTCTACGTAACCCCCACTTCATACCGTCTCAACAATCAATATTGCAGCCACTTGTTTTCGAGTTTTAGCATGAAGTGCAAAATACTATTTTACACATTCTTATCATTTTTCATCATGCCTCTTTCATATGCCACAGAAAGCACCGATCCGAAAAACGCACTGTCTTATGAAATATATTTATTCGATGCAATAAAAAAATTTCCGGAATTCAGAAGAAAATATAAATTGCAAGTAGAAGAGGATCTTGATGTATATGGATGGAGAAAAAATTCTTTGACGGGAGGCCCAGGCAAGGCGATGAATACAGGGGCAACCGGCAATGTTGTGATCTATGAAATGTGTCGTGCAAAATATTGCGACACACAGCGGCTCACCATTATCTATAACCCTGTCACCAATCAATTGTGGCGCAGGTTCAAAATTTCTGAGGACGATTTATCACCTTCCCCCCCTGAAGAAATTAAAAAATTGTTCAAATGAATTAAGGAGCATTCTTCGTGAGCAATAACTCATACTCTGACTATCTTCAAGCTCTGGCTCGCCGTGAGTCTGGCGGCGCTGTTGCTGCGGGAAGAGACCCGTACCAAGAAGTAAATTATGCCGGCTATCTTGGGAAGTACCAGATGGGAGAGCTTGCACTCATTGATGCTGGTTACTATAAAAAAGATGGCACTTCCCGCAATGATTGGAAAGGAGAGTGGACCGGCAAAGATGGCATCGATAGCAAGGAAGATTTTTTGAAAAGTCCACAAGCACAAGAGAATGCCATTAATTCATACAATCAGAAGCAATGGTCTTATATACGTCACTATGATTTGGATAAATACATAGGCAAGACACTTGACGATGGACAAAAAATTACTGCCAGCGGTCTGTTGGCAGGAGCTCATCTGGTGGGCGTTGGAGAGCTGAAAAATTATTTGCAATCCAATGGCAACACGGTTCCAAAAGACGGAAATGGAACAAAAATATCAAAATACGTGCATGATATGGGCGATTTTGATATTACTCAAATCATGTCACCACAGCAGCAAAAGCATGTTGCCGATCAGCTACCTACGCATAGCGCATCCCAGGAGTCTGTCTCAAAAGTGCACGTGAACAGACCACATGATTTAGGGGAAAGATACCAGATTACGGAAAGTGTAGGACGCCGTAGAGAGCAAGTGCACAGCTACGAAGATTTGGAAAAACACCATCCCTCTGCTGGCCTCGAAAAAGGGCGTGACTACGCCATGGTGGAAGGCCGATTGGAAGAAGTCAAATACACAGACGATCATCGTACGCTTGTCAAGAAAGACATGATTCTGAGTGTCAATGGCAAGTCGAATGTAGATGTTCCATCACCAGCGGCTGGCTGGGTTTATTACGACAATAAATACGGGACAGCCAATATTTATGACCAGCCTCGTGACCAGGGCGGCAAGCTCGTTGCCCAAGTGATGCACATGAAACCCGAGAGTTTCAAGCATAGCGGACAGCATGTGGAATTTGGTGAACCAATAGGAATACAGGGCGGACAAGGCCCCAAAGGCCCAAATCATTATGGTGTGCATGTGCATATGGCTGCCACACCCGAGATCTTTAAAAACTATATTCATGCTATGGAAACGGGAGCAATACGTGCAGAAATGCATCCTCCCTCTTTGTCGCAGACATCCAAAAACAAAGGTGAAGTCGAGCAGTTGCAAGACAACCTGACCGTCTTGGGATTTGCTGGCCAAAACGGTCTCCCTCTGAAGCCCGATGGCCGCTTCGGCCCACAGACCGAGCATGCCGTGCGCGAGTTCCAGAAGGCGCACGATCTGGTGCCTGATGGCATCGTTGGCCGTCATACACGCGAAGCGCTGGATGAGGCGCTTGCGCGTCATGAGGCCCAGAAGCTTCAGCCCGATGTGTCCGCGCCTGCCTCTCCCGCCCACACACATCCCGCTGATCCTCTTCACATCCGCTCTCGCCTGCCAGAGTTCCTGTATCCGCTGCATGACAAGGTCGTCGATGCTTTATCGCGCTCAGGTCTGAGCGCTGCTCAGCATGAGCAGGTGTCTGGCTACTGTGCCTTGCAGTGCCACAAGCAGGACATGCCCTTGCATCAGGTGGACAGCATTACCACTATGGATTTCCGGGGCAAGCATCTGCTGGTGATGCACAACCACGATCAGAGCGAGCGCGTGAGTGCCGATATCAACAAGGCGCTGGCCACGCCGCTGGAGCAGTCGCTGGCCGCGGCTCAACCGCCGGTGCAAGAGCACCAGCATCGTCACGCCATGGTGATGTGATTTCAATTCCAGATCAAAGCTGCCATATCTCGTCATTCCGGCGCACGCCGGAATCCAGATGGCGTGTGCAGAAAAGCATGGTTCCCGGCCTTCGCCGGGATGACGGTTATGAACGCCTTGAAGTGGAAATGGAATGAATCATCGGTACACCAGCCGCGAGAGCTTCATGGCTTTTTTCACGCGAGCCTTCTTGATCATCATGGTGGTGGCTGCCGCGCAGGGCTTTGCCATCACGGGCGCGAGCATGTCGCAGCGCATCAGTGATTTGCAGGGCGTGGTGGCGCAGGTGGTTTCCACTCCCGACAACCTTCAACTGGCCCGCCAGCGCGAAGCGCAATTGCAGCAAAGCGGCGAATTCAGGCCCGGCACCCGCCCTTTTGAAGCGGCCCGCACGACAACCGACGTCGCTGCGGGCGCCTCACAGACCGTGCCCGAAGCCATGCACACCGCGCGCCACGCTCCGGCAGCGGCATCAACACCCGCACAGCAGCCCCCTGCCCCCATCAGCACGGCACAAGCCGCCGCTGCGGTGCAGGCGCGCCAGCCCGTCGGCGAACACACGGGCAGTAACACCAAAACATCACCGGTAACTGCACCTGAGGTTCAAGTTACCCAGAATAGCTCCAGCCAGACGGGCGACGCCCCATCGGGCACAAGAGGCGCGGGCATTGGTGACAGTCAATCCCCAAAGGCCAAAGGCAGCAGGGGAATCGCCAGCCCGAATCGAAAAGCTTGACACGAGGAAACACCCATGCGGACAACGATATTCAAGGCCGTTCTGGTGGCATCGTCCCTTGCGAGTTGCACCTTGACGGTGGCGCAACCGAACAATCCGTGGCTTGCAGACGGGTTCAACAAGCAAGTCGAGGCAAATCGGGCAGCGAGAAATGCTGCACAGATGCAAGAACAGCAAAGACGCGCGCAAGCTGAATGGCAAGCCCGGGAAAACGCCATTCAAGCTCAAATAGCCAAATACAGGGCCACTCCTTATTATGGAACACTGATTACACAAGGAAACACTTTGGATGCTATTTGGGGGGGGGGCGGGAATATCACTCCAGAAATAGCAGACAAAAAAGCCTTCTCCGCATGCAAAGAAACCGGGTGTCGCATCATAGCCAGAGTTTCCAATGGTTGCATGATGATTTCCCGCCCAGTAAATTCCACGCACAATAGCCAGTGGATGGTCGCCTATGACAGCGATCCCCAAAATGCTATCAGCAAAGCCATCGCCATATGCGAACAAAAATATGGACAAGGTCAATGCGGTGTAGGTGAAAATCTTGGAACTCCTCATCGCGCCTACTGCTCAGGATATGATTACAGCGCATATGATCAAAAATAAAATCACACCTTAAAACAAAGATGGATTAAATATGAAAAAGACATTTTTCTTCTTGGCCTTCGGATTGTATTGCAGTCAAATAAATGCCGCTGGCGGGTATGAACATTGCCTAGATAACTCACAAGGAGTATCGACAAAAATATCTGATTGCATCGCAAAAGACATGGAAGCCCAAGATTCCCGTCTTAACAGTGCATATAAAAAACTCATGGCACAACAACGAAACGAAGCTCGTAAAAAAGAATTGAAAAATTCCCAAAAAATATGGCTTTCACTTCGAACAGCAGATTGTGATTTCAAGGCAAATCAAGACGGGGGCACGGCAGAGGATTTAGTGAGGCGAGAGTGTTATAGGGAAGCGACAGAACAACGCGCTAGCATGTTGGAAAATCTATTAACATCACCTTAACCCAATAAATGGCGAAATTATGAACAATCTTAATATTGAAAATGCATCCGAGATCGTAAACAAATGGAGCCTGGGGCAAACATCACAAAAATATGAATCCGGATCCAACGGAATTTCCACAATCTCCTCTGGAAAAGGAGATCATGGGGGTATTTCTTATGGCAACTATCAATTATCCTCCAAGTCTGGAACCGTAACTGAATTCTTGAAATTCTCTGGATATGATAGCATTTTCTCTGGATTAAAACCTGGAAGTTCAGAATTTAGTTCAAAATGGAAAGAGATTGGGAAAACCGATCCAGGATTAGCTCAGGCGGAACACGATTTTATAGAAAAAACACACTACAAAGCCAAGGCTGCTGCATTGGACGCCCATGGATTTAACATCGAAAATCGTAGCAAAGCCGTTAAAGATATGGTATGGAGCACATCAGTTCAATACCGGAACCTAACAGAAGGAATTTTTTTAAAAGCAACAAAAGGATGCAACCTTTCTGAACTCACAGACGCCGAATTGATAGAAAAGGTACAAAATTATAAGCATGACAATATCGAGACAAATTTTAAAAGCTCCCCGACACTTTGGAAATCCTTGGGAAACAAAATTCTCAACGAAAAATCAGATTTGTTGCAATTGCAACAGGCAGAAGATTTGCTAAGGCAGGTTAATTATGTTGAACCAAATCAAGCAGACGTCTCTCGACAAGAAGCATCCAATGTCGTCAAAGAGCCTTCGCTCGCGCCTGTGTCGCAGGATCAAGGCAAGCTGCATCAGCCTAGGTATAAAAACGAAGTCGAGCAGTTGCAAGACAACCTGACCGTCTTGGGATTTGCTGGCCAAAACGGTCTCCCTCTGAAGCCCGATGGCCGCTTCGGCCCACAGACCGAGCATGCCGTGCGCGAGTTCCAGAAGGCGCACGATCTGGTGCCTGATGGCATCGTTGGCCGTCATACACGCGAAGCGCTGGATGAGGCGCTTGCGCGTCATGAGGCCCAGAAGCTTCAGCCCGATGTGTCCGCGCCTGCCTCTCCCGCCCACACACATCCCGCTGATCCTCTTCACATCCGCTCTCGCCTGCCAGAGTTCCTGTATCCGCTGCATGACAAGGTCGTCGATGCTTTATCGCGCTCAGGTCTGAGCGCTGCTCAGCATGAGCAGGTGTCTGGCTACTGTGCCTTGCAGTGCCACAAGCAGGACATGCCCTTGCATCAGGTGGACAGCATTACCACTATGGATTTCCGGGGCAAGCATCTGCTGGTGATGCACAACCACGATCAGAGCGAGCGCGTGAGTGCCGATATCAACAAGGCGCTGGCCACGCCGCTGGAGCAGTCGCTGGCCGCGGCTCAACCGCCGGTGCAAGAGCACCAGCATCGTCACGCCATGGTGGCCTGATAAACAACCTACCTCTTTGGAGAATTTCCCATGCCCATTCATCGCAGCACGCTGGTGGCTCTTGCCACCACCACATTGAGTCTGGCCTGTGTCAGCGCCTTGGCGGTCAAGGTGGGGCCCAGCGGCCCCCTCAGCCTGGATGATTTCGTGCCCAAGGCGCAGCGCCCTTACGCCGCCGCAGAAATCCATGGCCGGGCCAGCCATACCCAGAGGGTGGATGAAATACGCATCATCCAGGCTGAACTCGCCTACCGGGGCAGGGGCTTCACGGCCAAGCAGGTGTGTGAGGCTTACCAGGCGGCCATTGCCAACCGTATTGGCGTTGATGGCGTGGTCAGCAACCGCTTTGGCTGCCAGCCCTATCCGGCAGAAAACGGGGATGACCGGGTGCGCACCGTGCTGGTCGCCAACTACCAGCCGCCTAGCAAGCTGGTAACGCAAACAGCCTCAGCCATCTTCACTGTCTGCAAGTCGCACCAGCTTTATGACCCCGCACGCCATGAATGCTATGACCCCTACGTGGGGGGCGCTGATGGGGGGTGATGGCCGCAGAAAGGCTTGAGCCCTCAACAACGGCACCTCTGAAGTGCCGTTGCTGTTTTGAAGGCAAGTTGATTCGCCAACGAGCGGCGCGAGCTTCCCGCCTGAGCTGGTGATGCTCTGCCCGCATGGAACCGCAGTCTGCCCAGCACTCAACACCCGCAGCGTCACGTGACGTCAGCCGCAACCGCAAAGCCTTTGGATGGACCTGCTCTTATGGACTGGGAATGCCTAAGAGGCTGTCCTCAAACTCCTCACGCCGAGACATTGAACAGGCTCTGAGCACCCGCGAAGCATCTGCATTTGCCACAGGCTTGATGCGATCAAGGCCTAGATGCCGCGAACACCAGTCGGTATACAACAACAATGCAATACCTTGGCACTGATAAAAAGACGTCGCAACGGCACAATGCGACAATTAATGACTACAATTGAACTACTAGGATTCGATAAGAGGGTGTTTTTGTGACAAGAAGACTGACAAGAAGAACACGCATGAGGCTTGTTGCTCCGGTGCTGTGCATTGTGCTGGGGGCATGCAGCAGTCCACCGCCACCGCCGTCTTTTGGCTCCGACTGGAAGCAGGTGAACACCTTTACCACCGAGGTGCAGACCCTGCCTTTCCATGTTGAGCACATGTATGTCGTACGTCCTCTGGACCGCACGCTCAAGGGACTGATGCAACGATGGGCCAAGGAAAGCGGGATGACGCTGGACTACCGGGCAAGCGCGGATTTCACCCTGTCCGTGCAGACGGCGAATGTGCGATCTCCAGTGCTGCCAGATGCACTTTCCTGTCTGAACGGGGTTTACCAGCCTCATGGCGCTTCCATGGCCCTGGTCGTGAACGCCATCGTGGTAACCGACGTGCCGCCGTCAATAGAAAAAGCGCCTGAAACACGCGCGATCTGCACGGTCACCAGCGCCACTGCGCCTGTACCCACGACAACGGTTGCCCAAACGGAGGGGCTTGAGAACACCAGCTCTCCCGTTTCCTCCTTGCCCGTGTCAGCCGCTTCGCCGACTTCCGAGGCAACTGCGGCTGCGCCAGCAGCCAGCCTGAACGCCTCGCCACCCTTGCCTGCACACCTCGCGGCATCCGCGCAGGAGCCTCCTGCCACGGCTGCCGCTTCAATGCCTGCAGATATTCCCCCGGCCCTTCCGTAACCGTAAGACCCACACACCATGTTCAAACGCAAAGCAGCGTCAACCGCATCGACCGAAAAAGCGATTCAGCGGGCCAGGGATTTTGAAGTCAGCCTTTCCGATCTCAGCAAGAAAAGCGAGCGCCGTGCCTGGTTGGTGGCAAGTGCATCTTTGCTGATGTCGGTGCTGCTGGCCGCCGGATACATCTTCGTGATGCCGCTCAAGCAGCAAGTGCCCTATCTGGTGCTGGCCGACCCATACCGGGGCACCAGCACGGTGGCTCAGCTGGAAAGCCTGAGCCCGGTCTATACCGCCAATGAGTTCATTAACAAGAGCAATGTCGCCAATTTCCTGATTGCCCGCGAATCGTTTGAATGGGACATTTCGCCTCGCCGAGACCGGCGCATGGTGTATTCGATGGCCACGGGCCCCGCGTTGGCGGAATACAGGGCCCTGTTCAGTGAAAACAACCCAGCAAACCCCGTTACGGTGTATGGCCCCAACTTGTCACTGCGCATCAAGATTCTGAGCATCATCTTGCAAGGTGGCGGTGAAAACAGGGCACCCCATACCGCCGTGGTGCGCTTTGAACGCTGGGTTTTCAACCGCGCCAGCGCGCAATCCAAGTATCTGGACACACGCATCGCCACCATGTCGATCGGCTATGACAAGAATCTGCAGATGAACGAAGAGGGGCGTTACATGAATCCCTTGGGTTTCCGGGTTCCGGCATACCGCACCGATCCCGATGCGTTTGGCGCTCAGACATCGGCCAATCCACCCGCGCCGGCTGGGCCAGCATCCGCCGCGCCCGCACTGCAGGCACCCGTTTCAACACCCGTGTCCATGCCCGCCGGCGCCCAGGAAACAGCGTCATGGCCGGCCGATGACGAGCAAGGCATGCCGCCACCGCCAGTTGCCCCAATGCAGCCAGGCATGGTGGTTCCAGCCGCCGCTACAGATCACAACACTCCGGCGCTGCCCGCCCCTGCCCCCGCCTCGCGCCAACCGTGATGAGAATGCGTGTCATGAAAGTAACTCAGTTTTCGAAAGCTATGGCGTTGCAAGCAGCGCTTCTAATGCTCGCTCCACTGGTGCATGCACAACCACTGGTGAAATATTATTTCAGACCCGGTGAAATCTATACCATCAATACTGGCGTTGGAATTGCCACGCAAATCGTGATCAGCCCCAAAGAGCGGGTAAAAGACTTTGGCACCGGATTCAGCGCGGCCTGGGATTTGGTCAGACGCGACAATGTATTTTATCTCAAACCCAAAGACATTGATGCCGATACCAACATGTACATTCGCACCAACAAGCGAAGCTACTTGTTTGATCTGCGCGTGGTATTGAAAAAATGGAAAACACTGGAGCAGGCCAAGGAAGAGGGTGTGAACTACGAAGTCACATTCAATTACCCTCCAGAGCCTGAAGAAACCAAGGCCAGTGTTCCCACCCGTGAAAAACCCGAAGCAGAAGTCAGGCCAGTCGTGGCGCTACGTGAAAACGGAAACTATGACTATTCAGCGGCAACCGGCTCAGAATGGCTGATCCCAACCAAGGCCTATGACGACAACAAATTCACCTACGTCATATTGAGCGGACAAAGCATGCCAGGGGGTGGCATGCCAACCATCTATGGCAAGAAGAGCGAAGACGGCGAAGAGTTTCTAATCAATACCAAGCAGCAAGGCAACCTGATCACGGTATTCGGACTGTACGATTATCTGGTCATGCGGCATGGCACCAGCGTGGTTGGACTGCGGAGGAATCAGCCATGAGCCAGGATTACCGGCAAGACGACAACACATCCAACACGGGGCATGACAGTTCATTTACCGGCTACGACCCGAACCACGAAAGGCGAATAGGACCAGGAGCCATCTCTGAAGCACACACTCTCCAGGAAGAGCCCGTACTCACTTACGGCGCCGCAAGAAAGCTCAATCGCAAAGGGCTGGCGTTCCTGGCGGCTATCGGGCTCATGGGATTGGCTTTGCTGACTTGGGCTTTCAGCCAGTTCAGCCTGTTTGGCAAAAGCGCACCAGAAAAACCCACGCCGCAAACCGTGGTCATCCCCGAAGATGCACCGGTTCCGCCTATCCCCGCTGCCGCGCCTCCCGTCGTGGCAGAGGCGCCCGACATGCCTCCACTTCCGGCGGCGATCCCGGTCATTAGCACCCCTCCCCCCGCAGAACAGCCACGCCCCGCCGCGCCGGTTGATACGCTGCAGCAAAAGCGCCTGCAAAGCGCTGGTCTGGTGATGAACGGCGAAAAATCGCAAGGTGACGATATCTTCAAGGTGACCAAGGACAAAGCCCAGCTTCTCATGAACCCCGACTTTCTGCTTACCCGGGGCACCTATGTACGCTGCGTGCTCGAAACCCGCATCATCACGGATGTTCCAGGCTTTACCACCTGCGTGGTGACCGAGCCCGTTTATTCGACGACCGGCCGCCACATCCTGATTCCCAAAGGTTCCAAGATTTCTGGCGAATACAAACAAGGCAGCGCCGAAACTGGTCGGGTGGCGGTGATCTGGGACCGTGTGCTCACCCCGGATGGAATGGATGTCAGCCTGTCCAGCCCCGGAGCGGATGGCTTGGGCGCCGCCGGACACCCAGGGCATGTGGACCGCCACTGGGGCACAAGATTGGGCGCCGCCGTTCTTGTCAGCATGATCAGCGACCTGGTTCAAATTCAGACCAACCGCATGATGTCGGACAAGATGAAAACTACCACCACCGTTGCGGGCACGACGGGCGCGGTGGTTCAACAGACCAACCCCTATCAAACGCAAACGGCGGCAACCTTGCAAAGTTTTGCGCAAAGCAATCTGGCTCAACTGGCCAACATTCCCACCACGGTCTCGATCAACCAAGGCGAGTTGATCAACATCTATACCTCGCGCGACATTGATTTTGCCGCGGTACTGGAGTAAGAAAAGGCATGACAGGCGCCGATGAGCCCATCTCTGATATTTCAGCCGATTTTCTGAATTATCAATATCAGGTGCTGGGCATACAGGAAATTCTGGCAAATCCTGACGTCACTGAAATTTGCGTTAATCAACCGGGGCATCTTTATCTGGAAAGCAGAAGCGGCTGGCAGCGCATTGACGTGGATACGCTCACGTTCGATCGGGCCCGCCATTTCTGCACCACCATCGTCAACGAAAGCAATACCGGGCAACGCATTACCAATACCGATCCGGTGGTGTCCCTGACTTTCCCGTCAGGCCAGCGGGCGCAGTTTGTCATACCACCTGCTGTCGAGGCGGGAAAAGTATCCATCACCATACGGCAGCCCTCGCGGCAGACCAAGTCGCTGCAGCAATATAAGGCCGATGGTTTTTTCGACGAAATCCTGGAAAACACGCAGGATTTGTCCGACATGGACCGCGAGCTGGTACAGCTCAAGCAGGAAAGCCGCTATTCGGAGTTTTTTCAGAAGGCGGTGCAATACCGCAAGAACATCGTCGTCTCGGGAGCCACCGGCAGCGGCAAGACCACGTTCATGAAATCGCTGGTCAACCACATTCCAGCCGAAGAACGCCTGATCACGATCGAGGATGCACGCGAGCTGTTCATTCAGCAACCCAACGTGGTGCATCTGCTCTACTCCAAAGGGGGACAAAGCACGGCCAACGTCACGGCCAAGATCTGCATGGAAGCCTGCTTGCGCATGAAGCCCGACCGCATCATTCTGGCCGAGCTGCGGGGTGACGAATCGTTCTATTTCATCCGCAACTGCGCCTCGGGCCACCCTGGCTCCATCACCAGTTGTCACGCGGGCAGCGTGCATCAGACGTGGGACCAGCTGGCATTGATGGTGAAGGCGTCGCCCGAAGGCTCGGGGCTGGAATTTGACGTCATCAAGCGCCTGCTCATGCTGACCATCGACATCATCGTGCACATTCAGGCGCACGCGGGCAAGCGCTATATCACCGGCATCGACTTCGACCCGGTGTTGCGCATGAAATGGCTGAAAAACGAATGAGCAACAAGCATTGCGCCCACGGGGCTCATGCCCGCACCATTGTCACGATGCCCCGGCGCCGGTTCGCTTGTTTCCCGCTCAAGCTGGCATGCGGCACGGCTGCGGTCCTGTGCAGTCTGGGCATGCTGCCATCAGCACATGCCAATACGCCCTTCCCTTTGGCCGGGCAATGGAATTGCAGCAGCTCCCCCATTGCCATTCCAGCCATGCACGGCATTCCGGCAGGCATGCTGCACCAGCGCATTGCATATGCGGCGGACACCAGCGGCCGCTGGACAAGCAACGGCATCAGCGATTTTGTTTTCAACACGGACAGGGACCGCTATCGCATGCGCACCACCGCGCAAGGCCACAGCCTCAGCGATGGGAATCTGGTGGAAGAACGCATTCAGCAGCTCCGCATTCTCAAGCCGTTCGACGCCGGCACTGCTTTTGCAGCGAAGCACGGTCCTACCCTGAACGCCATCACCCTGGCCGCCGTGCAGAAACGGCCGGGAAATCTCTACAGCCTGACGTTCACCAGCCCAACGGCCTATCAGTTGCAAGCGCTGAATGCCTCGGGCAAGTCTGGCCGTGTCATTGTCCGCTGCACCCGGGCTGGCAAAGAAACACGTTGAGAGCCTGAGCGCTGCGCACTTTTTCGAGGTGAGCCAACCCTGCCGGGTGGCTTCTTCTGCGTCCTCTGCGCACGGCTTTGGCCGCGCGGGCCGGGTTAAAAGTCCGACTGACTCAGGCGAAGTTCGGGTATGTCCACGGCTGGCAGCAGGCGCTTTTTGAACATCCCTTCCTGGTAGTAGCGAATCTTGTCCACCATGGCTGGGTAAGCCATGCCTTCGATGAACAGGATTTCCTTGTCAGGCCCGATGGCTTTGAGCTCCTGCGGCAGCATGAGCGCCCGGCGCTCTTCCACCTCGGTGTGGCTGACGTCCTTGCCCACGGTGCGCTGGCGGCGGCGCACCGTGGTGTAGCCCAGCATTTCAGAATAGTCATTGGCATCCTGCTGCTCCCTGGGCGCATAAACGATCTGCGTGGCATGGTTGGTGATCAGGGTACGGGCCCGCTCCTTGCCATACGTTGCATCCAGCTGCGCCATGCTCTGGATGATGGGCAGCAGCCGCAGGTTGTAGCCCGCCATGTAACTCACCGCGTGGGCAATGATGTCCACCGCCCCGATACTGGTGAACTCATCCATCAGCAGCAGGCATTGGTGCTTTAAATCCTTGTCCTGGCTAGGCAATGCCTTGGTGTTTTCATTGATGAGCTGCGAGAAGAACAGGTTGAAAATCAGCGCCGCCTGCTTGAGCTTGTTGGGCGAAACGCAAAGGTAAACCGTCATTTTCTTCTTGCGTACATCCGTCAGCAGGAAATCATCGGCGCTGGTGGCCGCATCCAGAATCGGATCGGCCCAGGCGGTCAATGGCGCATTGAAGGTTCCCATGATGCTTGAAAATGTTTCTTCGGCCTGCGACAAAAACCCGGCAAAAGCCGTCTTGCAGGCTTCGGACAGATGGTTTTCCGCGGCCAGCGCGGCCAGATATTTTTTCAGATCCTCGCCTTGACCCGCGGCCTTTCGGTAAAGCCCGCCAAACGTGGGGTAAGGAGCGGCGTGCTTGAAACCTTTGCTGAATTCATGCGCTTCAAACAAATACAGGCTCAGGGCCAGAAACACGTTGCGCGCATGGTCGGTGAAGAACTGCTGGTTGCCCGAGCCATCACCTTCCGAATACAGCATTTGCGCAATGCTGCGCAAATCACCCACGCGCCTGGCGGGCTCCGTGGAGACATACCGGAACGGGTTCCAGCGGTGCGTTCTGCCGTTTTCCGCAAAGGGGTTGAACACGAAAACCTCTTGCCCGATGGACTTGCGGTAGCCGCTGGTCAGGTCAAAGTTTTCCTGCTTGATATCGAGCACCACCACGCTTTCCTGATAGTCCAGCAATACCGGGATCACCACGCCCACCCCCTTGCCAGATCGCGTGGGAGCCGCAAGCATGATGAAGCGCTGGCCTTTGTCGCGCAGATAGGTGCCGCCGTTGCGGCCAATCAGAACCCCTGTCGGGTCGTTCGTGAGCAGGCCCGCCTTGGACAGCTCGCCATGGGCCGCGAAACGCGCATCGCCATGGGTGCTGCGCTGCGCGGGCCGAAACATCAGCCAGGCCATGCCCAGCCACGCCAGCAGGGGAACGGCAAAACCCGCCACGCCCGACAGCTTGATCTTGTTGGCATGCACGGCATAGCGTGGGTCGTCCAGCACGCGCACATAGGAAAACCAGGTACCCAGACCAACCGGGCGGTCGAAGCCGAACCACCAGAACAAGATTTGTCCGGCCAGCCAGGCACCTCCGGCAGCCCCGGCCATCAACAGCACCAGCAACGTGCCCCACTTGATCGTTGATTTCATTGCATTCCTCCTTGCCCCCGCGTGGAGCGGTTGCGACACACGCCGCCCTCAACCCTCAGTCTCATGAGCCAGCCCCCACGCGCACGAAATACCCCTGCGGCGTTTGAACCGGCGCTGTCTTGGCGGTCACCCGTGCACACAACTCCTTGCCACACAGGTTGAGGTCGCCCGCTGAAATGGCCGTGAGCACTTTCCGGTTGTAGTCGATGCGCTGCAAGTCGCGGGTGTTGCGCCACACCATCCACGTTGATGCAAGCACCGCCAGCAGGCACGCGCCAAACACCAGCACCCCCACCTTCCAGAACCACAGGCGCTGCACTTGAATGGCCTGCTGCTGCATGGCCTGCAGGGACGCGGCGGCTTGCGCGATCTGGCGTGCGCTGTCCTGCAGTTTTTGCTCGCAAACGGACAGCGGCTGCGCCAGACCCGTGCTCAGCGCCGTCTGGGCTTCCTGCTGCACGGCTTGCACCACCTTTTGCGCGGCCAGGCTGGTGTCGGCGGCCAAACGCTGACCTGCCTGGCCCAGGCGCTGCGCCGCCTGCTCGCTGTGCGCCACGGCGGCGCTGGAAGCCTGCTTCAAATGGTCGGACACCGCGGAAAGCTGAAGCGTCAAGGCCTGCAGATCGTGCGAATTGTGGTTTTGCATGGTGTGTATCTCGGGTGCTGGTCAGTCGGTGGCGCTGGCGTAATAGCGCACCTTGTTGACCACTTTTTCAGCAAAAACCGGTGGATTGCCATTCCACACCGGACGATGCGGGTACCAGTACAGATAGCCCTCGCCATCCACCGATATGCGTTGGCTCGCCTGCTCCATCTGCTGCTTGAACGCGGCCGCCAGCGCCAGATTCACCGGTAAATCGCTGGGGCTGCGCTGCGCCTTGCGCCGCAGATTCCGCGTGGTGTTGTCGGGCCACGGCACACTACAGGCATAGGACACACGCACCGCCTTGGTCCACCGCTTCGGCCCCGTGTCGAACCTGCGGGGCGGCTTGAAGGCATCCGCCGGGTCGCGCTTGACGGTTGGCCGCGGCACATCGTCGATCTGGCGCACGTGGCAGTCGGCCTGCCGCAGGGCGCTGTACATGCCGTCGATGTAATCCAGCTCACCTTGGGCACGCTGCGGAATCTCCTCGCGAAACCACACCTGCGTTTCAGGCGGCAACGCTGCGGCCTCCTGCTCTTTCCAGACCAGCAGGTCGGCCATGGTGGGTTTGCGCAGGAAAGGGACCTCGTCAATGTACTCGTCGTGAATCACCGGCCGCATGTAGTCGTTCAAGGCCCGCACCGCCCCGGCATCCTTGTTGACAAAAGCACGCAGATAGAGCGTGGCGACCTGGTGCACGCCCATGTCGGCGACAGGCGGCGTCTGCGCCAATGCCGCAAAGCTGCAAGCGCCCCACGACAACAGAAACACGCCAAAGCGCGAAAACAGGCTACGCATGGATATTCCTTTTTCAGATTGCAAGCACTAACGCCCAGCTGGGTCGCCGTGCGCCTGCCCGGGCGGCTCGGCCACCTGCATGCGGGGCGAGACGAGGTAGTTGGGGTGCTTGTACATGCGCGGTAGCGCCTCGCTGCTGGGCAACTGCACCACATCGACCCAAGCGGTGATGGGGCTGGTGGTGGCGTCCACGCCCGTGCGATAGCTCAGCACCGTGGTCTTGCCGGCTTCGACCGAGATGATGGTGGTGCGGGGTTGGCCCTGGAAGGGAAGGTATTTGTTGACGCTGCCGTCATCAACGAAGCTGACCTGGCTGGTAAGACGATAGAGGCCGGGGGGTGGCGACGGATTTTCCGGCGAAATAGTCTTCAATGGGAAACCCGTTTTGGGATCAAGCTCATTGGAACCCCAGGTGATAGAAAACCAGTTGCTGCCACGCGCCTGCTCTTCCGTAACTTGAGGATTGAACAGCCGGGCATCAAGCTTGGGCTGACCAGGCAACTCACCAATGCGTTCGATGGTGGCGCGGCTCCAGACCCAATAACCATCTTTGGTGACCCCACCAAGATCAAATATTTTCCCAAGCCTAGGGTTTTCCGGCGGCGCCCCCACCTCGGAGCGCACCACCTTGCCGCCGCCGCAGAAAGCGCCGCAATTGCCCATCTGGCCCAGGCTGCAAGCCGTCAGCAACGGCAAGCTCAGTGCAGCAAGCGCCAGCGTGCGTGAACGCAAGGAAATGGTCTTCTCGGTTTTCATCAGGCTTTCCTTCCAGGGACTCACATGCGGATCACCGGGCCACGCTGCACGTCCTGCTGTGCCAGCGTTTCTTCCTGCTGACGGGCCTGTTCCTGCTGCTCGGCCAGTGCCTGGTTGTATTCACGCCCAGCTTGCTCCCAAGCCTGACCGTCGGGCGAGGCGGTGTAGGCCTGTGCCACGGCGGAGAACGCCGCATCGTCTTTATTCATCGCCGCCTGCGCCAGAACGGCAAACATTTCTTCAACGCTGCTGGCCGGGGTAATGGCCGGGCCGGGCTGCGCAGTTGTTGCCTGCGGAACAGACAAGGTTTCTGGTGCAACCTGACTGACGGGACTCCAATCACCAGCATCCGGCATTTGATGCGGTGGCTTGACGGCGGTGGGTTCGCGCTCCGGCTCGCGGTACATTGAATCGCTTTCGCGCAGGTACAGCCGCTGGGACTTGATGTGCTGGGCGTCGAGGTCAGTATCAACTTTTCCAATAATCCCTCGGCGATCGCTGTTGAGCAGTTCTGCGTATCGCATCTTCAGATTGGCTTCCGCCTCCCTGAATATCGGCGACTCCGGATCGGGATAGCTTTTGCCTTCGGGCATCCGGTACTCACTGAGGGTCTGCCCTTGCCCGTCGGTCTTGCG